>JAHFDT010000005.1:13169-50021 GCA_023248875.1 Myxococcales bacterium | reverse complement strand
CGAGCCGTTGCGTCACGAGGAGACCCGGTCGCGACGAGCGACGAGGAAGGCTACTGGTCGTAACCGACCGAGGAGCGAGGAAGCGGACGGGGCCCGCAGCAGCGATGGAGATGGGAGAAAGTGACGCAGTAGTGCTAGGCCGCTTCAAGGATCGCGGCTGCCCCCATACCGCCGCCAATGCACATGGTCACGATGCCAAACTTGTCGCCGCGCCGACGGAGTTCGTGCAAGATCGTCAGGGCCAGCCGAGTGCCCGAGACGCCTAGTGGATGGCCGATCGCGATGGCGCCGCCGTTAACATTCACCTTCTCGGAAGCGAGTCCCAGCTCTCGGATGCAATAGAGCGATTGAGCCGCGAACGCTTCGTTCAGTTCGAACAGATCGATCTGCTCGATCTTCATTCCCGCGCGCGCCAGAACTTTGCGAACGGCTGGCACCGGGCCGATGCCCATGATGTCGGGCGGCACGCCCGCGACTGCGAAATGGCGCAAGTAACCGAGCGGCTTCGCACCCATAGCACGTGCACTCTCAGCACTCATCAGCACCACCGCAGCCGCGCCGTCGGTCAGTGGCGACGAATTACCCGCCGTAACCGTCCCGGTGGGATCGAAGGAGGGCCTAAGCTGCGCGAGCTTTTCCAAAGTGGTATCGGCGCGGGGTAGCTCGTCGCGCTTGAGGCTCACCGGGCGCGACGCAGTGCCCTCGAGGAGCGTGGTTTCGATCGCCAGTATCTCGGCATCAAACCTACCCGCAGCTTGGGCCGCCACCGTGAGCAAATGCGATCGTAGCGCAAACTCATCCTGCGCCGCACGCGAAATTTCGAAACGGCGCGCCACATTTTCTGCGGTCACGCCCATCGGCGTAAAGATCTCCGGCCGCTCCTCCACGAGCTGCGGATTGAGCGACGGTTTGTTACCGGTCATGGGAATCATCGACATCGATTCGACACCGCCGGCAACGCCCACCTCGATCGCTCCGACGGCGATGCGATCGCCGATATTGACCATCGACTGCAGCCCCGAGGAGCAAAAGCGATTGATCGTCATCGCCGGCGTCTCCACCGGCAGCCCGGCAGCCAGCGCCGCCACCCGCGCGATGTTGAGCCCCTGCTCCCCCTCCGGCATCGCGCAGCCGAGCACCACATCCTCGACCGTTGCTGGATCGATCTTGGCGCGCGCCACCGCTTCGCGGATCACCCGTGCCGCCAAGGTATCGGGCCGCGTGTCCTTGAGTGATCCTTTGAGCGCTCGCCCAAACGGCGTTCGAACGCCCTCCACAATCGCCACATCGCGCATCACGCACTCTCCTGTACGAGTAGATCGTCGACTACCGACATCTTCTTCCAAGTAATGATCTCATCACAACTCTCGCGCAATTGCCGCTGTGCCACCACGACCTCTTCCGGGAGCACGCTCGCCTGTCCGTAGGATTCCTCGGACGGCCACTGTGCATAGGCGACATAGGTGCCATCCTCCGCCCGATGCAAACGGGAGCCCAGCGCGCCCCGGTAGCGTCGGAAAGCCAAGGTCACTGCACGCCAAGCCTCAATAAACGGCGCCTCACAACCTGCCTTCACTTTGAATTCATAAGCTACATGGAACATTGTCCAACTCCGATACCGACTCCGACACCGATACCGGCTCCGACACCGACTCCGACACCGACACCGACTCCGACTCCGTCTCCGGCTCCGACACCGACACCGACTCCGACTCCGTCTCCGTCTCCGTCTCCGACACCGACTCCGACACCGTCTCCGATACCGTCTCCGACACCGACACCGATACCGACTCCGTCTCCAGGTGCCTGTCGGCCATCAGTTTCTCAGCGGTTTGTTATTCATCAACATGTACTGCATGCGCTCCTGCGTCTTGGGCTCGCCGCAGAGGGAGACGAACGCCTCCCTCTCGAGATCGAGCACATGCTGCTCGGTCACTCGCACCATCGGTGAAACCCGTCCGCCGCACAACACCCAGGCCAGCTTGGACCCCACCACCACATCGTGGTCGCTGATCTGGTGTGCCGCCCGCATCTGTTGCAGCGCCGAGCGCAAGGTGGCGTAGCCACTCTCACCTGGTAGCCGGAAGGTACGCGGTCGCGGTTTGCGATATCCTGCACGGGCCAACCCGAGGGCAGTCTGCTTGGCCTCGTAGAGGAGGTGGTCGCGGTTGAGCGTTACCGGATCACTCTCGCGCAGGAATCCGTAGCCACGCGCCTCCTCCGCCGACATCGAGACCTTGCCCAGCGCGACAGTCATGAAAATCTGCTGTACGAAGGGGAAGGGGTCGATGGCATCTGGCAGGGATCCGAGGGCACGCGCCAGCAGCTCCTTGCAGCCGCCGCCAGCCGGAATTAGGCCCACGCCCGCCTCGACGAGCCCCATGTAGAGCTCGGTGTGCGCGCGCGCAAAGGCGCCCTGCATCGCGATCTCTGCACCGCCCCCGAGCGTTAACCCAAACGGTGCGGTCACCACCGGCACATCGGCGTAGCGCATCCGCAGGCAAGCATCCTGGAGCTCCTTGGCGGCCCGTTCGATCGCAGCCCAGTCCTTTTGCCCCGCAGCCACCAGCACCACGAAGATATTGGCGCCCGCGGAAAAAGCGTCGCTGGCCTGATTGCCGACCACCAGCCCGACGAAATCGCGCTCGGCCCGCGCGATCGCCTGATCCATCATCTTGATCACATCGGCGTCGATGGCGTTCATCTTGGTGTGCAGCTCGAGGCAAGCAATTCCATCGCCCAGATCGATCAGCGACGCACCATCGTTGCGTGCGATCTCATGGGTAGAGCGAAGCCCGGCCAGCGTGACAGCGCGTGGCGAACTCGGCACCGGCTTTTCCACACGCGACAGAATATCAAAATAGCTGGGGGCCGCCGCGGTACCAGCGTAAAAGTGCCGCACGTCCTTTACCCAATCGGCCGGCGCAAAGCCCGCTTTGGTCATCCGCTCCACTGTCGCCTGCACCCCGAGGGCGTCCCACAGCTCAAACGGGCCAAGCTCCCAGTTGAAGCCCCAGCGCAACGCGCGATCGATGTTGACGACATCATCCGCGATCTCGCCAATCCGCCGCGACGAGTAGGCCAGCGTCGCCGCGGTCACCTTCCAAGCCAGCTCCGCGGCACGGTCATTGCCGCTGAGCAGCGCCCGCGTGCGCTGCGCCGCATCCCCCGCGTTCTTGGCGGCCGACACCGCGGCGAACTTGGCCTTGGCCTGCGGACGATATTCCCCGCTCACCAGATCGATCGCCAGCAGCCCCTCTTTGGTCTTCTTGTAGAAGCCTCCGCCGGTCTTGTCCCCGAGCAGCCTGCGTTCCATCATCCGTTCCACCGGTGCCGGCAGCTGGAAGCGGTCGCGCATCTCATCGTTGGGCAGATTCGCGTAGCAGTTGCGTGCCACATCGCACAAAACGTCGAGGCCGACCATGTCGGCAGTGCGAAATACAGCCGACTTGGGTCGCCCCATCGGCACGCCGAAGATTGCATCGATCTCCTCGACGGTAAAGCCGCCACCGAGCGCCTCGTGCATGAGATACATCATCGAAAAGGCGCCAATTCGGTTGGCGACAAAATTGGGCGTATCGTGGCCAAAGACCACCCCCTTGCCCAGCACCTCCTCGGCAAAATGGGCAACGCGGGCCAATACCGCGGGATCGGTCGCCTCGCCGGCTACCAGTTCGAGCAGCTTCATATAGCGCGGCGGATTGAAGAAGTGGGTGACGAGGAAGCGTTGCCGGAATGCGGCGCTGCGCCCCTCCATCAGCAGTCGAATCGGCAGCCCCGACGTGTTGGACGTGACGATCGCCTCGGGGGCAACCAGCGGTTCGAGTCGAGCAAACAGCGCGCGCTTGACCGCAAGATCTTCTTTGACGACCTCGATCACAAGGTCGCTGTCTTTCACCTTGGCCAGATCATCGTCGAAGTTGCCGACGGTGATACGCTCCGCATCACGGGCGCTAAAAAAAGCCGCGGGTTTGGCCTTGATCGCCCGTTCGAGCCCCCCTCGGGCAAAGGCATTGCGATCGGCGCCACCGCTCGGCGGAACGATATCGAAGAGCTGGACCTCGAGGCCCGCTCCCGCCAGATGCGCGGCAATGCCACTGCCCATCACACCTGCACCCAATACTGAAACACGTTTCAATCGCTTCTCATCCATCGGTTCCTCTCATTTTGCGCACCGCCCGCTCCTCGTGCGACAGTGCATAGATCGTCTCGAGCAGCCGGTCGGCGATCCGCTTGTGGGTGGCGAGCCGATTCGACATCGCGCGAAACTCCGTCAGATCGATCGGAGTCCCGAAGATAGCGATGGCGCGTCGGTCACCCGTGAAGTTGGCCCGGATATCGCCGAGAAAATTGTTGGACAACCCTTGAATGAAGGCCGGTACCACGATCGGCCAGCTCTCCATGATCAGCTTGCCCGCGCCGGGCTGCGCCGGCAGCGGCGTATAGGGATCGGGGCCCTTGTTGCGCGTCCCTTCGGGGTGGAAACCCACCATCACGCCGCCACGCCGGAGCGTATCGGCCACGCGCCCGAGCGCCCACTTATTGAACTCACCCTTGTGTGGTTCTCGGAAAAAGGGGGGAAACATCCGCCCGCCACCGATGAGGAGATTGACCAGCACGCCCACCGGGTTTTGATAAAAGTAGTCAGCTCGCACCGGGCACATCACCGGCTGACGCAGCTCGGTGCGGCGGTGCAGCGTCAGCATCAGCATGTAGAGGTCGAAAAAGCTGCGGTGGTTGGCGACCAATAGAATGGGATCTTTCGACGTGAGTCCGGACAGCCGCTCGAGGCCATGGGCTTCGACGAGACGGCGTGAGCCGAGCGTCATCCAAGCCGCACCCACGGTGCGTAGCCACAATTCAGTCACCGGTCGCGCCCGACGAAACAGCAGGTCCATCAGCCGGAAGGCCGTGCGTTCGAACGGCGCCAGCAGCTCCAAGGGGGCGCCGCTCGGTTCGGTGCGCTTCTGGCTCAACACGGAGCGGACTTTAGCACGGCTACTTTGAAGCCGGTCCGGTTGTAGGGCAAATCGGTGCTCTCACCGCTTCGCTCCGCGATGCGATCCTCCTCGGGGGCGGGCGGAAAAGCCTGGTCGTAGGCCGAGCGCGGCACACCGCAGGTCACATAGGGATAGCGGGTCAGTGTCTCCCAACCCTTTTGGGGGTCGCCCGGCCGCTGCGCAAAAGCAGGCACCGTCCCGAGGGGAGATTTGGGTGCGACGGGTGGAGCAGTGCAGCCCCCCCATAGCAGGAGCGACAAGGGTAGCCAGCGCATGGGGCGGAAACTAAGCGCCGACTGGGCAGAGGGTCAAGCTTCATGATATGATGCACTGTGTCATGGAGGTGTCCGTGGTTCCCAAAAAACGCCCCTGGATCGTGACGCGGCACGGTGCCATCGAGAAGATCGACGACAACCTCTGGACGGTCTGCGGCGACGTGCCCGGAGCGCCGATCCAGCGACGGATGGCGATCGTCAAGCTCGGCGATGGCCGGCTACTCTTCTACCATGCGGTCCCCCTCGAAGAGACCGCGCTCAACGAGGTGCTGGCCTGGGGCCAGCCGTCGATTCTGCTCGTGGGCCACGACCAGCACGCGATCGATGCGCAGCCGTTTCGCGATCGGCTGGGGGTCAAGATCTATGGACCTCGCCCGTGCGAAGCCAAATTGCGCCGCCGACTGGAGCTCGAGGGGACCTTCGAAAACCTGCCGATCGATCCCGCGGTCACCGTCGAGTCGCTGAGCGGCGCCAAGAGCGGCGAGCCGGTGGTGATCGTGCGGAGCGGCGTCGACCAGCGGGTGAGTTTGCTGTTCTGCGATCTCCTCCAGAACAACCCCTCGCGGAAGCTGCATCTCCTGCTGCGTCTGTTAGGTTTTGGCGGCGGGCTCAAGGTGCCGCCCGTAGCGCGGCTGCTGTTTGTGAAAGACCGGGCAGCCTTGCGCACCCACCTGGAGCGCTTGACCCAACTCCCCAACCTACTGCGGATTCTTCCCTGCCATGGGGATCTCCTCACGACCCAGGCTGCCGAGCAGCTGCGGAACGCTGTCGCCAAGTTATAGTTGCGACACTCGTGAAACCGCGTGTCACTATGATAATGATGGGCCAAGCGAGTTGCCTGGCTGCCCTGGAAGCCACTGGGATATACGGGTCGGTCCAGGAGGCGCGCCCGAGAGGCAATGGGGGGCAGTGGCGTGCCGCTTGCACTTCGTGGCGGCTATCCTAGTGGAGGTCCCGATGCGTCAGACCCTGCTCGCGACGTCGCTGGTTCTCTTCGGCCTGGGCTGCGGTCCAGGCCGCCTACCGAAGGCCAATAAGGGGGCGATGTCCCCCGACGCAGGCGCCCCCCCCAACGCCCCGCCGGAGTGCCGGGCGATGGGCGGCGATCCCGACGGCGATCAGGACCTCGACGGCTACACACCGGCGCAGGGGGACTGTGACGACTGCAACAAGGCGATCAATCCAGGGGCCATTCAGATCGCCAACGATCCGGTCGATTATGCCTGCGATGGCACCCCCGGGGTGGTGCAAACCTCCTGCGATCTGACGGTCTCGGGCATGCGCGACGCCACTTCGCTGGTGTCGGCCTTCGATCAGTGCGATCCGCGCTTCTTCAAAGGGGCGATGCTGGTCGGCCCCTCGGATCCCAGGGCCCGGAAGGCGGTACGCAAGTATGGCGTAGTCAAGACCCGCTCGGGTCAAACGATGGCGCTGATTTCGAGCGGCATTGCCGCGGATAAGAGCGATCCCGACTTCGTGTCGGGCGTGTCGACTACCCTGAACTACACCAACACCTACAGCAATCCGGCGCCCGATTTGCTGGCTGCCCCCGACTGCTCGATGGCGTCGCAGCCGACAGAGGTCAACGACTACACCGAACTACTGGTGAAGCTGAAGGCGCCTACCAACGCCAACTCCTTCTCGTTCGACTTTCAATTCTTCTCGCGGGAATACCCGGTCTACGTGTGCACCCAGTTCAACGACGAGTTCCTGGTGCTCCAGGAATCGGCCAACGAGTTTGCCAAACCCACCAACATCGCCTTCGATATGCAGAAGAATCCCGTGACGGTCAACAGCGGCTTCTTCACCGTTTGCACCAATGACGACTCCAAGCCCCAGACCCAGCACTGCACCATGCCGGTGTCGGGCATCAACGGTACGGGCTTTGAGGATGGAAACAGCACTCCCGGCGGCTCGACGGGGTGGCTCACGACGACCTCGCCGGTCACTCCGGGAGAGGACATCACGCTGCATTTCATCGTCTTCGACGAGGGCGACCACATCCTCGACTCGTCGGCTTTGATCGACAACTTCCAGTGGAGCGCCACCTCGATCGACAAGCCGGTGACGATTCCCATTCAATAGCGGCAGGCTACTTGGGGGCTCGACTATCGGCCCCAAATGGGTTAGTTGCTGCCTGGGAGGTGGATCATGCGATCGAGGTTATTGTGCGCTGCGCTAGTGGTGTTCGGGGTGGGCTGTGGCCGCATCTCACGCCCCAAAGGCGGCGGACCGGGAGCGGGGGGCGGCATGGATCCCGCTGTCAAGGACAAGGACTGCACCGCCACCGATCCGGACGGGGACCAGGATCTCGACGGCTACACGCCCGCGCAGGGGGACTGTAACGACTGCAACAGGGCGATCAACCCGGGAGCGATTCAGATCGCCAATGACCCCGTCGACTACGCGTGCAACGGTATGCCGGGCGTGGTCGAGTCGGCGTGCGACCTGGCGGTAGCGGGAATGCGCGATGCGACCGCGCTCGCGGCGGCGTTCGACCAGTGCGATCCCCGCTTCTTCAAGGGTGCCCAGCTGGTCGGCCCCTCGGACAAGCGGGCCCGCAAGGCGGTGCCCAAGTTTGGCGTGATTCACGCGCGCTATGGGAAGGGCATGGCGCTGCTCTCAAGCGGTACTGCAGCGGATAAGAGCGACCCCAACTATTTGAACGACGAGAAGAACAACCCGGGCACCGATTTCGGGGACAACAACGTCTACGCCAACCCGCTCCCCGACCTCCCTGCCTCGCCCGATTGCTCGTCCACACAGCCCGCGGAGGTGAACGACTACACGGAGCTGGTGGTGAAGCTCAAAGCGCCCAGTAACGCCAACTCGTTCTCCTTCGACTTTCAATTCTTCTCGGCGGAATATCCTGAGTTCGTTTGCACCGAGTACAATGATGAGTTCCTGGTGCTCCAGGAGTCGGCCAACGAGTTCGCCATGCCCACCAACATTGCGTTCGATATGCAGAAGAACCCAGTGACGATCAACAACGGCTTCTTCACCGTGTGTACCAACGACAATTCCAAGAAGCAGACGCAGCACTGCACGATGCCCGTCTCGGGGATCAACGGCACCGGCTTCGAAGATCCCGTGGGCGGCTTTGGCGGTGGCACTCCCGGTGGTTCAACGGGCTGGCTCACCACGACCTCGCCGGTGACACCGGGCGAAGAGGTGACGCTGCACTACATCATCTTCGACGAGGGAGATCACATCCTCGATTCATCGGTCTTGATCGATAATTTCCAGTGGAGCGCCGAGTCGGTGAATGTGCCGGTGACAGTGCCGATTCAGTAAGTTCTCCTAAGTAAACAACCCCAGCGCTGCGGCGACTGTGATCGGCACGGTGAAGTTATCGTCCAACCGATCGTCGCTCACCACCTCAGCGGCTGCACCCGCCACCGAAGCCACGGTCGCCATCGGCAGGAGCCTTCCCCAGGGGAGCGCCTTCAGCGTCGTGAGAAAAATCGCCGCCGCTAAGAAGCTGGCGATGGCAAAAGCGCCGGTGCCCACCAGGCTCTTGCGGCGCCAGAGTTTACGGCGTCCCCACTTCCGCCCCACCAGCGAGGCTGCTGGGTCACCGATGCCCAGCACCAGGACCGCCAGCTGCGCAGTGGTCTGCTGCGAAGTCAGCACCACAAGAAACGTGGCCAGCGCGTACCAGCTCGCCGCCGGAATCTGGTGGCGCTCGCGGGGTCGGGTGATCTGTTTGAAGACGGAATCAAACAGGATCTCATTCCAGCGTGGCCACAGGCGCCGCGTGATGTCGAGCGTTGCATAGACGGCCAGCACGGCGATGAGAACCAGCAGACAACCGTGCCGATCGAACACCCACTGGTAGAGGGCCACTCCGGTAAGCGCATTGAGCACATGAAAGCCATTGCGAACATAGTTGCGCGGTCGAAGCGAAGCGGGCAGTGCCGACTCAGTGAGCGGCTCCACCGCCCGTAGACTGTTCAGAAAATGTTCGTAGCTATCCATCAGTCGAGAGCGCGCCTCTCGCAGCCCCTTGAGGTCGGGCGCGCTGGGCAAGTTCTGCAATAGCACACGTAGATTCTGCGCTACCCGTTCCAGCGCCTGAACCATGCGCTCTCGTCCGCTGGCAAGCGGTTCACCGGGGCGCTGAACAGCTGCCAAGAGCTCGCGAGCACGGCGCTCGATCTGGGCCGCAGCGGTTGATCCCGGCGCCGGCAATGGATCGAGAGCGGTGACCAACCCGTAGAGATCGTTGGCCACCGTGAGCAAGGGCTCTGCCATATCAAACGATCAAACCAATAGCGCACCGCGCTTGTCAACCGCCTGTGTGCTACTATCCCACTCGGATGAGCCGCCGAATTCTCGTCACAGGGGGCGCCGGCTTCTTGGGATCGCATCTCTGCGAGCGCCTGATCGCCGCCGGCCACGAGGTCATTTGTCTCGATAACTTCTTCACCGGCCGGCGCGAAAACATCGCGCCTCTGCTCGACCATCGCTCCTTCGAGCTGGTACGCCACGATGTTTGCGATCCGATCACCGTCGAAGTGGACGAGATCTTCCACCTCGCCTGCCCCGCTTCGCCGATCCACTACCAGCGCAATCCAGTGCGCACCATCAACACCTGCGTCCAGGGCACGCTGCACATGCTCGATCTCGCACGCGAGGTGCACGCACGCATTCTCATCGCCTCCACCAGCGAGGTCTATGGCGATCCACTCACCCATCCGCAGGAGGAGTCCTACTGGGGAAATGTGAATCCCATCGGGCCGCGGGCCTGCTACGACGAGGGCAAGCGCTGCGCTGAAGCGCTGGCGGTCTCCTACGCACGCCAATACGGCGTGGAGGTCCGCATCCCGCGCATCTTCAACACCTACGGCCCGCGCATGCTGGAGAACGACGGACGAGTGGTTTCGAATTTTATCGTGCAATGCCTGCGGAGCCGGCCGATCACGCTCTTCGGCGAGGGCAAACAGACGCGCTCCTTCTGCTACGTCGATGATCTCATCGAGGGCTTCGTGCGGCTCATGGAGTCGGGCTTTTCGGACCCGATCAATCTTGGCAACCCGGTCGAGTCGACCATCCGCGAACTGGCGGAAGCGATTCGTGCGCTGGTCGGATCCGAATCGGAGCTGGTCTTCGAACCGCTGCCGGTCGACGATCCGATGCGCCGCAAGCCCGATATCCGCCGAGCGATCGCGGTGCTGGACTGGCGCCCCGCCGTAGCTCTGGAGATAGGGCTCGAACGAACGATTGCGGATTTTCGACAACGCATTCGATAGATGACTAGTCGGCGCGAAAAAGATCGCACGATCGCCGAAGGGCTCCGTCGACTGAAAGCCAAACCAGGTTGGGACCCGTCGGTCCGTAACCGGGAGCAGCCGCTGCGCGATTTGCTGCAGACGGAGCGGACCGGGGATACCTATGTGGCAGCAGAAGCGTGTGCTGATTGCCAAAAGGCGCGCGCCACAGGAGATGCGACCGCCCTCTGCCCCATCCACCTGGCCGCTGCAATGGGGCTGTAGAATACCTTGCAGCGGAAGATGGCCATGTGCCGGTTGGTCCTCGCGCTCCTGCTGGTAGCGGGCTGTCGCCCCAAGGCGTCGCCGGAGAGAATTGTGACCCTACTGGCGACTGCGGAGATCCATGGCACGCCCGAGCCGTGTGGTTGCCAGAGCGATCCCCTCGGCGATGTGGCGCGCATCGGTGGCCTCTTCCAGCAGGCGCAGCGGCGCGGACCGGCACTACTGGTCGATGCGGGAGGGTTGCGACGGACGAACCAGCCGATTCCCGAGGCGGCCGAAGCGCAGGCGCAGCTGAAAGCACATTTTCTCGAACGCACCTTTCGCGATCTCGGCGCGGTGCTGGGCGATGATCTCGTGCAGCCGGAGGTGCGAACGATCGACGGACTTAAAATTGGCCTCCTCCGGCTGGGTGCGGCTCCTGCTCCGGTCGTGGCCGGGCTTCGGTCGCAAGGCGCGGATCTTATCGTCGCTCTGGCGCAGGTCGACCGTGCGACCGCGCGCCAAATCGCTCGATCGACGCCGGGCATTTCGATTCTAGTGGTGGGCAAGGAGGTGGGCGAAGGGGGTGCGCCCGAGCAGCTCGGAGAAACGTTGATCGTGCAGCCGGCCGAAGAGGGGCAACGCATCGTGCGCATCGTGCTGCACATGGCGAATGGCACTCTTTCCACCCGGCTGGTGGCGAGTGAGACGGACCGCGCAAGAGAGCGGGCCCGCACTCAGCAAAAAATTGCTGTGCTCGATAATGAAATCGCGCAACTCGAGAAGGACCCGACGGCAGAGCCGGCCTTCGTGGCGACCAAGCGGCGGCAGCGCGCTGAGCTCGCAGCCGCGCTCGCCGCGCCCACTCCGACTCCTTCGGGATCGTATGCCATCGCCGAGCTGATGCCGATTAGGCATACTCTGCCGCGCGACCCGCAAATCGCCGCCGCGATGAAAGTGCTCGACGCGGCAGTGGGAGAGGCGAATCGCACGGCGGGGGAAAAAATGGCCGTGCCGGCGGCGGCACCGGGCGCAGCCCACTACGTCGGCCTCGAACAGTGTGAGCTCTGCCACGACGAAGCCGTGAACTTTTGGAAAACCACCGTCCATGCGCGCGCATGGAACGAGCTCGTGCAGGTCAACAAGCAGTGGAGCTTCGACTGCATCGGCTGCCACATCACCGGCTATGGTCAGCGCGGCGGCAGCGCCATGGCGCACGTCGATGGGCTCACCGACGTGCAGTGCGAAGTCTGCCACGGGCCAGGCTCGCAGCATGTGGAGCGGCCCCAAAAGATGCGGCTAAAGATGCCGAGCGATAACGACTGCAAAAGCTGTCACACCAAGGACCATTCCGACACCTTCCAGTACGCGCCCTACCTGCGCGATGTCCTCGGGCCCGGCCATGGTGAGAAGCGGCGCACCGCGTTGGGCGAAGGGCCGACGGGTCACGAGCTCCGTCACGCCGCGCAACAAAAAGCAGGGGGTCACTCGTTATAGAATCTTCACTTGCTCCGCTGCACCACCGGCCGGCTCGGGGCCGAGCAGCTCGTCGTCAGTCATCTTGTTGAAGACCTCCAGCGAGGGCACCGCAATTCCGATCGGTCCCACATGCTCATTGCCCGAATGGATGAAGCGCGGGCCCAGCACCTCCGCCCCCTTGGCGCGCCGTACGCCCATCGCCGTAGCGAGATTTAGATTGGGTGCGACTTGCGCATGCACGAACCACCACATGCAGCCGCCATGAACTGTCCCGTTGTTCTCCCTACCGAAGGCTGCCTGCCCCGCCCAAGGCGTATGACTTCGCCCGTGGCCGTCTCTGACCGTTCCTGCCGCGGCAATGTGGCGATCGAGGAACTGCTCAAAATGGCCGATCTGCTCCTGGCTGAGTGCCAGGGTCAGATACGTGCCACCGTTTTCATGACCCATCACGTTCCCGTACTCGGGAGTCGGTCCGTTGCGATTCGAATGCGAAATCATGCTGCCTGGCTTCATGCTGACCAGGCCATGGGTCTTGTCAGTCTGGTTGGTGCGCCAGATCACCGCACCATTACCGGTCTGAAAGTTTGCAATAAAATCGTCGTGCGTGGTCGGCAATACCGGAACGAAGTGGCGCTCGATCTCCCGGGTTCCGAGATCGCGCTTGACCACCCGCACGGGTAGTCCGTGCTTGTCGGCGTAGGCCTTGGCCAGCGGACCGAGCGTGGGGGGCACGGCCTGCGAGCTGCTCGCCGTCAGCAGCATCAGTAAGATCAGGTAGCGCAGTGGGATCAAGGCTGCCCTTCCAGCGGCACCGGCGGCGCGACCGGCGGCGCGACCGGCGGCGCGACGCGAGCGCCAAATCGGCCGTTCGGAAGGCGCTGCTGCTTCGATTTCCAAGCGTGACCGGCACCTTCTCGCTCAAGAGTACGCCGAAAGGAGTTCCCAAACGAGGCGCCGTTCTTAAAATGGGCCGAGGTCCAATTGTAGGTCGCTTTTCCGCCGTGTGTTTGAAAGAAACGGGTCGTTTCAGCCCCCTTGCCCTTGCTCTTGATGATCTCGATATAGGCCTCCGGCTCATCGTTGGAATACTTCTTCTGATGCGGTGAAAATCGACCGATATCACCGTTCGTGAACACCACTTCGCCAGGCCGATCGAAACGGATCTCCCGGATGCCCTTCGTCCCCGGTCGAATGCGTCCGGCAGCCAGAAGGTTGGCCTTCTTGAGGGCATCGCGATAGTGAGCACCCCGGGCATGCGCGACCCCGCTTACCAGGCTCAACGCCACCAGAATCGCCGACAGAATGGTTGGACTCATCGTTTCCTCCCGAGTTGCCTACCGTCTGCGCCTACTGCGCCGGCTGTGGCACATTCCCGCCCCAACGGCCGTTGGCGAGGCGCGGTTGATGCGACGTGGGGAAGCTCGGACCTTTCCCCTCTCGCTCTATCCCATGCCGATCCTGGCCCAAAGTGCTCAATCGCGTCCCGTTCTTGTAGGCGGTCTGAGCCCCCATGTAGGTCACTTTGCCCTGGTAGGTCTCAAACCTGCGAGTCGTATTGGCCCCCTGAAGTGAAGTTCCCCTGCGGTTGGGGCTAGTGATCTCAACGATACCATCCGGCTCCTTACGGACTCCCGCACTCGGGTAATACTCGCTGACGTGCGTGGTATACCGACCGATATCGCCATCTTTGAAGTGCACTTCGCGACTGCCTAGATTGATTCTCTGGATCACGTTCTTCCCCGGGGTAACCCATCCCGTGGCCAATTGCTTCGCCTTCTTGCGAGCGTTGCGAAGATTAGCTCCCCCAGCGTGGGCAAAAGAACTCACCAGACTCAATGCAACCAGCACCACCGACAGATTGGGTTTACGCATGGTTTCCTCCCGCGCCTCGTTCCAAGCAAGAGGGGGGCCAGGCGAAATACTGTGAAACCTGCGATCGACAGCATGGCTGCTCGAGTGGCCATGGCTAGAGCGGCGATCACCCGGATTGATGCGGCGCTGGCTCGCTCTTTCGCCATTTTCCGATCAATCCGGGTGACCGCCGCTCTAACTCCGTAGCACGTGCAGCCGTCGAGGGCGGGTTCGTGCCCGCGCAACCACCTCGAGCGCCGTCGCAGCCAAATCATAGTCGGCGAACGAATCGACCCGGGCTCGCACCACATCGCCGGGGGAGAGCGCGGCAACGCCATCGGCGAGCGCCAGAAACACTTGGCCGTCGATCTCCGGCGCCTGGCCGGCATGACGCCCTGCGGCAAGGTACTCGCTTTCCGAGGAAGGTCCATCCACCAGCACCTCGAGCTCGCTGCCACGGAGCGCCTTCATCTTGCGCTGGGAGATCCGCCGCTGGAGCCGCATCAGCTCGCGTCGCCGCGCTTCCGCCGTCTCGGCCGGAACCTCGACCGTATCGAGCGTAGCCGAGTGGGTCCCCTCCTCCTTTGAATAGGTGAAAACCCCCAGCCGGTCGAACTCCGACTCCTCGACAAAATCGCGCAGCCGCGCAAAGGCCTCCTCGGTTTCGCCCGGATGGCCCACGATCAGGGTGGTTCGCAGCGTAAGATCCGGCACCCGGGCACGCGCCCGCTCGACCAGCGACCGCGCGGTCTTACCGAGGTGACCGCGCCGCATCAGCTTGAGCACCTGGTCGTCGATGTGCTGCAGCGGCACATCGAGGTACTTGGCGACGCGCGGCTGCGTGGCGATCACCTCGAGCAGCTCATCGCTGGTCGCGGTGGGATAGGCGTAGTGGAGCCGGATCCAGCGCAGCCCCTCGACGGATCCGAGCCGCCGGAGCAGTTCGGGCAGCGTCGCCGCCGAGTCATCGAGATCGGTGCCATAAGTGGTGAGATCTTGTGCCACCAGATTGATTTCGACCGCGCCCTGCGCCGCCAGTCCCTGCGCTTCGGCGACTACCGAGTCGAGCGAACGCGAGCGTTGCGGCCCGCGCAGTTTCGGAATGATGCAGAAGCTACAGGGACGGTCGCACCCTTCGGCGATCTTCACGTAGACGCTGTGGCGCGCACCGCCGAGGCGCGGGCTCGCGTGGTCATAAAGATAGCTCGGCACCTCCGCGACCTTCACCGCCCCCACCTGCCCGCTCACCGCCGCGACGATCTCGCCCACTTCACTCGACCCCATGAGGACATCGATTTCGGGCAGCTCCTTCTGTAGATCCCCCGCGTAGCGCTGCGACAGACAGCCGGTGACCACCAGGCGGCGGCAGCGCCCCGACTGCTTGTAGCGCGCCATCTCGAGGATGGTATCGACCGACTCCTCCTTCGCTTCGCCGATGAAGCCGCAGGTGTTGACCACAATCACCTCGGCCTCCTCGGGCACGCTGGCAATCGTGAGGCCCGACTGGTCGCAGAGGCCGAGCATCACCTCGCTATCGACGCGATTCTTCGGGCAGCCGAGCGAAACGAAATAGACCGAGGTATCCGGCACGAGCGGACGATGCAGATCGTCGCCGCACTTGTCAACCTCCAGGGGTAGAATTCACCGAATGGATCGCACCTGGGCGCGCCGCACTCTGTGCCTTGGCCTGGTGTTCATCGCCGCCAAGATCGGTGTCGTTTCGCTGCGCTCACTCGACGGACTGGCCGCGCCACTCTGGTCGCCGTGGACACCGATCGCCTTTTTCTATCAGGACCTGTGGGTGCTGATCATCTGGGGAGTGTGCGACTTCACCCTCCACCGATTCGGCCGTCTCGCTGTCTGGTTCGGGTGGTCACTTTACGGCGTGGTGGCCGGCTACGTTGCTTTCAATGTTGCGGCGGCGCGCATCTTCTCGACGCCGCTTACCTATCCCATCCTCACCCACGCCGGCGCCGCCCTGGCCGACTCCATCCGCATCTACTTCACTGCGCAGAATATCGTATCGGTCCTGGCGGTGGCCGCGCTGGCAGCGTTCCTGCCGCGATTTGTGACAGCGCCACGGCGGCGGCTACTGGTTGCTCTCTCAGTCCTGGCGGCTCCGGTACTCGCGCTCGGTCCTCTGGCGACCGCCCACCTGGAGAGTGCCGGTTTGCATCGCAACGCGCTGTGGGCCTTCGCCTCGACTGCACTGCGACAGATCGTTGGCTCGCACACCGATGCGCTGGAGTTGGAGCCGCTCGTCGCTACCGGCCCTGCCACCGATCTGCGATCGCTGCGCGCCATCGCCCGGGGGAAAAATGTCGTCTGGGTGGTGCTCGAATCGACCGCAGCGCAGTATCTCAAACTCTACGGAGCCGAGCGCGATCCTACGCCGCACCTCACCCAGCTCGCCGCGCGCGGGGTGGTGTTCGACAGCCTCTACACCGTCTATCCCGAGAGCATCAAGGGGCTCTTCGCGACGCTCTGTTCGCGGGCACCCGCGCCGTATACCGGACCCGAACGGTACACCGCACGCGCGCTTCCCTGCCCGTCCGTCGCGGAGCAGTTTGCCACCGCCGGCTATCGCACCGCGCTATTCCACTCCGGCCGCTTCGTCTACCTCGGAATGCAGGGCATCGTGGATCAGCGCGGCTTCGAAAAACTCATCGACGCTGGTGATGTCGGCGGAAAGTACGCCTCCAGCTTTGGCGTCGACGAAGCGTCGACCGTCCGAAAGATCCTGGAATACATCGACGCCCTGAAAGCCGGCGAGCGCTTCTTTCTTATGTACCTGCCCATCGCCGGCCACCACCCCTACAACGCGCCCGGGGAGGGGCCGCGCCCCTTCGATGGCCCGCGAGAAATCGATATCTACGCCAGCGATCTCTATCGCGGCGATCTCGCGCTCGGTGCGCTCATCGAGGGTCTCGCGCGCCGCGGGCTCGATCCAAACACCCTGTGGGTCGTCATGGGGGACCACGGCGAGGCCTTTCAACAGCACCCGGGAAACCTCGCCCACACACTTTTCCTCTACGAAGAGAATCTACATGTACCGCTGGTGATTGTACCGCCCGGTCAAACGGCGCAGCATGCAGCTCAGGTGGGAAGCACGATCGATGTTGCGCCCACGCTGCTTGACCTCGTGGGGCTACCGATCCCGTCTCGCTATCAGGGCCGCACGCTGCTTATCCCTGAACCGGGGATCGCGCGCTTTTTCACCGACCAGGCGCTGTGGCTTGCAGGCCTGCGTGTCGGACGCTGGAAATTCATCCACGAATTGGAAACCGGGCGCTCACAGCTGTTCGATCTAGACCAAGACCAGGGGGAGCAACACGACCTCAGCTCGACACAAAGCGAACGAGTCGCTCGCTTTCGCAACCATCTCCTCGGCTGGATGGCCTATCGGTGAATGGATAGCGGATCCCCCATCCGTACGTTACCCTGGGTGTGCTCCGGCACTTTCCCCGCCGGAAAGATCACGACCACCGTTGAGCCAAAGCTGAAATAGCCTATCTCCTCGCCTTTCTTTCGGCGCAGCGCCAACTCCACAGGGCGCGGCTGAACCCAGTCTTGGCGCAACACGCCCTCGAGATGGATGCCGCCCACCAAACTGGCACCGACCAGGACCAGCAGGAGCTCCCATCCCTCATCGAGCACAAGGCGCAACACGGCACGCTCATTCCTCTCGTAGACCCGTTCGATCTTCCGGAGAGCCTCCTCGTTTTGCGGAAAATAGCGCCCCGGGATCCACTGGCAACCGCGGATCTCGCCATCGGCCGGCATGTGCAGGCGGTGGTAGCCGTCCGGACTGAGAAAGATCACGAGATAACTTCCACCCTGGTAGGCGTGCAGCGGCAACGCGTGGTGCCTCCCATTGACCAGACGGTCGACGGAAAGCTGCTGACCTTTTACCTGCAGCCGTCGGTCCGGCGTGAGAGTCCCCGCATCGATGATGGTGCCATCGCAAGGAGAGACGAACCCCTCGCCCAAAGGCCGCCTTCCGGGTTGGAGCCGCCGCAAGAAGAACTCCTCCACGGTTCGGTATTCCGTCGGTTCAAATTCCTGGAGATCGATCCCTCCTCGTCGCGTCCAGTGCTGGATAGCGGCCTGCACCAGCCAGTCTGGCCAGCGCGCACGTCCGAGCGCGGCGGCAGCAGCATTGAGCAGGCGATGCGGCAAGAAGCGATAGACGTGCAGAAACGGTGCGCTGCGGTGCCACCTCATCTCAGGAGGTTCAGGCGCTTGAGCAGCAGCAGCGAAACGGTCGTACTCGCCCGTCCGCACCTGTGCCACAGCCAATCGTGCACAATGATCGGTGGCCCTGAGCCTTGGCGATAGAGCGCCTTCCGATCACCGAAGAAGCCGAGCGGCACCACCACCAGATCCGCATCGCAGCATGCTCCGGGGGCAAATCGTCCGCAGCGAAATTCCAGCTGCGCGAACGGATGGCCGTTTTCGCGCAGATAGTCGCGAGCCCGGTCGAGGTGCCCTTCCTCGGCGTCGAGCAGCACCAGATCCGCGGTGGGATAGATCGTTCGCAGCACCAGCGCCGTTCTGGGAAAAAGGCCTCCACCAACGATGCAGATGCGAGCGATCGGCCGATCTCCGAGGGCCGGCAAGAGGCGGCGAAAGGCTCGCTCGTGCGTCTCCAGCATAAAGCGCTGTAGCCTCGGCCAGCCGAGCGCCCACCATTCGAGCCATTCCAGCGGATGCAGTGGCTCGAGCCACCGTAGAAGTGGCGAAAAACGACTCACCGACGCCACTGCCAGCCGTCGCGCAGGCAGACGGGTCCAATGCTCGCCGAGATGCTGGTGGTGTTCTGCATGAAAGCCATCGTTGAACCAGAACACATTATAAAGTGCGCCATAGTGGCTGATACCGCCCAGCTGTCCGAGGTGCTCAAAATGGCCCTGAGCCTGACACAGCAGCAGCCCCAGCAGGTAGGCGGGAAGGTAGACCGCGAAGAAAAAGCTGGGCGCCCGCAGCAACAAGAGGCCCCACACCGCTGCGACGAGAACTATTTCCAGCGTGATACCAAAGCCGAGCGGGCGACGGCTCGCCTCTCGCCCGGCATGGTGTGCCAGATGCCGCTCTCGCCAGATCGTCTGCGGCACACCGAGCAGCGCGGTCAGGTAGAGCGCGAAAGCACGGCTTTGCCAGCGTGATCGAAAAATCGGCGTGTGAAGATGGATATGGGAGACGGTATTGCAGTTCCACCATAGGCCCACTGCACCAAGCAGCACCACCGGCGCCGCACTCGGTCCCAGGCGAACATGGATCGCCGCGAGCAGGAGCACCCCTCCTTGCAAGAGGCCCGCTCCCACCAGCAGCGAATCCCACCGCGAAGCACGAAAGAGAGGTGAGCCGAGCCACCGGTTTAACACCACTACGTCACTTTCGGACCGAGCCGTTGCGTCGCGAGGATCCCCGGTCGCGACGAGCGACGAAGAAGGCTACTGGTGGTAACCGACTGATACGCCCTCCCGTTGATCCGGAGCGAGTCCGGCCGTAGCGAGGAGCCCAGCCCGCAAGGCGTGACGAGGGAAGCTACCTGTAGGTAGCTGACCGAGGAACAACGCAGCGGGCTGGGCCCGCAGTAGGCCCGACGACGCGAGTGATCAACGAGAGGGCGTATGAGGAGCGAGGAAGCGGCCAGGGTCCGCAGCAGCGACAGAGATGGGAGAAAGTGACGCAGTAGTGTTAACTACGGCGACGACGGTGCTGCGTGACCACCGCCAAGAGGCCGAGCACCACCATCGCCCCCATCCCGGTATGGGTCGTGCCGAGCGCGGCCGAGCAGCCACTCTTCGGGGTATTGACTGGCGTTTGAGCCATGTCCACAGGCGCCGCCTTCGCCATATCGACCGCCCCTGCTTGCGCCATATCGACCTTGGGCTCGACGCCCCCGTCAGGGATCACAGGGCAGTAGTTGAAGTTCGGGTTGGCGGTGGCGACCCCCTGGTTGACAGGGTACGGGTCGGGGCTGGAGGCGTTCGCATCCGTTCGTACGGTTCCGTTGCCCGTCGTCGTGTAGAAAGTGCGCGAGCCCCAGGTCTTGCAGTCCTTCGATCCTGCTGCGTACTTGATATCGGTCCACTCCGAGCGGCACACCGACTCCTTCCCCGTCGGGCAACTGTAGTAGAGGTAGCCCATCGCCGAGTCGGTGTACTTATCGCCTTGGCCGAGCGCCCCATTCGCGATGCGGAACCAGCCGGTGATCTTGGCCTTGGTCGCGGTCGAAACATCGCTCGCGTTCGGTTCGAACACCACACTCGAAACGTAGGCATAGACGCCCGTCTGGTCGCTGGCCCCGGCCCGTCCTGCAAACAGAAGAGCTCCTGCCATAAGCAATGTTCTCATCGATGGCCCCCTCGTTAAGCGGTTTTAAGAACGACCAATCTTCGCCCAACCTGCCGCTTCTGTCTAACCCTTATTGGGAGTAGTGTCACCCTGTCCCCACGGCGGTCGAGCGCTCCACCGCAGTCTCTTCGGACCGCTGCCGAGAAGCCGCCCAGTGCCAAACGCCCATCCCGAGCGCGATCAGTGCAGCCAGAGCGGCGCAGAGCATCAGTCCGGCGCTCAGCTCTGCGCGATCGATGGTAAGCCCCACGAGCGGTGCTAGGAGACCGAACAGCAGTCGCCGGGCCATGCTCTCGATGGAAAGGATGGTCGCGCGCTGCCCAGAATCGCGAATGGTGCGGTTGATGAGGGTCTTGGAAAAGGGGGAATAGACGCCGCCCGCGAAACACTGCACACCGAGCAGTGAGATCGCCCACAGCCGGGGCCCTGCAGCCACTAATCCATAAGAAATTGCGAGTAACGCGGGAAGACCCCACAGCAGCACCGAGTCGCCGACCCATCGCCGCAGCGGCTCCACCCAGCGCGCACCTGCAGCTGCCCCGAGGCTGAGCAGGGCCATCACCCAGCCGACGTGAACCACCCCGATCGCAGTGAGAAAGGCCGGGTGAAAATAGATCTTCATTTGAATCAGCGAAAAGAGCAACGCTGAAAAGAGGACGGCGGCACCCAGTGGACGGTGGCTGAGCACAAGGCGGCTCGACTGGACAATCTGGTGCCACATCGGTCGCGCCTCGGGACGGCGATAGGGCGCTTCCTGGAGTAGCGCCGCTGCGATCGCAGCCGCGATGCAAACCCCGGCGGTCACGAGGTAGGTGGCCGGTACACTGTGCGAAGCCACCCAGTCGCCGAAGCAGAGCGCCGCGGCGGCCCCGAGCAGCTTCGCGGCCGAGGCGATCCCCTCGAGACGCGGATAGGCCGGCTCGCAACCGTGGGCGCGCAAGAGATCGTACAGGTAGGCCGAATCGGCGCCCGACGAGAGCGTCATGCCGAGCGCCAGGAGCCCCTCGCCAAGCGCAAACTGGACGAAGCCATGGCCGGAGAAATCGATGAGACACCCGGCCGCCATCATCAGCGCGCCTAGTACCATCGCGCGTCGGCGCCCCCAGCGGTCGGCCAGAACACCGGTGGGCACTTCGAACAGCATCGCAGTCGCACAGTAAACGGTGTTGAGGAGCGTGATCTCGGTGATCGATAGGCCGCGCGCGACGAAGAACTTGATGAGAACTGGCGCGAACAGGTAGGAGGTGGAAAGAAAACGGTAGAGCTGAAACAGGGCCAGACGACGACGCAGGTAGTTGGGAATCATGGGAACACCAGCACCCGTTCTTCACCGTAGAGTTGGATCAGGATATCGATGTGGCGCAACGCCACCTGGGCACGAGCCACCGTGGCGCGGATCTCATCGGGCGTCAGCACACCCGGTTCGGAGAGCAGGCCGCGCTCGAGCGTCGCCCGGTCGAACGAGCGCAGGGTCGCCACGAGGCGTCGTGAGAATTTCTGGCAGCGTTGAAACGCCGTGCGGCACTTGAGATGTCCCTCCGGATCGACCTGGAAGCCAAAGGTGTTGTCCATGAAATAGAGCGTGCGGCCGTTCAGTGAGGTCATGAGATTGCCGCCCGAAAAGCGATCGGAGTTATTGGTGATGAGGTCGAGCAACAAGAGAGAGGATAACTGCGCCATCAGTCCGATCTTGTGGGCGGGAATCACCTCCCCTACGCTCAGCCACTGCTGCCACTCCGCCATCGCCTCCGGCTGATCCAAGTGGGAGTCGGTGATGGTCGGGATCCAGTAGGAGACCTCACCCGCAGTAAAGCCCTCCTCATCGAAGATCGTTTCGGCATCGATACGCACTGCATAATAGTGCAGGTCGGGCGGCAGCTTGCCGATGAGCTCATCGCGATGCAGGGTGCGCGCACTGGCGGGCGGCACGCCGTTGAGCCCCAGCATGCGGTTGATGCGATAGGCGGCAATCTCCTTGCGCGGCACTGTCTGCGGGTTGATCTGGAGCGGTTTGAACGCGGCCCGGCTGCCATCGGCAAAGGTGATACGAAAGGAGAGCGATGAACCGCCACGGTTGAGCTTGGCCTCCTGGATCGGTGTGGTGCGCATGTGGTCGAGAAGGATCTCATCCTTCATCCCCATGAAGGTCCCGACCGCTGTGGTCGCAATCGTGACGTGAGGCGGATCGAACTCGGGTTCGGTCGCTGGTTCGGAGGCCATTGCCGCCGCGTTCGACGGCTGCATCGGGAAGCTCCCGCGAAGACGATGAGCGCCGAAGAAGTAGAGGCCGGAAGCGCTGCTCAACGCGGCGAGCTCGAGGAGCAGGATCCCCCAAAGCTTCACCGAGCGATCGTAGCATCGGTTGTGCGCTTCCACAAACTTGGTTGAAGTCTGGTCTTCCCGAAGCTACGCTAGAGAACATGCCGCCTGTGCCGTTCGCCGTCTGCTCCATGTGCCGCAAGCAGCTTTACGTGGGAGAGCGCATCTACCGCTGCTCGGTTTCGACCTGCAACAGCGGGAAGGTCAAGCTGGTTTTCTGCAATACCGGCTGCTGGGACGCACATCTTCCGACGGCACGGCACCGAAGCGCTTATGCGCTGGAGGAATTTGCGAGGCGGGATTAGAGTTTAACCCAGCAACTGCCGGGCGATCGTCACAATCTGGATCTCATCCGTACCGCCGCCGATCTGTAGCAGCTTGGCATCGCGCATCAGCATCTCAACGTGGTATTCGCGCATATAACCGTTGCCGCCCATGATCTGGACCGCTTCGAGCGCTACCTCCGTGGTCGCGCGCGCGCAGTAGAGCTTGCACGCCGAAGCCTCGGCCATCGACTGCTTCTGGCCATGCTTGACCATCCATAGCTGCTTGAACAGTAAATTGCGGATGTTTTCGCGGTGCATGTACATACGCGCCAACTTTTCTTGAACCAGCTGGTTCTCGGCGATCGGCTTGTCCCAGGTGGTGCGCTCCTTGGAGTATTTAATCGAGTCCTCGAGACATCGCTCGACGATACCGAGACACATGGGTGCCATGCCGGTACGCTCGCCGTGGAACACCTCGCGCGCCTGTTCACGCGAGGGATCCTTCTCCTTTTCACCGAGTAGACGTTCGCGCCCCACCCGCACATCGGCCAGGAACACTTCGCCTGTCGGCGACGAGTGCATGCCCATCTTCTCCATCGGCTTCGAGACCGAGAGACCGGGATCGCTCTTCTCCAAAATGAAGGTGTGAATGGGCCGGCTGCGCGGATCAGTGGCGCTATCCTCCACGATCTTAGCGTAGACCACAAAGGTGTCGGCAAACGGGGCATTGGTGATGAAGGTTTTTTGCCCATGGAGGACATAACTATCCCCGTCGCGGCGTGCCACGGTGCGCATTCCGCCGAAAGCGTCTGAGCCGGCGTTGGGCTCGGTCATGCCCCAGGCGCCGATCTTCTCGAGGGTGAGGATCGGCAGCGCCCAGCGTTTTTTTTGCGCCAGCGTGCCCTTGGCCATGATCGCGCCACCGGCCAATCCCAATGAAGCGCCAAAGGCGAGGCAAAACCCCGGACAGTGGCGCGAGAGCTCCATGCCGACGATCGCCGACATCCCGGGATCGCGTGCGAAGCCGCCGCTCTCACCCTCTTCCCGCTCGGGCGCCACTTCACCCTTGGCGGCTCGCTCCTCCAGTCGCTTGAAAGAAGCTCGCACCATCTCGTCGAGCGCGAAGGTGCGCGCCATCTTGCGCATGAGCTCGTAGGGTGGATATTCGCCGCGCTCGAGCTTGGCCACCTGCGGCGCTAGCTCCTTTTCACACCACTGCCGCAACATCGTCTGCGCCATCTTCTGTTCATCGGAGAATTCGAACATATTGCCTCCTTAGACTGGCATTACGCCGCGTTTGCGCCACGGCCGTTCCACGGTCTTGTTCCAGGATAGCTTCAGTCCCAGGGCCAGCAC
The DNA here is from genome assembly GCA_023248875.1 of Myxococcales bacterium. GTDB lineage: Bacteria > Myxococcota_A > Polyangia > Palsa-1104 > SHYY01 > JAHFDT01. Next base: position 25,641 of record JAHFDT010000005.1, on the reverse strand, counting down.
CGCGCGGGTATCGCGCGGGTCGATCACATCGTCGACGAGCCCCCAGCCGGCGACGCGATAGATATCGATGTGCTGCTGAATGGTCTGGATGATCTGCTGGCGCACCTCGGCCGGCGGTTCGACTTCACCAAAGAGCTTCTTGCCGGCGATGCCGACCATGCCCTCGGCACCCATCACGCTGATTTCAGCCCCCGGCCAAGCGACCAAGAGATCGGGCTCAAAGGCGCGCCCCGCCATCACATAGTAGCCGGCGCCGTAGCCCTTGCGCACCACTACCGTCAGCTTGGGCACCGTCGCTGAAGCCATGGCATGGAGCATCTTGGCGCCGTGGCGGATGATCCCTTCGTGCTCGACTTTCGAGCCGACCATGAAACCCGGAACATCCATGAGAAACACCAGCGGGATGCCGAAGGCATCGCACAGCTGGATGAAATGGGCCGCCTTATCGGCCGAGTCGTTGGTGAGAATGCCGCCGAGATGTTTGGGGTTGTTGCCGACGATACCCACCGGATAGCCATCGATTCTCCCCAGACATGTGATGATCGACCGCGCCCATTTCGGTTTGACGTCGAGGACAATGCCATCGTCGACGATCGCCTTGACCACCCGGTACATGTCGTAGGACTGGCGGGTCGTCTCGGGCAGCACATCGAGCAGCGCCTCGTCGCGCCGATTCGCTGGATCCTTGCCGCGCAAGATCGGCGGCTTCTCCTGGCAATTCGAGGGAAAGAAGCCGAGGTAGGTCTTGATGGTCGCGATGCACTCTTCATCGTTCGCCACTTCGCAATCGCCGACGCCGGAAACTTCACTGTGCACCTTCGAGCCACCGAGCTCCTGCTCCGAGATCTCCTGCCCGGTCACGGCGCGCACCAGCGGCGGCCCAGCGAGTGCCATCGAGGCGATATTTTTCACCATCGGTACAAAATCGGCGAGGCCGGGGATGTAGGCGGTGCCAGCCGCTCCGGGACCGACCATCGCTGCGACCAGCGGTACCACGCCCGACATGATCACCTCTTCGCGAAAGAGGTGGCCGCTGCCGGCAAAGAGCGAAAGTTGATCGGCGTGGGCTCCCCCGCGTGGGTCGATGCGAGCGCCTGCGGAGTCGATGAACCAGACCATCGGAACGCGATTGCGTAGCGCCAGCTCGCGCAGGCGGGTCACCTTCACTTCGCCCACCTGGCCGATCGATCCGCCCTTGACGGTAAAATCGTAGGCGGCCGCGCAGACCATGCGGCCATCGACCTCGCCATAGCCGCAGATCACCGCGTCGGCGGGCGGCTTGTCGCTGGCGTTGGCCATCCCCATCTGGGTGCCGTGGATACCGATTTCAAACCAAGCGCCGCCGTCGAAGAAGCGGTCGAGCCGCTGGCGCGCAGTCCACTTGCCGCGCTGATGCTGCTTTTGGACCTTCTCCTCGCCACCCATCTGTTTGATCTCGTTGCGGCGCCGTTCGAGTTCGGCCACTGCCTCACGCATGTTCACGACGCCAACCCCAAGGCTTCCCGTGTCTCTTCCACCGTCACGGGTGTGCGGCCCACATCGCGCGCCATCTTCACCGCCTGTGCCACGAGATCTCCGTTGGACGAAACCATTTTTCCATCGGGAAGATAGAAATTGTCCTCGAGCCCGACGCGTACATTTCCCCCCATCCCGAGCGCCAGCGCACTCATGGACCAGGTCATGTGGGACACGGGGGTGGTCTTCCACACCGCGCCCTTCGGCGCATGACCAGCCATGAAGGTGAGCATATCGGCCGTCGCCGGCATGCCGCCCATCACGCCCATGACGAAGTTGATATCGAAGGGCGGCGTGAGCAGCCCCATGTCGATGAGCGGCTCGAGCGAAGCCATGTGGCCAGTATCGAACACCTCCAGCTCGGGGCGCACGCCCACTTCGACCATGCGCTTCAGATAGAAAATGATCTCATCGAAGGGGTTCGAGAAAACGAACTGAAAGACAAAGTCCTTCCGTTTGGGCGAATACTTGGCGTAGTTCATCGAGCCCATGTTGAGCGCGCCGATCGAAGGACGTGTGGCGAGGATGTGGCCGATGCGCTCCTCCTTCGTCAGACCGATGGCCCCCGTCGAGAAATTGATGATCACAGGGCTACGTTTTTCGATCTCGCGCCGATAGGCCGCGAACACCTCGTTGCGGTAGGAGGGTTGGCCCGAGTCCTCACGCCCGTGGACATGTACGACGGTGGCGCCCGCCTCATGAGCGCGGCGGGCCTCTTCCCCCATCTCCTCCGCGGTGTAGGGAATGGCAGCGCACTGCCGCTTGGTCGTGACCGCGCCGGTCAGCGCGCAGGTGATGATCACCTTATCGGGACTCATGGGCTGACTCCTTATTCTCGTTCACGGATTCCGTCACGCTGCGTGCCACCCGCGTAAGCAACTCGATCAATTTGCGCTTGTCCGACTTGGGCAGCGCGTCGAGCGCTCCCCGGAGCGTGTCCCACGGGCTGACGATGGCCCGTTCCGCGACTTGGCGGCCGCGCGGCGTGAGCGCGATGGTCCAGACCCGCCGATCGTCGGTGGAGCGCGAGCGCAACACCAGCCCCGCCTCCTCCATGCGGTCGACGATGCCGGTGACGGTCGAATTCTGCGCCTGAATGCGACGGGAGAGGTCGCTCAGTCGGAGATTGCCGATCTCGTGCAGCAGTTTGAGGACCGACAGTTGAGTGGGAGTGACGCCATAGCCGGCGGAGATCTCTCGCGCCAGGCGACGGCTCTCAGTGACCAGGTAGATGATGGTCTCGACGATGCGATCGAGATCGGCTTTGAGGTCGACACCCGGCATGATGAAATAGTTAGCACACTAACTATTCGCATATAAAGGAACTGTCAAGCGGGCAAAAAATTGGCTCTGCTCTCTAGACAGGGGCACACTCGGCTAGCCATGGCTAAGTATGCAGAGTGCATCGTCGGTCTGGACATCGGTACCACCAAGATCGCCGCGATCGTCGGCGAGATGACTCCCGATGGCGATCTCGACATCATCGGAATTGGTACCCATCCGTCCCACGGTCTGAAAAAGGGCGTGGTGGTGAACATCGATTCGACGGTCGCTTCGATCCAACGTGCGGTGGAAGAGGCCGAGCACATGGCCGGCGTCGAGATTTCCATGGTCTACGCGGGGATCGCCGGCGCGCACATCCAGGGTCAGAATTCGCACGGAATGACCACCGTGAAGGACAAGGAGGTCCGCGAAGCCGATATCCAGCGTGTCATCGATCAGGCTCGGGCTGTGCCGATGCCGATCGACCGCGAGATTATCCATTCCTTGCCGCAGGAGTACATTGTCGACGGACAGGATGGTATCAAGGATCCGCTGGGCATGTCGGGCGTGCGACTCGAAACGAAGGTGCATTTGGTCACCGCGGCGGTGGCGTCGGCCCAGAACATCATCAAGTGTTGCCAGCGTTGCCGACTCAACGTAGCCGATATCGTGCTGGAGCCGCTCGCCTCCGCCTACGCTGCGCTCGATGAGGATGAGAAGGAGCTCGGCGTCGCGCTGATCGACATCGGCGGTGGCACGACCGATCTGGCTCTGTTTCATGACGGCGCAATCGTCCATACCTCGGTACTTCCCGTTGGAGGGCAGCAGCTCACCAACGATATCGCCATCGGGCTGCGCACACCGAAGAGCGACGCCGAACGGATCAAACACCGCTGGGGTTGTGCTCTACCCTCACTGGTGGTCGAGGGGGAGACCATCGAGGTCCCTTCGGTAGGAGGACGCCAGCCGCGGGTTCTGCCGCGCATCGCTTTGACGGAATACATTCAGCCGCGCGTGGAGGAAATATTCGAGCTGGTGAGGCGCGAGCTGGAAAAGACCGGATTTCTCGAGCTGCTCGGTTCGGGCGTGGTGATCACGGGTGGCACCACGATTCTCGAGGGAATGCCCGAGCTGGCCTCCGAGGTGCTGGGACTGCCGGTGCGGCGTGGGGCACCCAAAGGAGTCGGCGGTCTGTCGGATGTGGTGTCGTCGCCAATCTACTCGACGGGTGTGGGACTGGTGCGGTATGGCTACAAGCATCTCAGCGCCAACCATTTTCTCGCACACGAGGGCGGCGACTCCGTCTACGCCCAGGTCAAGAAGCGCATGCGCGCATGGATCTCCGAAATTTTTTAGCGCTCTTTATGCCCCAGCCGGCGGAAAGCTTTCCAGAACGCGAAGCACGTTTCCTCCCAGCAGACGGTGGACCGCTTCGGGCAACAGTCCGCGACGGAGTAGCGCTTCAGTCAAATTGGGCAGCTCACCCGCGTGCGCGAGCCCTTGGCAGGGACGGACGAAGCCGTCCCAATCGGAGCCGATCGCCACGGCCTCCTCTCCTGCTACCTGGATGACATGTAGCAGGTGGTCGACGACCGATTCGAGGTGGCCGCCGACGAACGCCGGCGCGAAAATGATGCCGACCACACCGCCCGAATCGGCGACGGCGCGAATCTGTTCATCGTCGATGTTGCGCCAATGAACGTGCGCACCGAGCACACCGGTATGGGAGACCAACAGCGGCCCCGGTTTACGGGCCACTGCATCGAAAAAGCCACGGCGGTTGACATGCGCCAAGTCGACCAGCACGCCGAACTGCGAACAGGCATCGACCACTTCACAGCCAAAGGAGGTCAGCCCCTGGCTATCATCGCGGCCGTAGCCTTTTTGCGGGTAGCCGAGCTGGTTGGCGCTGAAGTGCAGCAGTCCAAGATAGCGCACTCCGCGTCGGGCAAACTTCTCCAGCTCCTCGAGCTTTCCCTCGAGCGCATGGCCCCCTTCGATGCCGCGCAGCCCCACACGGGCCCCGGCCGCATGCGCGGCGCGTACCTCTTCGGCTCGGGTGGCGAGCTTGAGCTGGTCCGGAACTTCGGCAGCGGCGGCCTCCAGGGCATCGAGTTGGCGATGGACGTCCCGCGCGCAGCCGCGCTGCGGTAGCGGAAAGGTCCACATCCCGAAAAACTGTGCCGCGAGGCCGCCCTCACGCATTCGCGGAAGATCGACATGGCCACCGAAGTTGGAGATCGGCCAGGGGGGCGAGTGGCGCTTTCGGACATCGTAGCCGCGCGACATGAATTTGGGCGTGTCGGCATGGAGATCGATGGAAATTGCAGCATCGTGAACCGCGCGAGCCTCATGAGAAGGGGTCATGGGTGCAGTGTAGTCAAAACAGCTTCTGGAAAGCAGCTTGATTTGCTAGCGTCGGTCCATGGTGGTGCTGATCATCGCTGGACTCGATCCTTCCGGCGGTGCGGGGCTGGTCGCCGATGCGGCCACGGTGGTACGACGCGGGTTCCATCCCGCTGCCGTAGCGACGGGATGGACCATTCAGGACAGTGCCCACTGCGCGGGCTGGGATCCCGTGTCGCCTGAGCTGGTGGCAAAACAGCTCTCGCTCCTCGTCGAGGATCTGCCGATCCGCGCCATCAAGATCGGCATGGTCGGCAGCGCAGCGATGGCGCAGGCGCTGGCGCAAGCGATCGGGCCGCTGTGCGAACGGGCGGTCCCCATGGTGCTCGATCCGGTGCTGCACGCCTCGATCGGCAGTGGGCTGTATGGCGGCGATCCGAAGGCGCTGTCTCCCCTATTGCACCGAGCGATGCTGGTGACGCCCAACCGAGACGAGGCGGAGCGGCTGACGGGGATCCGGGTGTCCGATTGTGCCTCGCAAGAAGCGGCGGCGCGCGCTCTGGTTGCTGCCGGCGCCGGTGGTGCGCTGGTCAAGGGCGGCCATCTTGCAGGCCCCGAGTCGGTCGACCTACTTTTCGATGGCAGAGAGACGGTACTGTTCCGCATGCCGCGACGGAGCGGCATCACTCCCCACGGCACCGGCTGCGCGCTCTCCAGCGAGATCGCCTGCGCACTGGCGGCAGGCGAGACGCTTCACTCGGCCGTGGCCACGGCCCATGCACGCGTGGCAGCCCGCATCGCCGCGGCGACTCCCCTCGGTCGGGGGCGCTCTTTTTGCTGAATAAGAAAAGGGCCAGCCGACTGGTTCCGGCTGGCCCCGATAACAATGTGCGGCGGCCTATTGAACCGAGAAAGCTCGATTGACGAGCTGACCGTTGCCTGCCGCGGCGTTGACTTTCTGGCCTTGGGCAGGGAGCTTGGCACGCAGCAGGAAGACGCGCGCCGACTTGTAGGTCTTGTCGGTCCCAAGAGCGGCTGCAATCGCCTCCTTGTTGATCTTGATGGTGCCGGAGGCTCCTACGCCCACACAGGTCACGTCGCCGAATACCGCGCCAGGGAAGGTCTGGTCGTCGGGAGTCACGGTGGCGAACACGACCCGCGCCACGATTCCAGTGAGGCCGCAACCCGAGGTCTCATTCGGGCAGGTGAAGGCGATGGTGGTGTCCTGGGTGGGGCTCAGTGTGATCTTGCTGAGGTCGTCCGTAACGTTCACTTTGTCGGCTGCGGCCACCGCCATAGCGGTATCGAAGGCCGCGAAACCGGCTCCGCCCGTGCTTTGGAAACGGACCTTTTGGTCGGCTTTGACCAGGTCGGCCGTACCGGGATAGGGAGTCACGCCCGGATCGGGACCGACGCCCGCGTCCGTTGTGGGGCCAAAACCACATTTATAGTATCCGACCGAGCCGATCTGACAGTTGATCTCCTCCGGCATCGACTGGCTGAGCGTGGTGGCCTTTTCAAAACCGGTGATCTTGACCGTACCCCCGTTGACGTCCATCGTCGGCAGTTTGGGCTTGGTCGCGTCGTAGTGGTTCCCCTTGCAACCGAGCAGCATGCCCGGATTGCTATCGTAGTCGGGAGCCGGCGCATTGGCGGCCGTCAACGAAACGACCGGTGCCAGCACCTTGACCGGGACCATCACAACGCCCGCATCGCCCGCGTTGAAAGGGACCGTGGTGCGCACTTCGAAGAGCACGGCGGTCCCCGTAGGCGTCATATCGGCGGGCGTCACTGCCATGGCCATATCGACGGTGGCCGCCATCGCCATATCGGCCGTCACCGGCGGATTGCTGGTGCCACAACCCACCACCGAGAGAACTGCTCCTAAGAAAATCATTCGCATGGTCATCGCTACCCCCAAAAATGGACGCGGCGAGTCTATGTCGCCCGCCGAGCGAGCGCAAGCTCGGACTGCTTGACGCCAGGGCGCAGCTCGTCTTGTATTAGCCCATGGCCACCCACGAAGTGCTCAATCAGCCACCGCCGCGCGGGGACCAGAATCTCTTCACCTGCGACCCGGCGCTGCGCGAGGCGCTGCGACGTGAAGGGGCGGGCGGGGCCGAGCGCACGGCAGAGGAATTTGGTGCGCGGGTCGGTAGCGAGGAGGTGCGGAGCTGGGGGGTGCTGGCGAATCGCCATCCACCCGAACTGCAGACGCACGATCGTTATGGCCACCGTCGCGACGAGGTGACGTTCCATCCGGCCTGGCATTCGCTGATGCAGCTTTCAGTTGGCGCGGGGCTGCACAATCTGCCGTGGCGCGAGGCGCGACCGGGTGCGCACGTCGCGCGCGCGGCGCTCTGCATGATGGCCACCCAGGCGGAGGCGGGCCACCTCTGCCCGATTGCGATGACCTATGCGGTGGTGCCGGTGCTGCGCAAGCAGCCGGAGCTAGCGGCGGAATGGGAGCCGCGGATCGCGTCCACCGATTATGATTCACGCTTTCTGCCGGGAGCCCAGAAGCGCGGCGCGCTGTTCGGTATGGCAATGACCGAAAAGCAGGGCGGCTCCGATGTGCGGGCCAACACCACCCGCGCGCAGCCCGTCGGCAGCGGTGGCGAGTATCGCCTGACCGGCCACAAGTGGTTCTGTTCGGCGCCGATGTGCGATGGTTTCCTCGTCCTAGCCCAGGCCCCCGAAGGACTCTCCTGTTTTTTTCTGCCGCGCTTTTTACCCGATGGCACGAAGAACCATTTCTTTCTGCAGCGGCTCAAGGACAAGCTCGGCAATCGCTCGAACGCCTCGAGCGAAGTGGAGTTCGATAACGCCTGGGCGCGGCTCGTTGGCGATCCGGGGCGGGGCGTGCGAACCATCATCGATATGGTGCAGCACACGCGGCTCGATTGCGTCATCGGCTCGACTGGTCTCATGCGCCAGGCGGTGTCCGAGGTGGCGCATCACGTGGGACATCGTGCGGCCTTTGGGCGCCTGCTCATCGAGCAGCCGCTCATGCGCAATGTACTGGCCGACCTGTGCGTCGAATCGGAAGCGGCCACACTCCTGATGATGCGGCTGGCCCGATCGTACGATGACGGCCCCTCGGCCGCACCGTTTCGCCGCCTCGCCACGGCGATCGCCAAGTACTGGATCTGCAAGCGCACGCCACCGCTGGTAGCCGAAGCGCTCGAATGCCTGGGCGGCGCCGGCTTTGTCGAGGAGTCGCCGCTACCGCGGCTCTACCGCGAAAGTCCGCTCAATTCGATCTGGGAGGGCTCGGGCAATGTGATCTGCCTGGATGTGTTGCGGGCAGTCGCCAAGGAGCCCGAGGTGCTCGAAGTGGTGCGCGCGGAGATTCGGCTTGGCATTGGCGCCGACCGGCGGTTCGATGCGGCGGTGGCAGCGCTCGACGGTGCGATCGATCGCTTGGGCGCGCACGAAGATCAGGCGCGGCGGCTCGTTGAAGCGCTGGCCCTGGCGCTGCAAGGCTCCCTGCTGGTGCGCTTTGGCGACCGCGCCGTGGCCGATGCCTTTTGTGCCACGCGCCTCGCGGGCGATGGGGGGCGTAGCTTCGGCACGCTGCCGCCGGGAGTCGATTGCGGGACGATCCTGCAACGGGTCTATTCCTGGAGGCAGTAGACCCGGTTCGAGAAGCTGCAGGGCACATGATACGCGCTGATCGCGGTCGATGTAGACGACGCTGAGGATCCAGTCACCAAAGTTTGGTTCGAGGAATTCGAGGTCCAATTCTGACAGGTGTCGCTTAGCCCCCCGGGCTGCAGACTGTTGGCGAGTGGGATACCGGTCGAAACTAGAGTCCCGGAAGTGGCTTGGGTGCCATCGGCGAGCACCTCGGGAGCTGCGAGTAGGTTGCCCGTCATGAGATCGGCGGCCTTGGCGACCAGCGGGATGCCATCGGGACGAACCCACGGCAAAGTGCCGTTGCCGTAGTCGAAGCGCGACGCGGCCGAGGCGGCAGTGGTCGCGAGGAGTGCCTTGTAGGTGCCCGGAAGTTTGCTGGTGGCCGCTTCGGCCACGCATAGCGCATCCGCGCTGCCCTGTCCCATCGAGGGGTTGAGCAATCCTTGGCTGATGAACGCGATCCGTCCTGGCACCTTGGGGGGGACGATAGCCACGGTGCGGTCGATTCCCAGGCAATAGATTCGCAGTGGCCAACTGCATTGGGAATAGCCGGCGGCGGCCCAGGAGCTGCCCCCCGTAGGACTGCCGATTTCAACCGAATCCTGGGCAGATGAGGAAGTCCAGTCGCTACAGTTCTTCCCACTCGCGAGCAGGCCATCGGTCTGGGTGCCCGTGGCGGCCGGACCTATGGCCTCCTTCCCGGTTTCATCGAGGCGCGGTGGGAAGAGAATCTTTTTCGAAAGACTCGCCAGGTCCGCCACCCTATCCGCGACCGGTGCCCCGTCCACTCGGATCCAGCCGCGGGCGCTTCCGAGCCGCGAGACCGCCGAGGTCTGCGAGGTGGAAAGGTAGGCGATAAAGTTGCCCGGTAGTCCAGTCTTTTGCGCCAGTGAATTGCACGCCTTGTCGGCGCTCAAAAGTCCGTTGAAGCTTCCGGGCGGATACATTTGGGAAGTCACGAAAATGTAGTTGGGTAATGCGGCTAGATCGGGCGCGGGGGAGAACGCCTGATCAAGCGCCCCATCGGGGAGCACGAGGTCAACGCTCCCATCGCTCGACGACTGTGCATCGGGGGCATTGACGGCCAGGGTAATGCACTGATTTTGGCCGCGTCCAAACTCCTGCGACAGGCATCCTTGGCCGAGCAGTCGGGTACCGCCGTCATCGGCAAAGGCGCGCAGCACCAGCGTGTAACGCCCCGGCGGCGGAGAAAACTCGAGGGGCTTTCCGGAAGCAAAGTGAAAGGTGAAGAGAGCACCACCGGACAGCAGGCCACAGGGGACATCGGCAGCGAAGAGATCGACTTCGAAAAACTGGGCCTGCGCGAGGAGGGCGGAGGGCGCGACCGCCATGCAGGGAGCGCGACAGCCCGTGAGCGGTAGGGAGAGAACCGCCCCCAGGAGCAGAAGGCGAATGGATCTACTCCTGCAGGCAGTAGACATGGCGTTGGCTATCGCACGACGAGAAGACCTCGTGGAGAAAGCTATCGGTCGATCGACTGGCATTGCCCACCACCAGCAGATCGGCGGAGGCTTTCGAGGTCCAGTTTTGGCAGGTTTCGGCTAGACTTCCCGGCTGAAGAGGGTTACCCCAGGGAACGCCCGTCGCCGCCCCGCCCGTCAGAAACAGAGGGAGTTGAAAACCGCCCGAGGTCACCTCCAAGGCAGCGAGCAGCTTGCCGGTCATCAGATCGGCGGCAGTAGCGGCCAGCGGAATGCCATCGGGGCGCACCCAGGGCAGGGTGCCGTTCCCATAGTTGAAGCGCGACGCGGCCGAGGCGGTGGTGGTGGCCAGGAGCGCCTTGTAGGTGCCGGGGAGTTGGGCCGAATTGGCTTCGGACTTACAATGGCCATCGGCGGGCATCACTCCCCACGCGCCATCGATCGTTCCGAGGCTGAGAAAGGCGAACCGCCCCTGCGCCTTTTGGGGGCTGACCACGACGGTGCGATCGATGCCGAAACAGTAGATTCGTTTGGGTAATTGGCAACTGACAGAATACCCGGCATTGGCCCACTGCATGCCAGCGGCAGAGTAGCCAACGGCCACCTTGTCCTGCAGCGAGGAGGAGGTCCAGTCGCTGCAATTGGAACCGGCTGCCAACGAACCATCACCGCTGGTGCCTGTGGCCACGAGGTCATCAGTGACATCCTTTCCCGTTTCATCGAAGCGCGGCGGGAAGAAGATCTTTCTCAACGCTCCCACGAGGTGCGGAGAATCGTCGGCGAAGGGCTGGCCATCGGTTCGGATCCAGCCGCGCGCCTGGCCCAGCCGCGCGAGCGCAGAGATCTGCGAAGTCGAGAGGTAGGCCACGTAGTTGCCCGGAAGACCCGCGCTCTTCGCCAGGGTGTTGCATGCTTGATCTGCGCCAGCAAGCCCATTGAAACCGCCCTGGGCGTAGGCCTTGGAGGTGACGAACATATAGTTGGGCGAGGTCATCAAATCGGGCGGGGAAAAGAGGTCGGGGGAGCTCGCCTGGTCACTCGGGAGGTCAGGAGGAATCGCCGCATCGACGAGCAGGAGGTCGGGGGAAAGCGCCTCGGCCATTCCCAAATCGGCCTGGTCCGAAAGAATCGCTTGGTCGGCGCTCCCATCGCTAGGCACCTGCGCATCAGAGGCGGCGGCGCCGACAGTCAGTGTGATACACTGCTCTTGGCCGCGGGAAAACTCTTGCGCGATGCATCCCGCGCCGAGCAGCGTGGTTCCGTCGATATCGGAAAAGGCGCGCAGCACCAGCCGGTAGCTCCCGGGCGGCGCCGAGAATTCGAGCGGCTGGCCGGCCGCGAAATGAAAGGTGAAGAGCGCTTCCGTGGCTGCAGCGCTGCAGGCAGTGCTGGGCGCCAGCAGATCGACCTCGAAATGCTTCGCGCTGACGATGAGATCGGTCGGGGCCACCGCCATGCAGGGCGAGCGACACCCCCACAGGGCGAAGGGGAGGAGCAGCACCCGAAGCCGCATGGCCCCATCGTATCAGCGGGCGCAGATTAGCGCGAGTGCGCGAAGAGTGGCCGCGAAATCCTCTTCGCCTGCGGGCCTGGGAAGCTCCAGGGTGATCACGGGCAGATTGTGATCGATGCCGTAGTAGCTGCCAAACGAGCCCGGGGTCGGGTAGCCAAGGTTGGCGACCACCGGCCAGCCGGTGGCCTCCGCCATCGCCTGGGCGAGCTTTTGCGCGGGCCCATCGAAGTTGATGCAGCGAAAGGGCTGGTGGAGCGCAATGAGGTGGGCCGGCTTTTCGTTCTCGATCAGTGTGGCGAGCGCCCTGCTCTCCGGCTCCGAAAGAGGCGCACTGCCGGGATAATAGCCGGTGGGATGGTCAGCGCACCATGAACTGGCTGGGAAGTTACGATTGAGATCGACGCCGCGGGCGTTGTCTTTTTGGTTCGCTGCCAGCCCGTCCGGGTTGACCGCCGGGACGATGATGATTCGTGGCCCCTCGGTGCCGAGCCGACGGCAGAAACGTTCCGCGGCGGCCACCGCCCCCGGTTCGTCGCCGTGGATCCCCCCATGGACGAGCGCCCACGTGGGCCCCTGGCCGAACGCGTAGGCCAGGAGCGGGCGACCTTCGTGCGAGTGCCCGAGCGAAAGGGCGTTCAAGCCGCTTCGTGGCGCGCGCTGAGAAGATTCGCGAGGCCGAGCGCAGCGGTCGTAGCCGTGGCCGCGAGGGCCGCAGCAAAATGGAGCAGCGCGCGGTCGTGGCTGCTCATCCCCG
>JAHFDT010000005.1:0-13159 GCA_023248875.1 Myxococcales bacterium | reverse complement strand
CGACCGCGAGCGCCCCCGGTACGGCCGCCAGCACCAGCAGCCCCCAAAAGGTACCCAGGCCGCTCGATTCGCGCCCAATGCACGAAGTGAGCGCCAGCACTGAGACGGCCAGCGGAACCAGCAGGATGATCCCGCTGAAGAGGCCGGAGAGCGCACCCGAGCTCAGCAGGGACCAGGCGAGGAGCACGGGCGCGACACCCTCCCACGGGGTTAGATAGAGCGCACCGACCAGGAGAACCGCCACCAGCACCAGAACCGGAGCGACTCGCGAACTGGCGACGCGAGCGCGCAAGAGCAGCGCCCCCGGCAGCAGCAGCAACACCACGGTCGACGCCAAACTTTGCCAAGCACTGAGCTCGAGCGCACGGGCGATCAAAAAAAGCGGCATGGCTGCAAACACGATCGCAAGGAGGGCACGCAGGGGGAGGGTAAGCCGAACCACGGCAGCGCCCACCAGGAGGAATCCTCCGACCAGCAGGGTGTGCTGGAGCAGAAGCTGCGGCCCCGTCAGTGCGACCAGGACGGGATGGGAAACGATGTACTGGGCGATGAGGACGAGACCGGCCATCGCCATCACCAGCCGAAAGCCGATACGCGCGCGGCGGAGAGGCGCGGTTCCGGGCTCCGCCACGACGGGTGGCGCTGCGGCTGCCTCGGAAGCGGATGCGGGCGCGGGCGGTAGGGGTGGGGGACGAATCGGCTGCTCCAGCTTCAGCCCGAACAGCGTATTGCTGGTCTGGGACGCATGGCGCCGACCGCCGATCGGCGTCGGCTGGAGGGTTGCATGGCAGGCAGGACAGCTGCCCCCCTGTAATTCCTGACCGCAATTGGCGCAATAGCGAAACTCACCCATGGAGAGCGCGATTATGGGCTGCCGTGGCTCGAACGGTCAACTTTGGTGGCCAATCGGCAGCCGCGCTATACTTGATCCATGCGAACTGTAACGGCGCTGTGGATCGTCGGGTGGGGAAGCGCGGTGGGGGCGAAGGAGATCGTGGTGGACTTCCTCGACGATGTGGCGCCCGCTCGCGTGGAGGCAGTCGCCCGTCGCCTCGGCCTGGCGCTGGCTCCCGCCAGCATCGACACCGAGCGCGACCGCATCTATCTCGCGCGCGTTCCTGACCTCCATTCACTGGCAGCACTCGAAGCCGATCCCTCGATCGAAGCGGTGGAGGAGAACTCCCTCTACTCCATCCCCGATGGAGAGTGGGGGGTGCTGGATGCGACTGAGGTGGATCGCACGCGCACCTTCCCCAACGATCCGCGCTACCGAGAGCAGTGGCATCTCGAACAGATCCATCTGCCTGCAGCCTGGAAGCTCGGGCAGGGCAAAGGTGTGGTCGTGGCGGTCATCGACACCGGCGTTTCGCGGGTTTCTGACCTCCAGGCGACCGAATTCGTCTCAGGCTGGAACTTCGTCGACAACAGCGACCACGCCGAGGACGACCATGGCCATGGCACGCACGTGGCCGGCACGATCGCACAGTCGACCAACAATGGCGTGGGCGTCGCAGGCGTGGCCTACCGCGCGAAGATCATGCCGCTCAAAGTGCTTTCGGCGCAGGGCTCGGGCTCGGTGGCGGGCATTGCGGCAGCCGTGCGCTGGGCGGCCGACCACGGTGCCAAGGTGATCAACATGAGCCTCGGCGGGCCGCTCGCCTCGCGGGTGCTGGGTAGCGCGGTCAAGTATGCGCATGACCACGGCGTGGTGGTGGTGTGCGCCGCGGGCAACGATGGCAAAGGCAAGGTCTCCTATCCTGCCGCCTATCCCAGCGCGATCGCGGTCGCGGCGACACAGAAGGACGAGGCGACGACCTTCTATTCCAACTGGGGCAAGCAGATCGACATCGCAGCGCCGGGCGGCAATGTGCGCAGCGAGCCCACCGGTGGTGTCCTGCAGAACACTTTTTTCCAAGGCCGTGACGACTACTTTTTTTTCATGGGCACTTCGATGGCTTCGCCGCACATCGCAGGAGTCGCCGCACTGGTGATGTCGGCGGGGGTGACCGATCCGGATGCGGTTGAAAAGCTACTCAAAACCTCAGCGCGCCGGCCGGCCGGAATGAAGGACGAGCCAGGCGACTACGCGCTGCACTATGGCGCCGGCATCGTCGATGCGGCGGCCGCGCTCAAGAGGGCGAAGGTAGGCGGCGGTGCGCTCGAGATCGGGGCGGCGAGCGCGATTGCGCTAGCGATGGCAGCTCGGCTGCGAAGGAGAATGGTGCGATTCGGTGGCCTCGGAGCGGCGGTGCTCGTCGTGGGCGCGCTGTTCCCCGCTTGGGACCAGTCGCTGCTCGGTGTGACGGGGCACGGCAATCTGCTCTTCTATAGCGCCCTCCTGCCGATGCTGGCGCTGATCCTTTTCTATGGCGTGCCACGGGCCCGGATCGGACTGGCCGCCTTGGCCTGGGGAGTCGCCGGCCATCTCGCCGCGCAGCTCGTCTGGCGCACCGTCGATATTCAATGGATGGCGTGGGATTCGGTATGGCTGGCTGCCAATGCGCTCCTGGCATCAGCGATCGGCTACGCGGCAGCTCGGAAGTAACTACAGCGATAGCACCAGGCGCAGGCCCGTCTCTACTCGCGCGAAGAGGCGGATGGGTAGAGTGGCGACCCGCTGGAGAAAAAAAGTTCGATCGATCGTCAGAATCTGCGATACGTTGGCGACGGCGTCTTTTCGTAGGCGCGTGTCGTGCCGCGGCAAGAGAGCATTGCCCGGGGCATCGGCGAGCGCCATGTTAGTCGTGATCACGACAACGATTACCGTGCCGATTCGGCTGCGGTTGAAATCCTCCGACTGAATGACAAGGACCGGCCTACGGTACCCCGGCTCAGATCCCCTAGGAGTAGGCAAGGACGCCCACCAGATGTCGCCTCGACGAACGACCACCTACCACTTCTCCTGGGAAAGCGAAGTGAACTGCATTTGAGCCAGTGCCGGATCGATCTTTGCCGGCTGTTCCGCATAGACTCGATTGAGTGCTTCCGTCACTCGCTCGCCACGGTACCTATCCAGAAGCGCTGCGACTGCCTGGGCATAAAACTCGCTCCGCGTAATACCCAGCCGATGGGCCACATGCTCTGCTTCATCGAATACTGCGTCAGGCAGCGAGATAGCTGTTTTCATAACCGAAGTATAACTCTGGTTATACCCGGGTCAAGCACGTTCCCAAACCTCAGAGGTCTCCCATCGGCGACTCGACAATCGGCATGGCGAACATCGACTCGCGGGTGGGACAGAAGGCCGCTTCGTCCCGAAAGCCCTGCAGCACCTCCTGAATCACCGGCAAGCAGGTTCCTTCCCCCGGCCTTCCTTCCCCCAAAAATGCGAATGGCCGGGAGGGCAACCCCGGCCATTCAGACTAAGCTATTCTAACCTGTTGGGGCCTGTTGGGACGATGCCCCTTGACCGCTTGCTTCAGCAAGCGCTGTGCCACCCTTCGCAAGGCGGCTGAAATCCTTGATCCTCGACGAGAACCATGTTACGCACCTGGTTGCATCGTCGCGGCAATAGCGACATCTGTGTCATGCTGTGCGGTGCTACCTAAACTTTTTTCATAGGCCTATGGCGAATCATCTACTGGTAGTGAACTGTGATGGCCCTGAAACGCGCGTCGCTCTGATCGAGCAGGGGCAGCTCGCCGAGCTCTACATCGAGCGGCGGCGTGAGCGCGGCATCGTCGGCAACATTTATAAGGGGCGGGTCTCTCGCGTGCTGCCCGGCATGCAGGCTTCGTTCGTCGACATCGGCGAGGACAAGGCGGCCTTCCTCTACGTCGCGGACGTGCGCGGTGCCCCGGAGGACTACAAGGGGCTGTTTCTCGACGACGATGAGGCACGCCAGTCGCACGACGAGCTGCCCAAGGACGAGATGGCCAAGGCGGCCCGCGGCGATCGCATCGAGCAACTTCTCAAAGAGGGGCAGGAAGTGCTGGTGCAAGTTGCCAAGGGGCCGATCGGCACCAAGGGCGCACGGGCAACCTCCTATGTATCGCTGCCGGGGCGCCATCTCGTATTCATGCCGACGGTGAACCACGTCGGAATTTCGCGCCGCATCGGTCCCGACAAGGAGCGCAAGCGGCTGCGCACGATTATCGATTCGATGCGGCCGCCAGGCGCAGGTTTTATCGTTCGCACCGTGGCGGAGGGGATCTCGGAGCGCGACCTCCACGCTGACATGGAGTTCCTCATCAAGCTGTGGAATTCGATTTTGAAGCGCAAAGAGACGGCCAAAGCGCCGGCGCTGCTCTACAACGATCTCGATCTTCTGCTGCGTACCGTACGCGATCTATTTACCTCCGAAGTCGAAAAGCTGATCGTCGATTCGCGTCCCGAATACGAGCGGGTGCTCAAATTCGTCCAGGCTTTCATGCCCGATTTCGTGCACCGCGTAGAACTCTACGATGGACGCGAGCCGATCTTCGACGGCTACGGCATCGAAAGCGAGATCGACCGCGCCCTGGCTCGCAAGGTGACTCTGAAATCGGGGGGATCGCTGGTGATCGATCAGGGCGAGGCGCTGACGGCGATCGACGTCAACACGGGGAAGTTCGTCGGCCGGCGCAATCTGGAAGAGACCATCACTAAGAACAACCTCGAGGCGGTCAAGGAGATCGCCGATCAGCTGCGGCTGCGCAATGTCGGTGGCATCATCGTCCTCGACTTCATCGATATGGACCGGCAACAGAATCGCGAAAAGGTCTCGAAGGCGCTGAATGAAGCGCTGCGCCACGACAAGGCGCGCGCCAACGTCACCACCATTTCGGAGCTCGGCCTGGTCGAGATGACGCGCAAGCGCACGCGCGAGTCGCTGCTGCGCTCACTCACCGAGTCCTGCTTCTACTGCGAGGGCAAAGGCTATCTCAAGTCGAAGACCACCATCTGCTACGAGATGCTGCGCGAGCTGCGGCGCGAAGCGGGGGCGATATCGAGCGAAACGATCCAGGTGATTTGTCACCCCGAGATTGCCGACCTCTTGGCCACCACCGATCAGCAGTATGTCGACGAGCTCGAGAAACGCTTGCAGAAACGGATCGTGATCAAAGCGCGCGAGCGGTGCCATCTCGAAGAGTATCAGATCAGCGGCCAAGGGAGCGAAAGGGCGGACGATGACACGGCGCGATGACCGCGTATCCATCAACCGTGAGTTTGCTTCCGTCGACGAATTGATCCACGAATACGTCGTCAATGTTTCGCGCACTGGTGCCTTCATCCGCTCGAAGGACCCGCTGCCGGTCGGCACGCGGGTCAATCTCAAGTTCACGGTCATCATGGACGAGCTCGAAGAGATCGAAGGGATCGGCGAAGTGGTGCGCGTCACCAAGACGGGCATGGGTGTGGTGTTTCGCGAGTTGACGTCGCACTCCTACATGTTGCTAGCCAAGCTCATGACTCTACCGCTGATGTCGCCTAAAAAGTGAGCCTTCGGGAACGGCTCATCGATCTCGCACGGGCCAATCTGAATGCGCTGCTCGATCCCCCGGAGCGATTGGCAACGGCGCGGGTGGAGGAGCTCAGCGACCAGGAGCTCGAGGCGGAGCTGGCGCGACGGCGAGCTCGGCGACAGCGCGAGGCGGAGGCGCGGGAACGCGCAGAGACGGCGAAGCAGGCGGCGCGAAAGCGTGGGCGGCGCCGAAGCAGCGTGGGCGGGCAGCGGATAGCGCAGCTCTATGCGCTGCTCGAAGTGCCGAATGGTTCCAACTGGCCGACAGTGAAGCGCCAGTTTCGGCGCCTCATGCGACAGCACCATCCCGATTTGCACACCCGAGATCCGAAGCATCAGAAAACAGCCGCCAAGCGGACCGCATCATTGACGGCCGCCTACCAAGAGCTCGAACAGCTACTGGGAAAGCGGGACCCTGGTTGAGACAATGTTGTGCCACTGACTTCGCCGTAGTTGTGCTACGTTTTCTCCCCCCATGACGACCGTCGCCGGTGAGATGCAGCAGCAGCAGCAGAGTCCCAGCGGAGGTCCGCAGTGCATCGCCTGCGCCGCTCGCCTCGCCCCAGCCCTCACCTGCGCCCAAGGCACGGTCCTCCGCTGCCCGGAATGTGGCCTGGGGATGCTCGAAAACATCCCCGAGAAGGCCAAGATTTTCACCTACTACACCAAGTTCTATGACGAAGAGCACAGCGAGCGGTTCCATCCCGTGCTGGAGTTCGCGGTCACCCTGTTTCGCCTCTTGCGCGTGCGCGTGGTGGAGGCCTTTGCCAAGGGCAAGGGCAGGCTTCTGGATGTTGGCTTTGGTCGCCCCATCGATCTGGCCCTATTTGCTCAGCGCGGCTGGGAAGTACACGGTACCCAGATCGTTCCCCATACCGTGCGCGTCGCGCAGCAGCGCGGGCTCCAGGCCTTCCTGGGCGAACTGCCCGATGCGAAATATCCGACCGAAAGCTTTGATCTCATCACCATCTGGCACGTGCTCGAGCACCTCCAGGAGCCCGGGAGCTACCTCGCGGACGCGCACCGGATCCTCAAGCCCGGTGGCCAGCTCCTCATCGAAGTGCCCAACTTCGGCAGCCCGATCGCCCAGACCTTTGGCAAGGCTTGGCTCGGCCTCGACCTACCGCACCACCTCTACCATTTCACCCCCCAGTCGCTCACCAAGCTGCTTGCTAGCCACGGATTTACCGTCGTGAAGACCAAATTCTTCTCGCTCGAGCAGTCGCCGTTTTCAGCGCTGCAGACCCTACTGAACGCGCTGACCGGGCAACGCAACGTGGTGTTCGAGGGGATGAAAACGCAGGGGCAAAAGCGGCCGCTGCTCACCACCCTCGGCCATGTTCTGCTCGCGTTGGGCCTGGCGCCGGTGGCGCTGCTGGTCTCGATCCTCTTCGGCCTGGCAAGACAGGGCGATATCATGAGGTTCTACTGTGTCAGAAAATGAACCACACTACGGGGGAACGATGCACCAGTCGGTGAACAACTGCCGCATTTGTGGGGGAACCAAGCTCGAGCCGTACCTCGATCTCGGTACTATGCCGCTCGTCAACAACCTGGTCGACGACCCGCGCACCACCAGCGAGCCGAAGTTTCCACTGGTGGTGCTCTTCTGCCACGGTTGCGGATTGTCTCAATTGAGCGTGGTGGTCGCTCCGGAGGTGATGTTTTCGAATTACGTCTACCGCTCCTCCATCTCGAAAACCTTCGCAAACCACTGCGCCCAGCTAGCACAGACGGCGCAGCGGGAGTTCGGTCTGGGCGCAGGAGACCTGGTGGTCGATCTCGCGAGCAACGATGGCTGTGCACTTCGGGAGTTTCTGCCCTTCGGGGTGCGGCCCCTCGGCGTAGATCCAGCGAGAAATCTGGCGGCCATGGCGACCGCGGAGGGCATTCCCACCATCGCGCGATTCTGGTCGCGCGAGCTCGCGGAAGAGATTGTCACAGACCATGGCCACGCGAAGATCATGACGGCCATGAATGTCTTTGCCCACGTGCACGACCTCCGATCGTTCATCCAGGGCGTTGCTCGCGTACTGGCAGAGGACGGCACGTTTATCGTCGAAGTGCCCTACCTGGTCGATCTTCTGAAGGACAACATTTTTGATACCGTTTATCATGAGCATCTTTCCTACTATCTGCTGAACCCTCTCATCGGGTTCTGCGCGAGTGAAGGGTTGCATGTGAACCGCGCAGACCGCATCGACATCCACGGAGGCACACTGCGCCTCTACATCCAGCGCCACCCCGCGCCCCACGCATCGCTCCAGAGCCTCCTGCAGGGTGAGCGAGAGGGAGGTTACCTCTCCTTTGATCGCTACCGCGAGTTCTCAAAATGTGCGGAGAAAATCAAACGGGATCTCGTCGCGACCGTGCGCTCCCTCCACGCCGAGGGCAAGTCGGTGGCAGCGTTCGGGGCCTCTGCAAAAGGTAGCATCATGCTGAACTACTGCGGGCTGGGCCGCAGCGACATCCTCTACACCGTCGACGACACGCCCGAGAAGCAGGGGAAGTACATGGCCGGCACGCACATCCCGATCGTCTCTCGGAAGATCTTGGAGATCCAAAGGCCCGATTACCTACTCGTCCTGGCGTGGAACTTTTTCAAAGAGGTGCAGGCCAAGACCGCAGAGTTCCGTGAGCAGGGTGGAAAGTATCTGCTGCCCGTGCCGTCACTCCATGTGGTTTAGTTGATTTTTGACCTCGCTGAGCCCCTCGCGCAAGGAGCGCATGCGAATGGCTGCGCCCGCCAGTCGGCTGCAATCGAGCGAAGTGTCGCCGGCACGCTGGACGATGCTGGGCACGCCACCGATGAGGATGTCGGTGCTGACGATGGGTCGAACAAGCTTCTCGTCGTAGCCGAAGACGCGCGCGATTTCGCACGCTGCCTCGTACATATCGACGCGCGTCGCCCCGGTCACATGGTAGACGCCACTGGCGTCGTGCAAAAGAAGCTTCTGCATAGCGAAGGCAATGTCATCGGTGAGCGTTGGTGAACGGATGACATCCGTGGCGCCGGTGACGAGCTGGCCTGTCTTGAGCTTAGCAATCGTGTTCGCGAGGAATTTCCGGTTCGTCAGATCGGGGCCGTAGAGCACCGCAACACGCAGGAGGAGCGCTTCTGGGAGCGCTGCGAGTGCCTGTTCTGCCCGGAGCTTCGTCGCCCCATAGACGTTGATGGGGCCGGTCGCATCGGTCTCACGATACCCCCCTTTTCTGCCACCGAACACGGCGTCGGTGGAGATGAATACGACCTTGGCTCCATGCCGCGCTGCCCACTCGGCAAGCAGTTCGACCGGTTTGACGTTGAGCGCCTCGGCCTCTTCCGGGTAGTGCTCACACCGCTCCAAATCAGTAAGCGCGGCGCAGTGGACCACCACGTTCGGCTTCTGGAAATCGAGAAATGCCCGATAGGCCTCGGGCGATCGGATGTCCAGCTTTTCCAAGCCAGGCGCAGATTGGGTGAAAGCGGTGGCGAGAAGGTCATAGTGCGACCGCAAGAGGGTGCGCAAACTCGTACCCAGTAGCCCGCTCGCTCCGATGATCGCCAAGCGCTTCACAGGAGCTGGCGTAAGGTCGGATTCTTCCGGTCAGCCTCGGAGAGGATGGGCTCCCTGATCGGCCATGGAATCTGGAGATCCGGGTCATTCCAGGCGACGGCCCGCTTCGACTGACCGGAATACTCTTCGGTGAAGAGGTAGGTGTAGTCGGCAGTGGCAGAAAGCACGCAGAAACCATGCGCAAGTCCACTCGGAACGTAAACCGCCGTGCGGTTGCGGTCGCCCAGCTCCAGGGTGAAGGTTTGGCTGAACGTTGGGGAAGTGGGGCGCAAGTCGGCCAGCGCGCTAAACACGTGGCCCTGCACCACGTAGATGAGCTTGTCCCACGGCTCCGCGTGGAGGCCGCGCAGCACCCCTTGATGAGAACGAGAGTGGCAACCCTGCACGAAAGGCTGGAGAGATCCGAGGGATTTTTGCAACTCGGAGACGCGGAACGTCTCGAGAAAAAGGCCACGGCTGTCTTCGTGCACATCCAGCCGGATGGTGAACAATCCCTCGATGTGGGTCGGTTCGATCCGCATGCTTCAAGGCTGTTTCGGATGCGCCAGGAGACGGATCCGCTCGGTCAGGCTGGCTACCGGTGGCTGAAACGGGCGAACGGGCCAGCCGAGCTTGGCGAGGACAAACTTCAGGAGGATGCCGAAGGTGCCGAGGCTGTACACCACGCTGGCCCTCAGACTCGCGCCGCGTTTTTTCCCGGTGTAGCTCGTCTCCACCGGCACCTCGGCGATGGGCAGCTTGTTCAAGAGGGTCTGGGCAATCAGCTCGAAGCTGAGGAGATAGTTGTTGGAGGTGTTCTCGAAATAGACCGTTTGCAGGAGCTTGCGTGTGTAGACCCGGAATCCCTGGTGGAGATCCCGAATGCGCGTGCCCAGCACAAATCGATGGATGATTCCCATGATCAAGAGCGGAGGAAGCTTCCAGAAACGCATGCCATGTTTGGAGAGGTCGCCGATGCGCTGGTAGCGCATCCCCAGCACCAGCGCTGCGCCCTCCTCGACCTTCTGCAGCGCCGGCCCGATAGCGGAGGGCTTGTACTCGCCATCGGGATGGATGTCGACGATGACATTGGCGCCGCGTTCCAGGGCAAGCGCGATGGCGCGCTTGAGGTTGCCGCCGTACCCGAGGTTGACGGGATTCTGATAGGACGTGATCCCGAGTCGCCGTGCCAGCTCAAAGGTGTTGTCCGTCGAGCAGTCGTCCACGAGGATCACCTCATCCACCAGCTCTCTCGGAAAGTCGCGATAGAAATCCTCCAGCGTCTTGGCGGCATTGTAGGCAATGAACACCGCAACCACCTTCTTCGGCTGGACCGTCTCTTCTGCCACCATGGACGGTAATTTTTACCATCCCCGATTAGCAATGAACAGCGCTACTCTTCGCGCCACTCGATTTCGATACCACTCTCCTCCGCGTCCATCTCGGGCGGCGGCTCGTCATCCCCGGCCGCCTCCACATCACTCGGCAGAGCGGCCTTGGCTCCTGCCGGACCGAGCGCTTCGCGCAACCTGGCGATCACCTCTTCATCGACGCGCCCCTCGAGATAGTCGCAGACCGCCGAGTCGATGTAGTAGTCGTGGTCACCCACGTCGTCCTCCTCCAGCGCGCCACGGAGTTGGGTGTGCTGCGCCGGAGTCACCTCGAATAGCCGTCGACCGGTGCTCTTCTCATAGATGCCGATGGCCATGGCTACGCCCGGCGATCCTTTTCCTTTTTTTCTTTGAACTTCTTGATGAGTTCGTCCTGCTCCTGCTTCGGCACCGGCGCATACTTCAAGAACTCCATGGTGAACTCGCCCTTGCCTTGAGTCGCAGAGCGAAGGTCGGTCGAGTAGCCGAACATGGTATTGAGCGGCACTTCGGCCTGTGCGATGAGGTAGCCTTCGGTGGTTTCGCTGCCCGTGATGATGCCGCGCCGCTGGTTGAGCTGCCCCATCGTCACGCCCTGAAAATCCGTCGGCGCCTGCACCTCCACCTTCATGATCGGTTCGAGGATCACCGGCTTAGCAGCGTCATAGGCCTCGCGAAAAGCCATCAGGGCGGCGGTCTTGAATGCCTGCTCGGACGAGTCGACCGCATGGGAGGCGCCGTCGTTGATGACCACGCGCACGCCGACCACCGGGAAGCCGATCAGCGAGCCATTCTTGATCGCCTCGACGAAGCCCTTTTCGCAGGCGGGAATGAATTCGCGCGGGATAGCACCGCCCACGATATCGTCGACGAATTCGAACTGCTCCACCGCATCCGAGGGCAGCGGCTCGATGTAGCCCGCGACCTTGCCGTATTGGCCGCGACCACCGGTCTGCTTCTTGTGGGTGTAGGTGTATTCGGCGCGCTGCTTGATGGTTTCGCGATAGGCCACTTGCGGCTGCCCGGTCTCGACTTCGCAGCCATACTCCCGCTTGATGCGCTCGATGTAGATATCGAGGTGGAGCTCGCCCATGCCCGAGATGATGGTCTGCGCCGACTCCTCATCGCGGTGGACGCGGAAGGTCGGGTCCTCCTTGGTAAAGCGGTTGAGCGCCTTCGAGAAGTTGGCCTCGCCCGCCTTGTCTTTGGGCTTGCACGCCAGCGAAATCACCGCATCGGGCACGTGCATCGAGGTCATAGTGTAGTCGATTTTACCGTCGGTGAAAGTATCGCCTGACGAGCATTCGACGCCGAACAGCGCGACGATGTCTCCCGCTTGGACCTCGCTGATGTCGTGCATTTCGTCGGCGTGCATACGCACCACGCGCGGCACCTTGACCTTTTTGTGGCCGGCCGAGCAGTTGACGATGAAATCGCCCTTCGCAATCGCGCCCTGGTAGATGCGCATATAGGTGAGCTGGCCATAGCGCCCGTCCTCGAGCTTGAAGGCCAGGCCCACGAAGGGCAGCGATGGATCCGATTTGAGGATCACCTTCGCTTCGTTGTTATTCTGGTCGTGCGCGACGTTCTCCACCTCGGCTGGATTGGGCAAAAAGCGGGAAACGCCATCGAGCAGAGGCTGTACGCCCTTGTTCTTGAGCGCCGAACCGCAGAAGACCGGTGTGAATTTCAAGCCAATCGTCGCCTTGCGGATGACCGGGATCAGCTCAGCGCTCGATACCTCATGACCCTCGAGAAACTTCTCGGCGATCGCATCGTCGAAATCGGCCATCTTTTCGATGAGCTCGTGGCGGTGGAGTTTGGCCTCCTCGACGAGATCGGCCGGAACCTCCTCAGTACGTACATCCTCACCGCTCGGGCCGTCAAAGTAGTAGGCCTTCATATCGACCAGATCGACCACGCCTTGGAATTTGTCCTCGGCACCGATCGGCAACTGCACGAGGCAGGCGTTGTGCGAGAGCTTGTCGCGCAGCATATGCGTCACCCGCTGGGCGCTCGCTCCTGGGCGGTCCATTTTATTGATGAAGGCGAGGCGCGGCACGCCGTAGCGGCGCATCTGCCGGTCGACGGTGATCGACTGGCTCTGCACGCCTGCGACGGAGTCGAGCACCAGAATGGCGCCGTCCAGCACGCGCAGCGCACGCTCGACCTCGATGGTGAAGTCGACGTGACCCGGCGTATCGATGATGTTGATGTTGTAGTCGCCCCAGGTGCAGTAGGTGGCGGCTGACTGGATGGTGATCCCCTTCTCGCGCTCGAGATCCATCGAGTCCATCTTGGCGCCCACGCCGTCCTTGCCGCGGACCTCATGGATCTGGTGCAGCTTGCCGGTGTAGAAGAGGACCCGCTCTGTCAGCGTGGTTTTGCCCGAATCGATGTGGGCCGAGATTCCGATATTGCGAATGAATTCAATGCGTGCCATGGCCTTTTCCTATTGAAATCGACCCCGTCCTACGGGGTCGGCGCAGGATAGCAGAAATGAGGGAAACTCAACGGAAAAAGTGCAGCCTGCTAGGGTCTGTCCTCAAAATCCGGACCGAGTCGGGCGAAGTTCGCAGCCCGGCTCGTGCGGAGCGACGAGGGCGCCTACTGGCGGTAGGCAACCGAGGAGCGACAAAGCGAGCCGCGGCGAAAACGAGTCCGACGACGGGAGGACTTTGAGGACAGACCCTAGTACTACCTGGTCGTTTTGTTGCGTACCGAGATCGGACGTGATCTCGTAATGGCATGACACCAACCCAGCTAAAGAAACTCGATCGCGAGCTCGGCACGTTCCTTGACGAGATGAT
>JAHFDT010000114.1 GCA_023248875.1 Myxococcales bacterium | reverse complement strand
TACGTGCTGGTCTATACGCCGCTCAAGCAGCACTCCTCGATCGCACTGCTGGTCGGTGCGGTGCCCGGCGCCATGCCCCCGCTGATGGGTTGGACGGCCGTCTCGGATTCGTTGGAACTGCCGGGACTGGTGCTCTTCGGCATCCTCTTTTTTTGGCAGGTGCCCCACTTCCTCGCCATCACGCTCTACCGTACGGAAGAATATGCCGGCGCCGGCTTCAAGATCCTGGCGGTCGAGCGCGGTGTCCCGGCGGCCAAGCGCGAGATCGTCCTCTATCTCGCCGGCCTCTGGGCGGTGAGCCTCCTGTTGGTACCGCTCGGCATCGCCCACACCGCCTACCGCATCGGCGCGCCCCTCATCGGTGCCGCGCTGCTGGGATTTGGCGCCTGGGGCCTACGCCCGTCCGCGGGTCGAGTGTGGGCGCGCAACTTCTTCTTCGCGACGCTGATCTACCTCACTCTCCTCTTCACACTATTGCTGGTGAGCGGTCGATGAGCTTGCGCCTCGAAGGCCTCACTCGGCGCTTCGGGGCCCGCGTGGCAGTCGACCAGCTCACCGTCGAGATCAAGCGGGGCGAGATCTTCGGCTTCCTCGGCCCGAATGGTGCCGGCAAGAGCACCACCTTCCAGCTCCTCACCGGTCTGCTCGCCCCGGATGCCGGAACGCTCTACCTCGATGGCCAAGCGGTATCGGCACTCGATGCCCGTTTTCGCGCGCGGCTCGGCGTGGTATTTCAGCACCCGAGCCTCGACGGCAAGCTGACTGGGCGTGAAAACCTGGAGCTGGGCGCGGCGCTCTACGGCCTCCCACGCACCGTTGCACGCCCACGGATCCAGGAAGGACTCGCCCTGTTTGAACTCACCGATCGCGCCCACGAACCGGTCGAGCGCTATTCCGGCGGCATGCGGCGGCGCCTCGAGCTCGCGCGGGTACTCCTGCACCGTCCTGAAATCTTGATCATGGATGAGCCGAGCGCCGGCCTCGACCAGGCTTCGCTGCGGCGCTTTTGGCAGCAGCTCATCACGCTGCGCACCGAGCGCGAGATGACGGTGCTCTGCACCACCCACCAGCCGGAAGAGGCCGCCTACTGCGACCGACTCGCAGTACTCGATGGCGGCCGCCTGATCGCCTGCGGTACGCCCGAGGAGCTGCGCAAACGGGTCGGCGGCGATGTCATCACCATCGAAGCGGAGCGTCCCGAGGAGATCGCCGCGACACTGCGGGCCGAGCTCCACCTCGATCCCCAGCTGGTGACCGATAGCGACCCGCCGCGGCTACTGATCGAAGCGCCGCGCGCCCACGAGTTGATCCCACGCTTGGTGGAGCGCTTTCCAAGCGGCCGCCTCCTCAGCGTCGGCATGCGCCCGCCCTCGCTGGGCGATGTCTTCGTCAAGCTGACCGGCCGCGGCCTCGGCCAAGAGGCAGCATGAGCAGCGCCGCGATCCGCGTTCTGGTGCGACGCGACCTCCTGCGCTTCTTTCGCCAGCGCAGCCGCGTCGTCGGCGCGCTCGGCCAGCCCCTGATTTTTTGGCTAGTGATCGGCGGTGGTCTCGCCGGCAGCTTCCGCATCCCCGGCGCGGCCGACGTCGGCTACGTGCAGTACTTCTACCCCGGCGTGATCGCGCTGGTGGTACTTTTTACCTCCATTTTCACCACCATGTCGGTCATCGAAGACCGCCAGGGCGGCTTTCTCCAGGCGGTTCTCGTGGCCCCCACTTCGCGCCCCGCGATCGTGCTCGGAAAAACACTGGGTGGCGTGGCCATCGCCCTGGTCCAGGCGCTGATCTTTCTCGCGCTCGCCCCCTTGGCCGGCTTTTCCCTGGGAGCCGTCGACTGGCCGATCACCATCGCTGCGCTGCTGCTCACTTCGGTGGCGCTCTCTTCGCTGGGCTTCGCGCTCGCCTGGTGGCTCAATTCGACCCAGGGTTACCACGTAGTGATGAGTGTGCTCCTCATCCCCATGTGGGTGCTCTCCGGCGCCATGTTTCCCCCTCAGGGCGCGCACGGCGTCATTGCGGCCCTCATGCGCTGCAACCCGATTGCCTACAGCGTGGCGGCATTACGACGTGGCCTCTACGGACCCGCCTACCCGGCCATCTCGGCCCAGGTGGGTTTCTCCCACTCCTCCACCGCACTCGAGCTGACGATTCTCGCGGCCTTCGCGCTCGGTGCCCTAGCCCTCGCCGCTCGCCTCTGTGCCAAGCGAACATGACAACTTTTGGTGATAGCCTGGCCCTGGTGAACGCCTGCCTCAACGGCACCTCCGCACTCCTGCTTTTTTCCGGTCGCACTGCCATCGCACGCCGCCATCTCCTGCTCCACCGACGGCTGATGATCAGCGCCCTCACCGTGTCGACGGTTTTCTTGATCTCTTACCTCACCCGCTTCTACCTCACGGGCGCTCACCCCTACCCTGGCCACGGCGCCATGAAGACGGTCTATTTCACGGTGCTCATTTCCCATATGACCTTGGCCGCTGCGACCCCCTTTCTCGCCATTCGGTCACTTTGGTTGGGGTTGCGTAACCGCATCGAAGCCCACAAGCGCCTCGTGCGCTACACCTACCCCATCTGGCTCTATGTCTCGGTGACCGGCGTGGTGGTCTACGTGATGCTCTATGCTTAACGCGGTGCTCGGGCGCGTTGATCGCGGCTTACGTCCTCCCTCGGCCTCGTCACATACCACAAGTATGCTCCTCGGCCTCGGTCCGCGAGGCTCCCGGTCCGAGAACGTCTGCGACCGAGGTCGTGGAGAGGCGCTCGCGCTGAACGCGCCCGAGCACCGCTTCCTATCAATCCGAATGAGCACCGCTATAATTGTTAATGGGGTTTGCTCATCGCGAGGCGCCCAAACACCGCCCCCACCACCGGACGAGAACTAAACGCCCACGGCAGCTGCATGGTGTAGATGTCGAACAGATCGGGAAAGGCCGCCGCTTCAGCGGTCTGCTCCAGCATGAGCGCGATCGGTCCTGCCAGCGCATCGAAATCAGACTGATCGCCCGTCAGCATCGCGGCCCAGGACAGCCAGTCGGCCTTGGTGAACCCAAAGCGAGAATCGAGTGGCGCTCCGTAAGGTCCGAGCTGCATCCGGTAGTAGGCGACCTCCTGCTGGATCAGACTATCGGAGGCGAGTCCCAACCCCAGCAGACGGTCGACGAAGAGGTTGTATTTGATGCTCCAGCCCATGCCATCATAGGTCAGCGCCAGATGGTTGCCCGCTCCCGCCTTGCCCACCCAGTCGGAAAAGAGCTTCTTGGCATCGGCGTGGTAAACGGCGGCTTGGTTATCCTTCAACTTATCGAGCGTCTTGGCCCACGCCTCCACGGCGTTCGCCACCTTGAGCCCGAAAATCGTGGTGCCCGGCAGCTCACCCTCGAAGTCATCGGCCGAAATCTGCCCCAGCTTAGGCTCGATCCGCACATCATCGGAACGCAGGTAGTCGGCCCAGCCGCCGAGGAGCTTCTTGTAGGCGGTCGCCAGTTTCAGATCGCCCGAGTAGAGCGTATAGGCGGCCACTAGAATCAGCGCATCGGTGGTGCTCTCCACCGGTGTGTCAACCGCAAACACCGGATCGTCCTGCACCAGCGGCCAGGGCCCGAGATCGTGACGGGGAAAGGCCTTGCCCACCGGATGCTTGTCTTCGTGCTCGAGCGATGCCTTCAGTAGACGACCGAGCGTCGCCGGGTTCTCGTATAGAAAAAGCGGCGACGAGGAAAAGAGCACCTCCAGCGTATTGGCAAAGCCGCCGCTCGAAAGCTCCTTCTGAAAGACCATCGGCTCCTTCCCGACGTGGCAAGGCTGATTGGCGCCCCAGGTTTGGCGGTAGGCCACCGTGGTGAGCGTCGCATAGGTCGGCCCGAAAAGCGCCGCCGCCTCGTTTATCAGTTGAGTGTCATGCGCCTCGATGGTAGTGCGCCAACCATCGGCGCCGTCGAAGGCTCGCCCCACGGCGGCGCCGAGATCGCCGGTGGATCCTGCGGTCCAGTCGGCGATGCAGTCTGCGCCATCCACCTGAACTGCCTGGGCGCGGCCGTGCGCCAAGAACAGCCGCCGCGCAGTTCCCACCGAATCGAGAGCGGGCTCATGGTAGGCGAAGGCAAACGCAGCCGGCCCGTCGTCGTAGGAGTGGAAATTGAGATCGACATCGCCGGTGAGTTCACCCGAGATGAGCCACTGGGCATGGACATCATCCGGCGGTCCAGCCTGCCAGGACAACCCGCTGGCCACCGGGGCAGCGAGCGAGAATTCACCCCACTCGGGATACTCGCCCACCTCGGTATAGACGAGATCTGTTCCCTCCGCCGGCGTCGCGACCCACCGTTTGAAAGCAACCCCCTTCGGGGTCGTGCCATCCGCAAGTTTCCAAGCCCGGGACTGAGTGGTGTCGCCGCGCACCCAAGAGCTATCGGCATCGACATAGAACGAGAGGTCGTGAACGTTGCCATCGATGGAGGCTGCGCTGAGTTCCATCCAGACGCCGGGCAGGGCCATCGCCTCATCGTCTTTCGGCACAATCGGCGTGACAAAGGACAGTACGATGACCACCCCGCCATCGCTGTACGTGTAGCTCGTACGGGTCGGGCGCAAATCGATGGTCGTCAGCTGCATCGGTGCTCCATCGGGGGCGAGCCCGAGGAGTCGATAGGGTTGAGCATCGATGCGCGCGGCGATGCCGAGCGGTCGGGTGGCGCCGGTCCATAGCCGTGGCCAATCGTCGGTGGGCAGCGGGGAAAAGGACCAGACATTGAGGGTCGGGTCGCGCACCACCAAGGGCAGCGCAGGGACCCGCTGAGGCAGCCGCATGACGACCACCGGCCCGGCGTCCTCCTCGCTGGCATCCTCCTCTTCCGGACCCCCATCGAGCGCTACTCCTACCGAGGCATCGAGCCCCTCCGGAGATGGATCGCCGGGCGAAGAGCATCCTCCGAGAGCGAGCAGTACCAGTACTAGCCGTTTCACTGGAGGCACTCCGGCCCGGGTGTCTTCCAGTCGCAAGCCGGGCCCCAGTAGATGTCCGCGGTGGGCGTGCTGGGCAGTGCACCAAAGTCGCGCAGAACATTGGCCGTGATCTGCTGGATCAACGGATTGAGGTGTTGAAAACAGTCGGTGTCGGTGGCCTGACAGCGGCGTTCGCCCCCTTTCAAACGAAACGCTGCGCGGCCGAGCCAGCCGTCGAGCCCGTGCGACCAGTGCATCGAACCGCTGTTGAAAACCCGTGCCCCGCTGGGATGCTGGTAGGCCACCATCACCGGTGGGCCGCCGCTGACCTTGACGTTCGGCGCGCTGGCCAACACGTTGATTTCGAACGGCAGCTTCTTCGCCTGCGCAAAGATCACTTCATACTCGTAGCCCAGCGACTTGGGCAGCTTCCATGAAAACCCACCGAGGGCACGCAGGGCAGGGTGGGGCATGCTCGCCAGCGTATAGTCATCGGCTTCGGAGAAGCGTGCAAAGGGCTGGCCTGGACCCGTGATGGTCTCGCAGTGCGGATGGGCGACGTGGCACCAATCGGAAAAATGGGTACCGGTGAGCACATCCTGAGGATTGTCGTGGGGCGGCTTGTTCGGGTTGTAGGGTTTGGAGGCAAACTCGTGCTTGGCCAGGTTCACATTGCTGTAGGTCTTCGAGAAGGCGCGCGGATCGTCCGGTGAGAAGCGCACCAAGCCGTCGACATCATCCGATCCGAAAAACGCCATCGGCAGGCCCTGGTTGCGGCTGTTCTCCACCTGGTCGCGCATGGCGGCCGACCAGTACTCGTCGTGCCCGGCGGAGATGAAGGCGCGACCGCGCTTGAGGGCCTGGGGATCGGTATGGACATCCCAGTTGGATAGGTAGGTGACGTCGTAGCCCAGCTTCTCGAGCCAGCGCGCGAGGGCGAATTCGTACACGAATAGCCCGGCGGTGTAGCCCCAATGGTCGCCCTGATCGAAAGCGCTGCGCATCGGCCGATCGAGCGAGAGCCAGACCGCGCCGTTGTAGCCCGAGCCATGAAACAGGCCGCCGTCCCAGTTGTTGTAGAGCGTATCGGTGAAGTCGGAGCGCTGCAGGATCAGATCGGCCAGGCGATTGTCTTCGCGCACCGTGAAGGTCACGAAAAATGAGCTCTTCTCGACGGTGTTATCCAGTCGGAAGGCGTAGTTGCCGGAGACTGAATCGACGGGAAGCTGGGTCTGGATCGCCACCGGCCATTTGGCTTTGACCGGCTTGGTGTGGTCCCCCGCCGCGGGTAACGGATAGCTCTTGCCGTTGAACTTGCCGGAGCCGATCTCGCGTGCACCGAGGCCGCCATAGTAACCCAAACGAAACAGACGCCAGCTCACGGACTGGTTGTCCTTCTTGGTCGAGACCTTCACATTGACGGTCCCGCCCGCGGGATAGGAGAGCGCATCGGTGAACCCCTCGATTTCGTGGTGCAGCGACCATTGAGGGTAGGGGACCCACCAGTCGGTCGCGCCGGGGCGTTCGTTCTCGATCGCCACCCGGTTGGTACCGCGACGGCTGACGCGCGCCTGACCGCCGAGTAGTACGAGATCCACGTCGCTGCGATCTCCCCAACGGGGCGGAGCCAATTCGCCGACTGAGATCGAGGGTGAACCCATGGTCTCGCCCTCGGAGAGCGCACACGAGATCCCCTTATCGGTGCGTGCGCACACATCGCTCCGGTGGTCGCCATTGAGATCTAGAAGGGTTAGCGTATCGGCTACGCTACGGCGCCCGAGCCCATTGTTCTGATGAAAAGCCGTCCCTTCCCAGTTCTTGAAGGGGCCGAAGCGGCCCGCCTGAGCGAGGGCACAGTAGAGACCATCGGCATCCAGCAAACAGAGGTCGGCGCGGCCATCGCCGTTGAAGTCGCCAAAGCGCGCCGTGTCGCTGCGAAAATCCATCCAGGCGGACAGATCGGCCCAGAGCGCCGGTGCGGCGAAGCTCGAACGGGTAGAGAGGGCGCAGTCGATGCGAGTCAGCGTATCGCCGCACGCATCAGCCGCCTTGTCGCCATCGACATCCACCAGGGTGAGCGTGCCGTAGCGCGGCGCATTGGGCAGCGCCATGCCCGTACCCAAAGCGGCGCTCCAGAGCGTCGGTGCTTCGAACTTGTCGCCGCTGCTGCGCGCACAGCGCAGGCCGGTGGCGGTCCGGGCGCAGACATCCTCGCGCTTATCGCCGTCGAGATCCGCAAACAGGAGCTGGCTGGCTGCATCGGCGAATCCCCCCTCGACCCAGCGTTTGGCGGGACCGAAGGCGCCATTGCCCTGGCCAAGGGCGCAAAGGATCGCGTCCGCCGTCAGCGCACAGGCATCTGCCAACCGATCGCCGTTGAGATCGGGGAAGTGCATCTGCCCATCGACGGGCGAGAGCTCGAAACCCGCATCGGAACCAAAAGCCGGAGCGGCTGCAAAAGCGGGTGAAAACTCCGTTTCGCTGATCCGGAGCGCACAGCGCAGACCGCTCTCGTCCCGGCCACAGAGATCGTGGAAGCCGTCACCATCGAGGTCGGGCATGCGGAGCGTGCGCCAGGCGGCCGCCCAACCGGCACCATCGGAGAAGTCTCCTGTCCACAAAGTGGCGCGACCAAATCCCTGTCCCTGCCAACGGGCACACAAGAGGCCGTTCTCGTTGTGGGCGCAGACCGCAACACCCGTCGGTGGCGGCGGCGCGCCACAGCCAACCACCGCAAGTGCCAGGAACATTCGAAGGAGGGCCATCCGCCGGCCATTTTACTGTGTGCGCCAACGCCCCTGCAATGGCCCAGATCACAATCACGGAGGCAGAGGTACCCTCCACAACTCTGCCATGGATCGATACGACTCCGCCGACAACTCCCCCGAAGCCAGCCCCTCCACGATCGCGGCGGGACAGACCGTCGCATCCGCACTTCGCAAAAGTAGATTAGCTCCCGGCCGCACCACGGGCGCAAAGCCACGCTGAAACAGCACCACCGCCAACCACTCGACGAGCAGCGCCTGGGCGCGTTTACGCTTGGCCTCCGGGGAAAAGAGGCTGACGCCATCGCCGCGCAAACGATCCCACAGCTCTCCGCCCTCGGCGATCAGCCTTGGCAGATCCTGCAGCTCCAACGCGATCGCCAATTCGGAAAACTGCTTCTCGAGCGAGGGGAGCACAAACTGTGCTCCCACCTCGTCCCAGGTAGAGCCCTGGAGCTCTCCCCAGGTAGCAACCTCATACCAGGCACGCTCGGCCTCCGCCTCACCACCGAGAAGCTCGAAACAGTGGGTGGGCGGGACGGCGGGCGCCGGCGCTCCGAGTGAGGCCAGGCGATCTTCGAGCGGGGGATGAGAGTCCCAGGGCGACGGCGGCCGCTCCTCCCGCTCGACGATCTGGCGCGCCACCCCGGCACGGCGATCCGACGCGGCGACAAAACGACGAAAGCCGTCGAACAGCGGGATCCGCACGCCGAGCGCAATGACCGGCAGTACCTCGAGATCAAAGTAGCTATCCCAAAGTGGCGCGAAACGGTGGATGCGGTCGAGCGCAGCAGCAGCAGCGGCGGTACCGCACAGGCGAGCGGCAAGGGCATCGGCGGCCAGCTCCTGCCGACGCGAGACCGAGCTCGACACCCGCATGAAGAGATTGCCGTAGGCGCGAAAGGGAAGGTCGAGCAGAAACGCGGAATCCTCGAGATTGTCGACTGCGGACGCAATGGCGACGCGGGTGCGGTAGACCCAGGGGCCGAGGCCGAGGTCGCCACCGGCATGATGGCCAAACTCGTGAGCGACGACCGATCCGAGCTCGGCACGCGAGAGCTCGCCGAACAGCGGTAGGCCGAGGTTGAGAACACGGCGGCGACGCAGCCAGCGGCGCTCGATGTAGGTCGAAGCGGTGGCGCCTCCCACGAGGTAGATCTGATCGGGCGCAGAAACCCCTGCACGGCGGGCGATCTCCTCTACGAATTCGAACAGCGCAGGGAAGCGATCAGGCGCGAGCGGTTGAAAATCGGACTGGGGCGTGCGGACGAACCACCAGCGCGGGCGAAGCGCCCACAGCACTACCAGCCCCAGCGCTCCCGCGACCAAACCTGCCGGGCCGAGGCCATGCTCATACTGTATCTGGGCCAGCGGGATCCATCCCAAGAGGGCGACTGCACTGAGACCGATCAGCCAAAACCCAAGCCACAAGGCCAGCGTCAGAAGTGCGCGCTTTACAATTACCCTTTCCATGTTGCCGCGGCTTCGGCCAAAAGCCCATGCAAGGGATCTCCGGCGAGCGCCGCTTTGATCAACCCTTCGCGCTCCTCGGCAGAAAGTGATCGATTGCGCGCGCGTACGATCCGCGCTGCCGCGCGTACATCGAATGGCGCCGAGGTGTCGTCGAGCGACACCGCCTCGCCGCGGACAAAGCGCAACAGCGTCTCGTGCCCATCATGGTCGAAACGAGCGGACCGCTCGAGCGTCTTCTGCGCCGCGTTCTGCTGGGTACGTACCGCCTCGCAATAGGCGAGGGCCCAGGCCACCGAAGAGAGTCCAGCCACCTCATTGGGGCTGAGCGCCGCACTGAGGGCAACCGCCTGGGCGGGATCGCGGTGCAGCACGTTCAGTAAGTCGATGAGCGGGCTGGGTTTGGCGCCCTGCGTCGGCAGACCGCTGCGCGCGCGTAGCGCCCAGAGCTTTTCTCCGACGCTTTTCTCAAGCTCCGCAATCAGGCCGTCGGGTGCCGGTAGCTTCATGAGGCGGGCAACATGAACATAGAGCTCAGCCACCAGCTCACGTGTCGCTTCGTCGGGGCTAGCAAAGAGCTCCTTCAGTAGCCGTTCCGCATCGGCGCCCCGATCGAGTGCCACAAGGGCGCTCACCTCATACTCGAGGACCGGCACAGCGTCCTTGGCGCTCTTCTTCTGAAGATGCGTCCAGGCCTGGTCGAGCTCCTTCCACCGTCCGGCAATGGACCGATCGTAGATCGCCGAACGCAGGATGAAGGGGTGGTCGGGAAAGCGTGCGATGAGTTTTTCGATCGCCGCTTGAGACTGCGAGCCGCGCAGCAACCGAGTATAGAGATACTGAGCGTCGGCTGAATCGGGTGCAGCTTCGGCGCGGCGACGATACTCCTCACGGACCCGTGCGAATTCGTCTGCCAGATCGGCCGCCAGCTGATAGTTGCGATGCGCCTCCAGGCTATCGGCGTGCGTTTCGCGCGCCAGACTGGCGAGGCGCAGCGCTTCCTTGGGGTTAGCGGCCAGGGCGTAGATCGCCATACTCACATCGTTCGCAGCGAAATTCGAGAGACGGAGCTGAGCCGTCAAGAGGGGCGCGGCGGCCAGCCCCTGGTTTTCTTGGCGCAGGACCGATCCGCAGACCGCAGCGCCACCGGCTGGATTGCTTAGAACGCCGACCACGGAACGCGACACGCGCGTCTCGTCCTTGGACATGCTGACGGTCTTGGGCGGCTCGCGAAACAGGTCGTCGATCTTGCCCAGCTCCACCAGCCGTTGACCACAATAGAACTTCGGTTCGGCCGGCGGCGGCTCGGGGCTAGGCGGATGTTGCCAGTATTCCACCGTGGCTTGATAGAGCGGTGCCGCGCCAGCGATGTTCCAGGCGATAAAGGCCGGCTTCGAACTGATAGTGAGTTCCAAGACCTCCACCTCGACGCCCTTCGCCGTGGTGGCGCGAGCCTGCTGCCGACCGACTGGCACATCCTCGAGCACAACGTGCGAATTCGCGGGCACCGTAACGTGACGATTTCCCACCGTGGCAACAAGCGATTGAGAAAATCCGTTGAGCACTTGAACCGGCTGGAAGCGTGACGAGTGGAACGCACCGTAGGCACCGAGGGCAATGAGTGCAAGCGTGCCCAACGCCAAGCCACGGCTCCAGAGCCAAGCGATCGGCCCGAGCGGCACCCGTGCAAAGATCTGCCAGGTGCGCCCATCCCCCGGCCGCACGACATAGGCGCCCAGGGGAAAGAGTGGCACCTTGAAAAGCGCGACGACCGCATGGGTCGTAATGTAGGTGCCATCCTGTAGATCGGATTCAGCACTCCCGACGAAGCCGCCGCCGAAGCTATTCACTGTCGCCAGCCAGGGCATTCGCTTGAGCGGCAGGGCAAACAGCCGGCGGTTGGCGAGGAGCGTGCGCAGCGTCTCTCGATGCGGCTTATGGCGCCCCCCCAGGCGCGCCCAGAAAAGAGCCCGGTAGAGTTTGAACGGATTGCCCTGCTCGATGGCACGCCTGATTTTGGTGTCGTCGCACAGCGGCACGAGCTCCGGGGCGCGCTCGAGGAGACTTAGCGGATCTTGGATCATGAGCTGAACTCCTTTTCCTATGGTAGAGCCGCGGAGGCGACGATTGTCGCACAGCTCAGACGCTCGCTGAAGGGAGAGAGCCCAACTGGCTCTCGGTCGGCTCCGCTCAGCAGAACCAGGGCTCGGACAGGCGTGGCCCGGTCGGAGGGTGCAGCTGCCGCAGCATCGCTGGGGGCTTTTTTCCCGCTGCGGTCCAGGCGAGCCGCTTGATCTCGGCGAACAGCTCTTCCTGGGAAGCGCTGCGGGCCATCCCCGCCTCCATCGCCCGTGCCACTTCGCGCTGCAGGCGATCCATCCGCGGGTCGGGATGGCGCCAGACATAGCTGAGCGCTCCCTCATCGAGCGCCACCAGATGCGAGCGTGTTGCGGGGTGGTTTTCCAGCAGCGAACCGGGTGGCACGAGCAGTCGGATGGTGAGCTGCACCGGGTCGATCGCGAGCTCGTGCGCCTCGATGAATTCGACCAGCTCCAGATAGTCGGTCAAGGTCGACCAGGGGGTAAAGGGCACCAGCGAGGGGCGCAGCACCAGGCCGGCCGTGCGCACCAGCGATAGCGCGGTCTCGATATCTGCGCGGGTGTGGCCCTTGTCGAGGATCGTCAAGACCCGATCGGAGAGCGACTCGACCGCACTGACGATGAAGTTGCAGCCGAACGCGGCGAACTCCGGCAAGAGGGCGCGGTCGCGCAGAAGGTGTTCGATCTTAGCGGTGAAATCGAAGGTCAGCTCTGGGAATTCCGTGTGTACCGCCCGGGCGATCGCAAGCGCATGCCGCGGGCCATTCAAGAAGTCGGGGTCGCCGAAAGTGATATGGCGTGCTCCTTCGCCCACCTGGGCGCGGATTTCGGCCAGCACCACCTCACGCGATACCGCGAAAAAACGGCCATCGTAGACCGCCGGAATCGGACAGTGGCGGCATTTGTACAAGCAGCCGCGCGAGGCCTCGGTATAGCCGGCGAGCTCCTCCCACCCGTCGGCACGCACGATCCGCGCATAGCGATCGAGCGAGGGCAAGCCAGCCGTCGAAGCTTGGATCACGGTAATTCGCCTCAATGACACCGACTTCGACTCCGATGCCGTCTCCGATACCGACACCGTCTCCGACACCGACACCGTCTCCGACACCGTCTTCGACTCCGATACCGACGCCGACTCCGACACCGTCACCGACTCCGATACCGACACCGACTCCGACACC
>JAHFDT010000113.1 GCA_023248875.1 Myxococcales bacterium | reverse complement strand
GATGTACTTCGTGCTCGGCCAGGTTTATGACCGTGAGCTGCGCGATCCGGCGCGCGCGATCGAGACCTACCAGGCGGTGCTCGATCTGGATCCGGACGATTTCCAAGCGATCGAGGCGCTCGATCGACTTTATGGGGAGAGCTCTCGCTGGTACGATCTGCTGCAGATTTTGGAGCGTGAAGTGGAGCTCGCGCCATCGCCGCCGGAAACGGCTTCGCTCAAGTTTCGGATCGGGCAACTCTGGGAAAAAGAGCTCCGCGACGTCGGGCGTGCGGTGGCGGCCTATCGTGATGTGCTGGCGATCGATGTGGCGCATGGCCCTACGCTGGCGGCGCTCGAAGCGCTGCTCCATGGCGAGGTGGAGCCGGTGGCGGCGGCTCAGGTGCTGGAACCAGTGTTCGCTTCGGCGGGCGATTGGGAGCGGCTCATCGATGTCCTCGAAGTGGTAGCAAAGCACGCGGACGATCCGCAGAGGCGCGTCGATCTTCTGCATCAGATCGGCGATCTCTACGAACGCAACCTGGAACGTCTTCCCGAGGCCTTTACGGCCTACGCGCGGGCGCTTCACCAAAATCCCCAAGATGAACCGACCCTCGCCCACCTCGAACGACTGGCAGGCGAAACGCGTGCCTGGCGCGAGCTGGTGGTCCATTACGAAGAGGAGCTCAAGAAGCTGCTCGATCCCGCCCAGCAGCTCGAGCTGCTCGTGCGCGCCGGACGCGTCTACGAGGAGGAGCTAGGGGACGTCGAGGCTGCCATTCACACCTACCGTCGGGTGCTCGAGCTCGACGAGGAGCAGGGGACAGCCATCGCCGCGCTGGATCGACTTTACCAGGTGGCGCAGCATTGGAGCGAATTGACGGAGATCCTCCGCCGTAAGGCTCGGCTGGCACTCGGCGACGAGGAGCGCGTGACGGTACAGTTCCGCCTGGCCCAGGTCTACGAGCAGCTGCAGCAAGAGAACCAGGCGCTGGAAGTCTATCGCGAGATCCTGGCGACCGATCCGAGCCACGGCGCCACCCTCTCGGCACTGGAGTTGTGGTTTGCGGAGGGCAAGAAACGGCTGGAGGTGGCGGCCCTACTCGAGCCGTTGTACCGCGCTGCGGAGCAGTGGGAAAAGCTGGTCACTATCCACGAGGCGCAGCTGGGGGCGATCCCGGCCGCAGATGAGCGGTTTGCTCAGCTCCAGCGGATGGCCGAGATCTGTGAACTGCGGCTCGTCGATCTGGGGGCGGCGCTGTCCTATTGGGCGAGAGCTCTCGGAGAAGTGCCGACCAGTGGGTTTGCGATGGAGGAGCTGGAGCGGCTGGCGGGTTTGGCGGGCGCTTGGGACCCGCTGGTCGGGATCTATAGCGATCGGTTGGCCCACGAGAAAGATCCTGCCGTACAGCGCCCGCTTCTACTGCGCTTGGCACGGGTTCACGAAGTGGAGCGGCGCGACGTGGCAAGCGCCGAAACCATCTACCTGCGAGTGCTCGAACTCGACCCCAAGGACAGCGATGCGCTCGCGGCGCTCGATCGCATTTACAGCGCATCGTCGATGTGGAACGAGCTCGCCACCGTGCTCGAGCGGCGCGTGGCTCTGACCACCGTGAGCGACGAGCTGGTGGAGCTACATACCCGCCTCGGGCGTCTGCATGCCGAGGCGCTCGACGATGCCGATCGCGCGGTTGCTGCGTATCTAGCGGTGCTGCACACCGATTCGCGCAATCAAGCAGCACTCGAGGCACTGGAGGCCATCTACTTCCAGCGCGAGCAGTGGCCGGAGCTGTTCGGAGTCTATGAGAAGATGGTCGACCTCGCCGATGGCGATGAGGCGATGGCCGATTGTTATGCACGAATGGCGCGGATCGCATCGCACGCGCTCGAGGCGGAGCAAAAGGTCGCGGAGCGAGCGATCGATCTGTGGCGACGGGTGATTGACCTGCGTGGTGACGCTGCGCTGGCGCTCGCTAGCCTGACAGAACTGTACCGGCGCGCCGAATTGTGGCGCGAACTGACCGAAGTTCTCGAGAGGCAGATCCAGATCAGCGATGGCGCCGACCAGGTGCTTCTGTACAGCGAACTCGGACAGGTCTGGCAGGAGCGGCTTGGACAGGAGGAGCCCGCGCTTGAGGCGTGGCAGCATGTGCTCGACCTCGACGCGCAGAACCTGCCGGCCTTGCGTGCGGTGGCCGCCATCCAGCGGCATCGACAGGCCTGGGACGATTTGGCCGAGACGCTGCGGCGGATGATCGACCTTGGCGCTGGCCTGACCGATGGGGAGCTGGAACGGCTCTACGCCGATCTCGGCCGGTTGCAGGGCGAGACTTTGCTCCGGCCGCTGGAGGCGATCGAAGCCTGGCAAGAGGTGTTGCGGCTGGCCCCGCAGAACCTCGAGGCGCTGGATGCACTCGAGCGACTCTATTCGCAGGAAGCGCACTGGGAGCCGTGCGTCGGGATCCTCGAGCACAAGGCCCAGCTGCTCGAGGAGGGGGCGCAGCGCATTGACGTGCTGCTCCGGGCTGCGACCCTGTGGCAGGAGATGCTCGGCGATGCTCAGCGCGCCGGCGCAGCCTACGAACGGGTGCTGCAGATCGATGCGAGCCATAGCAAGGCCTCGGTCGAGCTGGAGCAGATCTATCGCGCCACTGCCGAGTGGGAAAAGTTGATCGAGCTACTGCTCCAGCGGGTCGAGCATGTCGATGATTCTTCCAGGAGAATCACCCTGTTTCACAGTGTGTCGCAGGTCTATGAGCGCGAGCTCGGCGATGGGGAGGGCGCCTTCGTGGTGCTGCAGGCAGCCTTCAAGGAGGATTTTTCCGACTCAGCCACGGCGAGTGAGCTCGAGCGGTTGGCGACTGTCCTCGGGCGTTGGAACGAGCTCATCGGTGACTATACGCAGGCGGTAGAGGGGATCGCCGATCCCAAGGCGGCCGCGAGCTTGTGGGTGAAAATAGGCCGCTGGTATGGCGAGCATTTGCACCAGTTTGAATACGCCATCACCTCAGAGCAGAAGGCGCTGACGCTCGATCCAGAGAGTCGTGATGCCCTGGCAGCACTCGGCGATCTGTATCGCAAGGCGAGCCGTTGGGTGGATCTGGTGGCCGTGCTCGAGCGCCACGTGGCCTTGGCGAGCGAGCCGAGTGATCGCCTCGAGCTCTATCTAACGGTCGCGGACCTGTATGAGAGCCAGCTCTCCGATCCCGTGCGGGCCATTGCCGCCTATCGCCAGGCCGTCGCAACTGAGCCGGACTGCCTCGATGCGCTCAACGCACTCGAACGGCTGCACACCGCACAGCGCGAATGGAACCCGCTCGTCGAAGTGCTCGCCCGCAAGGCGCAGGCTACCCCGGAGGCCGATGCTGTTGTGCGCCTCAAGCAGCAGATCGGGCGGATTTACGAAGAAGAGCTCTACGACGATGCCCAGGCGATCGAAGCGTACCGCGATGTACTGGTGACCGATCCGCTGGACCGGCCGGCCCTCACGGCACTCGAGCGGCTCTACGCCAAGACCGGCTCCACCGAAGGATACCTGGCCGTGCTGGAGCGCGAGCTGGATGTGGTGGCGAGCGATCTCGAGCGTATCTCGGTGTATGAGCGAATCGCGGCGGCCCAGCAGCGTGAAGGGCGGCTAGAGAAGACATGGGAGGCGCTGGAAAAAATCCTACTCATCGACGACCGCCATGAGGCAACGTTCAACCTACTGGAGGACCTCTACTGGAAAGGGCAGCGCTTCGCTGAACTGGTCGACACCTACCGGCGCCATCTGGCAGCGACCGAGAATGGCGCCCAGAGGATGGAGCTGCTGCGGCGGATCGGCGAAGTCTACGAGAACCAGCTTGGCACCCCTGACCGAGCGATCGATGCCTACCTCGAGATAGCCGCTGAGCTGCCGCAAGATTTTGCGACGCTGACGGCGCTTAGCCGGCTGTACGAGAAGATCGGCGACTGGGACCGTGCGCTCGAGATCATGGAGCGGTTGGTGCAGCTCACCGATGATCCACGAGTGCGAGTCGAGCAGCAGCACCGTATCGGGCGCGCTCAGGAGATCCATCTGCGCGATTCCGATGCGGCGGAGGCGCGCTACGTCGAAGCATTGGCGATCGATCCGACCTTTGTGCCGGCCATGGCATCGCTGACCGGGCTCTACCAGCGGCGCGGCGACTGGCTGAAGGCGGCACAGATGATGGTGC
Source organism: Myxococcales bacterium (assembly GCA_023248875.1). Taxonomy (GTDB): domain Bacteria; phylum Myxococcota_A; class Polyangia; order Palsa-1104; family SHYY01; genus JAHFDT01. The sequence continues at coordinate 8,311 of JAHFDT010000113.1, read as the reverse complement.
GAGCGGAGAGCAACACGCCGAATCCGCTCGAGAAGGTAAAGCTCCTGTTCGAAGCGGCGCGCATCTATCGCGATAAATTGGCCGATGAGGCGCGCGCAGGAGAGCTGTGTGCGCGCGTGCTGATGATCGACCCCGAACATGTCGAAGCGGGCGAACCATTGGCCGACCTCTATTTTCGCGAGGCGATGCTCGGGCTACCGCGCTGGGCCGAGCTGGAGCCGGTTCTCGACATGTTGGTGCGCAAGGCAGAGCTACGGCCGACGCGTGCGCCGGCGGCGGAGCTCCATCCGCTCTATTTTCGTTTGGCCAAAACTGCCGAAGAGCAGGGCCACAACGACAAGGCGCTCAAGAACTACCAATTGGCGCACGAGTTCGATGCCACCCATCTTCCCACCTTGCTGGGGCGGGCGGGCCTCTTGTATCGGCTCGAAGATTGGGATGGCGCATTCAAGATCTATCAGACGATCCTTTTGCAGCACCGCGACGCGCAGAAGGGTGCCGAAACGGTCGAAATCTTTTTCCGTCTGGGCCAGATCAAGCGTCGGCAGAACGACCGCGCGAAGGCGCAGAACATGTTCGAAAAGGCGTTGGAGATCGATCCAGCACATCGGCCGACGCTACTGGCGCTGATGGAGCTGCAGCAGAGCGAGGGGAATTTCGAGGCGCTGATTGTCGCCAAACGGGCGCTCCTTCCAGTGGCCGACGAGGAAGAGCGCCGCAAGCTGTACGAAGAGATCGGCGATCTGTACCAGGAGAAGGTTCACAATCCGGCGGCTGCGATCGCCGCGTATGAGGAGGCGCTGACGCTCGGGCGCAACAACCACGTGGTGCTGCACAAGTTGCTCGAGCTCTTCCACGCGACGGCGCAGTGGAAGCGGATGGTGGAAATCTTGCTGCAGATTACCGAGATCGAGAAGGATCCACTTCGCCGCGGCAAGTACTACTCCACCGCCGGCGTGGTATTTCGCGATGAACTGCAGTCTCCCGATGAGTCGATCGATTACTTCAACTTAGCGCTCGACAGTTTCTTTGAGAAGCCGGAGGGCATCACGCCAGCGAGCTTTTCGAACTATCTCAAATCGTTCGAAGCGATCGACAAGATCTGTACGACCAAACGGGACTGGAAACAGCAGGAGCGGAACTATCGCAAGATGCTCAAGCGGATCCCTGCCGAGGGCTATGAGCAGATCAAGATCGCGCTCTGGCACGGGCTGGGCGAAATCTATCGCTCTCGGCTACGCGATCAGGGCGGCGCGATCCAGGCCTTCGAAGTGGCGTCGAAGTTGGATCCAGCCAATGTCCAGCGCCACGAGATCTTGGCCGAGCTCTATACCTTGGCGGGGCCGGACGAGCTGACCAAGGCCGCCGCCGAACACATGTTCTTGATCAAGCAAGATCCGCTACGGATCGCCTCGTACCAGGCGCTGCGCAAGCTGTATATGGACATGCGTCAGTATGACCGCGCCTGGTGCCTCTGCTCCGCGCTCGCCTACATGCAGCGTGCGAGCGCCGAAGAGCAGAGCTTCTTCGATCAGTACAAACCCAAGACGCTGCTGCGCGCCAAGCAGCGGATCAGCGATGAGGTGTGGTTCAGTTCGCTGTTCCATCCCGAGGAGGATCGCTATCTGGGCGCGATTTTTGGGGCCGTGTGGCAAGCGGTGGCGCTGCTCAAATCGGGGGAACACAAGCAGTTCAATTTGAAACGGAAGGATCGGCTCGATCTGGTCACCCACCAGGCGCTCTTTTCCAAGGTGTTCGCCTACGTCGCGCAGACCCTCAATGTGATGGTGCCCGAGATCTATTTACGGCCTGAGCAGATGGGCGGGCTGCAGATCGCGAATTGTAAGGACAAGGGGCAACTCGTTCCATCGCTGGTGGTGGGGGCGGAGCTGCTCCAAGGGCGATCCGACCGGGATCTGGCCTTTCCTTTGGCGCGGTTTCTCACCCTGTTGCGTTCGGAGCACTATCTCAAGCTGACCTTGCCGACCAACACGGAGCTGCGGATCGCCTTCTTCTCGGCGATCAAGCTGGTGCAGCCGAGCTTCCCCGTGCCCCCCGCCGAGGAGCCCACGGTGAACCAGTACATGCAGGCCATGCGCACGATGGTGCAGCCCGCTTGGCTCGAACAGCTGGCGCTGGTGGTGCAACGCTTCCTCTCCACCCAGGCACAGGTCGATCTGGCGCGCTGGACGCAGGCGGTTGACCTGACGGCCCACCGCGTCGGCCTGGTGCTGTGCGGGGATTTGGCGTTGGCGGCGGGCTACGTTCAAATGGAGCCGACGATCGTCGGTGGGATGCAGCCGAAGGACAAGGTGAAGGAGCTGCTCGCCTACGCGATTTCGGAGCCCTATTTCGAGCTACGCCAGCAGCTGGGATTGGCGATCGGTTAGAGATTACGGGAGCGATCGTTCCCGCCGCTGACACTCCGTCCAGAAGGCCTGGAGAAGGTTCACATCCGAGGGAATATCGGTGGTGTACTGCACTGCAAAGCGCGTGGTCTTGACCGACTGGCGGCGGGTTCCGGGCACGACCCGAGCCACCACTTTCACCGAGGCGCCCGTCGGCAGGTGGATCAGCATGGTGGCAGCCCGGCCATGCTCCCACTGTTCAAACGGCAGCTCCTCGCCCTCCTGGCGGTCGACACGCAGCAGTATGCCGCCCGGCCACCCCTCGGTGACGATCGAGATGTCATCGATGTCCAGGGTGAACTGCTTCTTGCCCACCTGCGTCGTCACTCGGGCGCGGAAGTCGCCGCTCGGTTTGGCACGGAAGCACCAACGCCGGTTGGCACCCCGGTAGGGCTTGCGTCCACCGAGAAGCGCCAGCGGCTCGAGTGCAGGCCAGGAGAAGGCGGGGCCGGGGCTGGCGATATTCAGTGCCCGGTGGATTTTTCGCACCAGGGCATCCGGCTGGATGGGCATCGAGACGAAATCATCCGCGCCGCACTTGACCAGTTCGACCGCGATATCGGCCTCGAGTTCACGGCCCATCGCGATCACCGCCTTGCGTGGATCGCGTTCGCAGCAGCGGGCAAAAAAAGCGATCCCCTTATCGAGTGGCGCAGGAACCGACACGAGCAGGATCTGCACGGGCGCCCATTTGAGCTCATCGTCCTGAAGGGTCAGCGCTACCACTTCGCCATGGTTGCCAAGCGCCTCCGCGCAAGTGAGCAGCAGGGCATCGTCCCCACCGAGGAGGCCTACTTTGACGGGTTGGGCAGTAGCAGCCATATCGTCGATTATATCAAAGTTAAGGGCCCGCGAATGAACAAGTTAGCCGATGATCGCGTCCGAGGCGCCCGGCCAGCGAGGCGACGGCGAGGACCGGAAGGGAGCATCCTCGACGGATGTGACCTGAGGAGCGGAGCCGGCAACGAAGCTGGCCGGGATGGATCGGCCGTGAGGGCGGCTGACTTGTTCGTTCGCGGGCCCTAGACCGACCTCACGTTAAGTTGAGCGTAGCGAGGCGGCCGAGACCGAGGCGAAGCAAGGAGCGACGACGCAGGACTACTGGCAGTAATCCCAGGAGGAGCGACGAAGCAGCGCCGAAGGGATCGGTCGCCGAAGTAGATCAACTTAACGTGAGGTCGGTCTAACGCCGAAAGAGCGACTGGAAGGCCTGCTTGGTCGTGGCGCGCATCATATCGCCGATCGAAGTGGTGAGCGGGATCTCCTTGGGGCACACCTGAACGCAGTTCTGGGCGTTGCCGCACCCGCCGATTCCGTCCTCTGCCTGTAGGGCATCGAGCCGTACCGAGGCCTTCATGCTCCCCGAAGGATGTAGATTGAACAGACGCGCTTGGCTGACCGTCGCTGCGCCGATAAATGGGATCCCGGGGCCGTAGTTGGGGCAGGCCTCGAGGCAGCAGCCACAGGCCATGCAGCGTGAAAGGGCGTACCGCATATCGGCCACCTCGGCCGAATAGCGCGGACCGGGGCCCAAGTTGTGGCTGCCGTCGGTGTCGATCCAGGCGTTCACCTTCTTGAAGTCTTCGAAAATCCGCTGGCGCTCGACGTACAGGTCGCGCACCACGGGAAATTTCGACATGGGCTCGACGGTAATGGGCTGCGCCAACTGATCGACCAGCGCACTGCACGACTGGCGCACGCGGCCGTTGACCACCATGGTGCAGGCGCCGCACACCTCTTCCAGGCAGTTGGAGCTGTAGACCACCGGTGTGGTCTTCTGTCCAGCGGCGTTGACGGGATGGCGCTGGATCTCCATGAGCGCAGCGATGACGTTCATCATCGGCTCCCAGCGCACGCTGAACTCCTCCCAATAGGGCGCTGTCTCCGGTCCCGCCTGGCGCTTGATCTTGAACTGGACCTGGTCTCCAAGTTTTCCCATGGCAGTGTCCTTTACGCCTTGGCTTCGCCGGTGTAGACGCGTTTGCGCGGCTTGATCAGCGACGTATCGACCTCTTTGTAGGTGATCTTCGGACCATGCGTGGCCGGATCATAACTCGCCAGGGTGGTCTTGAGGAACTTCTCGTCGTTGCGCTCGGGGAAGTCCGGTTTGAAGTGCGAGCCACGCGATTCGTCGCGTAACAGCGCGCCCTGAACGATCACCCGTGCCAGCACCAACATGTTCCAGAGCTGCCGCGTGAACATGATCGCCTGGTTGGCCGATTTGCCCGTATCGAGCACCGAGCACTTCTTCCAATCTTCCATCCAACCCTGGATTTTTCCGTCGAGCTCCTGCAATTCGTTGCTGTAGCGAACCACCGTTGCCTTGCCGGTCATCTCATCGCCGAGCTGCCACCAGAGCTGGTAGGGATTGTGCGGGCCCTCCATTTTGCCGAGGGCGCCGTAGGTCTCCTCCATTTTCGTGCGCGCGCCGTCGAGCAGCACCGAGGAGGGCTCGCCGAGCTCCTGGCCCACCTTGCCGGTCGCATAGCGGACCATCGCGGGACCACCGACGAGTCCGCTGTAGATGCAGGAGACCAGCGAATTGGCACCCAGGCGATTGGCCCCATGGTAGGCGAAATCGACTTCGCCCACTGCCCACAGTCCCGGGATATTGGTCATGTGGTCGTAGTCGACCCACAATCCTCCCATCGAATAGTGCACGGCCGGGAAGACCTGTAGCGGCTCTTCCCAGGCTTTTCCCCCGATGAACTTCTCGTAGATCTCGACCACGCCACCCACTTTGCGTTTGATGTACTCCTCACCGAGGTGGGTGAGGTCGAGGTAGACCGAGTCCTTGCCGCCTACGCCCATCCCCTGGCGGCGGCAGAGCTCGAAGATTTCGCGCGTGGCAATATCGCGCGGCACCAAGTTCTTGTACTTCGGGTATTTCTCCTCGAGAAAGTAGTAGCGCTCGTTTTCGGGGATGTCTTTGGCTCGGCGGGCATCCCCCTTCTTTTTGGGAACCCACAGGCGTCCGCCTTCGCCGCGCAGCGACTCTGACATGAGGCGCAGCTTGTCGGCGCCGGGGATCGCGGTGGGGTGGACCTGGATGAATTCGCCGTTGGCGTAGCTGGCGCCCTGCTGATAGACGAGCGCCGCCGCGGTGCCGGTGTTGACTACCGAGTTGGTCGATTTGCCGTAGACGATGCCCGGGCCGCCAGTCGCTAGCGCCACCGCCGCCGCCGGGAAAACCTCGAGCTTCATCGCATGGAGATCCATGGCGACGATGCCGCGGCAATTCCCGTTGTCGTCAAGGATGGCGTGGACGAATTCCCAGTGCTCAAAACGCCGCACCCGACCCGCCACCTCCCAGCGCCGCACCTGCTCATCGAGCGCATAGAGCAGCTGCTGGCCCGTCGTTGCGCCGGCAAAGGCGGTGCGGTGGTGCAGCGTGCCGCCGAAGCGGCGGAAATCGATGAGGCCTTCGGGCGTACGTGAAAAGGGGACGCCCATGCGGTCGAGGAGGTAGATGACGCCCGGTGCCGCTTCGCACATCGCTTTGACCGGCGGCTGGTCAGCCAGAAAGTCGCCGCCATAGACCGTATCGTCGAAGTGGATCGCCGGCGAATCGCCCTCGCCCTTGGTGTTTACTGCACCGTTGATGCCGCCCTGCGCGCACACCGAGTGCGAACGTCGGCAAGGAACAAATGAGAAGACATCCACATCATGGCCCGCTTCAGCGATCTTGATGACTGTTGCTAAGCCTGCGAGTCCTCCACCTACGACGATGAAGCGGGGCCGGTCCGCCATGCGAGCGCTCCTTGAAAGCGTAGACGCTCGCCATACTTATGGTTACGGAGCTGGGTGTCAAGAAGGTGTCAGCACTGCTCGAACAGCATCGTTTCGCGCCGCTCTACGAACTGGGTCACGGAGGCCATCGTCTCGGCCGGAAGTTCGAGCCAGCGGATGCCACATCCGGCCGGGAATCCGAAGGAGCTTTGGGGTAGCTCGCGGACCCAGCAGACCTCGCCCGTGATGGTGAACCCGGCGGGAGCAGTCGGGAGCTTGAGCAGCAGCTCGACCATCGATCCCACGGGCGGCGGCACGGCGGTGGCGATAAAAATGCCCCCTTCGCTCACATCGCCGGTGATCCCGGCGTAAAAATTGTGTTCGCTTTCGAGGTCGACCTCCACCTCTACGGCCACCCGTGGGAAGGCGCGCTGCTCCGACTGGATGGGAATCGGGGGAGGAGCCGCCTGCGGCACTTGGGACGCGGCGACCTCCAATAGCTCTGCCTCCTCCAGCCGCTCGGGCGAAGGATCCTGCGGCTTGGGGGGCCGGTAGGGGGCGATGCCCTTGGCCGTCCGCTCAAAGGCCATTGCCGCCGTCCGTCGCTCGGGGCGGGCTTTGGGGCGGACATCTTGGCTGCTCCGTTCTACGAATTCAGCTATCTTTGCAAGCATTTGGGCGGAAACGAGGAGCCAGCGGAGGCCGCAACCCGCCGGGCCTTCCGCACTGCGCCTTCCGCCGCGGACCCAGCAAACCTGCCCCCGGGCGGGAAAGCCCTCGTTCGCATTGGGCAGGTTGAGCATCAGGTCGACCACGGTACCGAGCGGGGGCGGCGTAAAGGTGGCGATGAAGAGCCCGCCCTGGCTGATATCCGCGGTGACCCCAGGGTAGAGGCGCTGTTCGCCGTGGAGATCGATCTCCATCGCTATGGGAACTCGAGGATAGGTGCGCAGCTCCATGTTTTCCCTCCTTATGTTTAAAATGGGAGGAGGGGGAGAAAAACTTCTATTCGTCCTGGAGGCAGTAGAAGCGCCCTTTCAGACTACAGCCGGGCGGCGTCGGAAAATTGAGCGAGCCAAAGAAGGTAAGGTGCGACTCGGTGCCGACTCCCATGAACCCATGCACTGCGGTGCTGACGGTCGACCAGTCGTTGCAGGTCCCGTCCGCCATGCCCACTGTGTTGGTGTTCGGGCTGCCCGACCAGACCACGGTACTCCCCCAATAGGCCCCATCGGCACTGACATCGATCGGAGCCGTAAGCTTGCCGAGCGCCAAATCGGTGGCCTGCGCGAAGACGTAGACTCCGTCTAGCCGTCTCCAGGGTAGGGCGCCGACCGACATGGTGAAGCGCGAGGCGGCCGCAACGCTCGGTGAGGCGAGGAGAGCCTTGTACGTTCCAGGGTTTGGGAGGTTCGCGGCGCTCGCTTCGGCAATGCAAGCGCTGTCACCACAAGCTAGCCCAGTTTGAACGCTGCAGGTGCTGTTGTAGTCGACCTTGGTCAAAAAGGCGATTCGACCGAAGCCGCTCGGAAGCGGCGGGGCGAGGTTGAAATCCACTTCGAAACAGTAGAGCCGAAAGGTATCATTGGCGCAGGAAGCGCTGCCCGCATTGGTCCAGTCGCCGCGTCCTGCCGATGGTGAACCGGTCGCGACCGTGGCGTTTGTTTGGGAATAGTCGTTGCAGTTGTTGATGGCCTTGGTGCCATCCTCCTTGGTGCCCGTCACCGCGTCGCTGGGCGCTACGTCGGCGCCGAACTCATTGAGACGCGGTGGGTAGAGGACCTTGCCGGCAGCGATATCGCTGGCCTGGTTGAAGACCAGGAGTCCATCGGGGCGCATCCAGCCTCGATAGTTGATGAGCCTGCTAATGGCCGCGACCTGAGAGGTGGAGAGCCAGGCGACATACTTGCCAGGAAGGTTGGCGGCCTGCGCGCGGGCATTGCACTGGGCATCCACGTAGGCGAGGGCGCCCCCTTGCTGCGCGGCGAATATTCCCGGCTTGTAGGTGGTCGAGGTGACGAATAGATAGTTGGGGCGTGTCGCTAGATCGGGGCTGCTGGCCAGATCTGCGGGTGACGCCTGGTCGGCGGGCGGCACGGCAAAATCGGCGGGCGGCACGGCCTGGTCGGCGGGCAGTAGGGCGAAATCGGCGGGGGCCAGGGCGAAATCGGCGG
>JAHFDT010000286.1 GCA_023248875.1 Myxococcales bacterium | reverse complement strand
CCCTCATGACGATCCACAACATCGCCTTTCTGGGCCAGTTTCCCCCGTCGCTCCTCGACGAGTTGGGGCTCAGCACCGATCTGTTTCACCCGGACGGGATCGAGTTCTACGGCTCGGTATCGCTCTTGAAGGCGGGCCTGATCTCCGCCGACTGGATCACCACCGTGAGCCCACGCTACGCGCGCGAGCTCGAGACGCCGGAACTCGGCGCCGGACTCGATGGCCTCTTGCGGGCGCGTTCCGACCGGCTCGTCGGCATCCTGAACGGTGCGGACTACTCGCAGTGGGATCCGATGCATGATCCGATGATTCCAGCGCGCTACGGTCCGGACCAGCTCGCGGGTAAGCGGGAGTGCAAGGCAGCGGTGCAGCGCGCGCTGGGGCTGCCCGTCGAGGCGCATGTGCCGCTGACGGTGGCGGTCTCGCGGCTGACCGATCAGAAGGGCTTCGACCAGGCGGCCGTTGTCCTGGAGGGGATGTTGCGGCGCCGCAAGCCGCAGCTACAGATGGCGATCTTGGGCACCGGCGACGCAGTGCTCGAAGCGCGCTTGCTCGAACTGGCGGCGCGCTTTCCCCAAGCGATGGCGGTGCGCATCGGCTACGATGAGCGGCTTGCGCACCAGCTCTACGCCGCGGCCGATCTCTACCTCATGCCGTCGCGCTACGAGCCCTGCGGCCTGGGTCAGCTCTACGCGCTGCGCTACGGTGCACCACCCATCGTACGCGCTACCGGGGGGCTCGACGACACCGTGGTCGATGGCGAAACGGGCTTCAAATTCGAACCTTTTACCGCCGCTGCGCTAGAGCGGGCCTGGCTGCGAGCTCTCAGCACGTACCGTGATGAGACGGCCTTTCAGGCGCTGCAGCAGCGCAGCATGGCGCAGGATTTTTCCTGGGGGCGCTCGGCGGAAAGGTACCGCGAGTTGTACCTTTCCCATGCCGAGGAGTAGCGGGAATGACCGCTTCATTGCGGCTTGAGGTTGTTGAGCTGGTCGCTCCAGCGCTTGAGGTAGGTATCGATGATCTGAGCCGCCTTGTCCGCCTCGCGCGCCTGGAACGCCTTGATGAGATCGCGGTGCTGCTTGCGCACGACCGGCGCCGGCGGGTTGAACATGGCGAAGAACGACGAGTAACTGAGAACCGCGGGCCGAATCGAATTGATGAGCAGCTGCAACACCCGATTATGGGTCGCCTGCGTCATCCCGATGTAGAACTCGAAATCGATCTTGAGCAGCTCCTCCCCCTCCTCGCACAGTGCAGCACGCTCGGCGATCGCCTCGAGCTTGGCGATATCCTCTGCGGTCGCTCGCTCCGCAGTGAAGCGCGCCACCATGCGCCCATAGAGCCGGCGAAACTCGAACACATCGGCGAGTACGTCGAGATTCGGCTGACCGTCGCGTGGTAGCAGATGTGAAATGATGTCGATGCCCGCCGTCTGCATGTAGTCGAGCACGCGGGTGCCATCGCCCTGGCGTGTCTTGACGAGACCCATTTGCTCAAGCGACTTGATCGCTTCGCGCAGTGAGGCCCGGTTGACGCCCAGCTCTTCGGCGAGCCGCCGCTCGGGCGGAAGTTTCTGCCCAACCGAATAGTCGCCCTTGAGAATCAAACCACGGAGCTGAACGATGATCTCTTCTGCAACACGCTGTTTACCGACAGGTCGTAACATGGGTGGATATCTTACAACAGAATCACTGGCGACCTACACATTGATGCGCAGGCCAAAGTGCGATATGCTCTTCCCGATCTTTCCTTGAGAGAGCTCTTGCGCACACTACTAGCTGCCACCGCCTGTTTGATTCTCGGCTGCGCCGACCACCCGACGGCCCAGGATGGAGGCGAGCCTCTTGCCAGCTACCTACGCGTCGCGCTGACCTTTACCCGCGACCTGGCGGGCACCCGCTTCGACGCCCAGGGCCACTTCGTCCGGTATCGTACGGCCGAGCGGGAGCCGGTGGCGGCACTGCTCGGGCTACCCCAGCAGATCGATCGCACGCAGCCGATCGATACCTGCCGATGGGTCGATGGTGCGGGTACGATCGAGCGGGCGCTCCAGACCATTTCTCGGGTCGAACTCCTCGATGCGGGCCGGCTGGTGGTGAAAGGCCCCGAAGAGGCGACGCTGCTGCACCCTTGGCACTATCCTGAGCTCACGCCTTTTGTGACGGGGGTCGTCTACGGCGTGGAGGAGGGAAGGGCACTCGCCCTCGGCGGTGGCGCGCGCTATGAAGTGGTCAGCGAGGGCGGTGAAGAGATCACGCCGTTCGTGGCGCAGGCCACCGCACCCCAGGCCTTTCCGTCGCTTATCGTAGCGCCCTATCGGGTCGGTAGCGATCTCGAACTGAGCTGGAGTGCGCCGCGCCAAGAGGAGACAGAGCCGCTCCAGCTGACGCTGACCTGGAGTGCGCGGGGCGCCCGCGAAGTCCGGTGCCGTGTGCGTGACCGGGGCGCTTTCCACATTCCAGCGGCGCTGGTGCCGACGGGAATGGAGCCAACGCGAGGAGCCAACGCCGAAATGACGGCCATTCGCGTGCGTCGCGCGCCGCTGGCAGGTTCGGGAGAGCTCGAGATCGGGCTGCGCGAAGTGCTGCCGCTGCCCTTGGCGGAGTGACATGGCTGAGACGGTCGCGGAAGTTTCCTACAACTACGAAGACGAGGGCAAACTTGTCCGGCGCGAGCTCAAGAAGGAGATCCTCACCAAAGGCGCCTGGGCGACGGTGATGTTCCTCTACCAGGAGCTCGATCGGCAGAGCGAAGCCTGGGCCGATCCCAAGGTGGCGATTGTGCGCTTCAAGAAGGCCAATGGCGTTTACCGAAAACAGTCGAGTTTCAACATCTCGTCGGAGAAGCAGGCGCGGCAGATCGTCGACGTGATCGAGCGCTGGTATGCGCCGGGCGAGAACAGCGCGGGCGGCAAGGACGAGCCGAGCGAGCCGAGTGTGGAACCGCTCGACGAGGGCTAAAGCGGAGTTCATTTGCTGCGATCGAAATAGCGTTTCTGGAGTTTGTAAAACGAGGTCTAGTACCGTCGCTGCGATGCGGCGACATCGTCGTGATGGACAACCTGCGAGCGCACTATGCAGAGGGCGTGCAGCAGCGCATCGAAGC
>JAHFDT010000285.1 GCA_023248875.1 Myxococcales bacterium | reverse complement strand
CCGAGGCGAAGCAAGGAGCGACGACGCAGGACTACTGGCAGTAATCCCAGGAGGAGCGACGAAGCAGCGCCGAAGGGATCGGTCGCCGAAGTAGATCAACTTAACGTGAGGTCGGTCTAGTGGATCCGGGGTTTCCAAATTTCGCTCAGTCGATCGAGGTGCTTAGGATCTCGTTCCAGATGCGGATAGCGCAAGCCGCCGCTGTAGTGGAGTGCCAAGGTGCGAAAATAGTCGCCATTCTCGACGATCAACTCCACCAGTGACTGCGTGGGCGTGCGCCTCAGCACATCGCGCAGCCGCTCGGCGGTGAAGCGGCGCTGGTTGATCGCCACCACCTTCATGCCGGGCGCAACACCAGCAGTTGCGGCGGCCATGCCAGGAATCGCGTCGATCACCGTGCCATCGTCGCGTAATACCAGCCCGATGCTGAACGATTCGGCGATCTTCTTGCGGAGCTTTTCGGCGCTCAGCGCGGAGAGGTTAGGCTTGTCAGTATAGACCAGCTTCCACCCGCTCGCTGTGAGGCCATGCAGCGGCGGCTCAGGCGCCACCGCTTCGACCCGTGCCGCGATGAGGCCTCGCCAGTCCGAATGGGCCGTCTCATCGAGCGCCTTGACCACCTCATCCAGGGTGTAGGGGCTGACCGCGGGAGGGCCGCTCGAATCGCCATGGAAGCGATGGCAAAAATCATCCAACGAGCGCTGGCCCTGGGTCAGCTCCCGGATACGCGCATCCGCCTCGAGCCAGAAGAGCCCCCCCTCGGGATAAAAGTCCACGCCGCGTCGCCACGATTCCCATTCCGGCGAGGTCCCGTACAGAATCTGCGCCGCGGCCGCGGTATCTTCGATCGAGCGCCAGCTTCGGCCCGGCTGGTTTGCCATTCCAGCGACCGCGAGCGCCAGCGCTTCGCGCCCCTGCTCGGGGGTAAGGAGCCCACTCCGCACCGTCAGCACATGGCCAAGGTAGTCGGTGAGGCCCTCGTAGATCCAGAGCAGGTTGCCCTGCATGGGCCGTTCGAAATCGCCGGTCGCGAGGCCAGCGGGGCGCCGATACTTCCCGTTCCACGAATGGGCAAACTCATGGGGCAAAAGACCCGCAAAACGGAGCTGCATCTCCTCGTCGAGAAACATGCGCTCGACGGCGCGGTTATCACTCGATTCATGGTGTTCGAGACCGAAGTGGGCGATGGCATCGCTGAGCGCCAAGAGAAAATGGTAGCTGCGATAGCGCTGCGCCCCGAACAGTGCGACCGCTTCGGTAACCAGCCGGGCGTAGGCCTTTTCCGTCTCGGGCTTCATCTCGAGTGCGGCGGCGCTATCCGCCGCGAGATCGAGCTCATGGTGCGGCTGGAGCGGAAGCACCCGAAAGTGTGCTCCCGCGAGCAGCGGAGAGTCGACCAGCGTCTCCAGCGTCACCGGCTGAAAATCGACCGTGCCATGGGCCTCGTGCGCCACCGGCAGGGCCGTGCCATATCTCCAACCCTCGGGAAGCTGCGCCTGTACTGAATAGAGCAGCTCGCGTGGATTCGCTCGACGGGGATAGAGCACCACCAGGTTCCACTCCAGGATCGCCAGTTGTGCCGAAGTGGACGCGGCACCCCCGAACCCCTCCGATCCCGAGGGGACCAGGTAGTCGTAGCGCGCCACCACGGCGTCGGCGCCCGCCGGGACCTCGCAGTGGATCGCGTACATGTCGGCGGGATCGCGTCGCCAGCGCAGCGTGCGGCCCTTCGCCTCCAAGGTGAGACCGACGAGATTTCCGATCGGCCCGTTGGGAGAATGTTCACCGGGGATCCATTTCGGATAGAGGAACGTCAGCGGTCCCGGCGAGGTGGGCACGACCAGGCGAGCGTGCAGGATGTGGCGTGGGGCTTCGCGCAGATCGACGGTCAGCTCGAGCGGCTTCGCAAACGCGGAGGAGACAACCAGTAAGGAATAGATGGCCCAGCGCATCTGCATCTATCTCTTTGCTGGCAGCCCCAGAAAGGCGCGTGCCTCTGGATCGGGCGGACGGACGAGCAGCTTGGAAGCCAACCCCATACGCGCATAGACGACATCCGCGACCGACGCGTAGGCCGCCTTTTCAAACGCGCGTGTCGAAGCACTGTTGGAGCGCTCGATGAGGGCCCAGGCGCGGTAGACATCACGCTGGCGCAGTTCGCGGGCCAAGAAGTCGAGCATCGCCGGTGCGAGCGAACGTCCCCGCACCTCGGGCGGTACGTACACATCGTGGATGTAGCATTCGCCCGCCAGTGGACGCACTAGTCGCCCGATGTCCGGCACCAACACGGGCGCACGCGCGCACCACAGAATGCCCACCGGATGCCCATCCTGTTCCGCGACCACCACCGTATCGCCGCGCTCCCACTTTTGGCGGCAATAGTTCTCGTTGAGACCCAGCCGCGCCAGCCAGGCCGAGCGATCGGCCAGGCCTTCAAAATCGTCCCGCGCCATGAGCCGAAGCTGCACCCCCTGCGGTGGAGCACCGCCGCGCACGAACAGCTCGCCGCGGTAGAGGTGCAACCGCGAGAAGGTCGCGACCCGAGCGACGACACGCTGCACGACATCGGGGGCGGAAGCACGCAGCCGACTCACCTCGGCCTCGGCACGCCGGGTCAACCAGGCTTGGCCGCGCTGCAAGAGACCCGTGGGATCTTCTGCCGTGGGGCGCGTGCGATCCTTCGCGCGCACGCATAGCCTCAGACCTGGACCGCTCTCCACCGCCATGCCGTGGGCCGCAAAACGGCGGCTGGTCTCATCGAGCTCCGCCGCGGTGGTGAGGACGCTCTCCAGCCGATCCCAGTTTCGCTCGCCTTCGAGCTCGGCGATCAGTGCCTCGAGAACGTCGGCTTCGCGCCCCACTCGGGTGAGAGTCAATGGTTGCGGGGGGGGACCGATCGGCCGCAGCTCGCGGACACGCAGGAGGCCCCCTTGCGGCGGGGTCAGGTAGAGCGGCGCGACACCGGTCAGCTCATTCTCCTCGCGGCAGACCAGCACCCAGAGCTCGCCCGGAGCCGGTAGGGTGCGCCACCAGTCCAAGATCTCCTTCAGGGCCAACCCGGAGGAGGGCACCACGCTCGCACCCCAAAGTGCCGCCCAGGCCGGCTCCAGCCGAGCGAGCGTCT
>JAHFDT010000112.1 GCA_023248875.1 Myxococcales bacterium | reverse complement strand
CCACCAGTAGCCTTCCTCGTCGCTCGTCGCGACCGGGGCTCCTCGCGAGGCAACGGCTCGGTCCGAAAGTGACGTAGTAGTGCTAGCCAGTGATCTACGGGGAACACCGAAAGCTATAGAAGTTGCCGCCTTTCTCCGAAGGCGCGATCCTTTCTCCATCGACAAGCTAGTCCAGGCCTTCCGCGAACACCTCGAACACGAGCTTCGGTCATCGCCCGAAACCGTGCGCGCCTACCTTGCCAACATCGCAGAGTTCTCCGCCCATCTCGCCGAGCGACTCGATCGTACCCCTGCGCCGGCCGACCTTGACATCCCGAATGTGCGTTCTTACCTTCGCTCGCTATTCGGTCGCAATGAAGCGGTCACCATTGGCCGCAAACTCTCAGCGGTGCGCGCGTTCCTGCGTTTTCTCCGACGAGAGCGACTGATCGAGGAAAATGTGGCTCTCTTGATACGCCCACCGAAGATGAAGAAGTTGTTACCCGATTTTCTGACCACCGAGCAGGCCGCAGCGGTGGTGCAAGCACCTGGTCGCCCTCGCCGCCACCCGCTTTCCGCCGAGCGTGCCCGCGACCAGGCCCTCCTCGAGCTGCTCTACGGCACCGGCCTGCGCGTCGGTGAAGCAGTGGCACTACAACTCGACGACCTGGTCGACCGCCAGCTTCGGGTGCGGCGCGGCAAGGGGTGCAAGGAGCGCTGGATCCCCATCGGGGAAAAAGCCCACGAGGCGCTGGAGCGCTATCTCCCGCTGCGCTTGACGCTGCTGCGCGCCCCCAGCCCAACGCTTTTCCTGACGCGCCGCGGTGCTCCCATGGGCGCCCGCGCCATCCGCCGCCTACTCGACGCCCACGCCGCGGCGAGCGACATTCCGAAGACCCATCCACACGCGCTGCGACACAGCTACGCGACCCACCTCCTCGGTTCGGGCGCTGATCTTCGATCCATCCAAGAGCTGCTCGGCCACGCCTCGCTCAGTACCACCGCGCGCTACGCCCACATCGACCTTCAGTATCTCCAAGATCAATACCAACACCATCCTATGTCGGAGAAAAAACGAAAATGAAGTTTCGATCCACTACAGTTCTCGCGGTGCGACGCGGCCCAGAGGTCGTGCTGGGCGCCGATGGTCAGGTAACGCTCGGTCAGACGGTCATGAAGGGAAGCGCGCGCAAAGTGCGGCGGATGCATGACGGCAAGGTGATCGCCGGGTTTGCAGGGTCGGCTGCCGATGGCATTGCCCTCTTTGAGCGACTCGAAGGTCGGCTGAAGGATTGCAACGGGAATCTCACCAAGGCGACCGTCGAGCTGGCCAAAGAGTGGCGCACAGATCGAGCGCTACGACGCCTAGAGGCACTGATTCTCGTCGCCGATACAGAGCGGACATTTCTCCTCTCGGGCACTGGTGAGGTGATCGAGCCCGATGCGGGCATTGCCGCAATCGGCTCGGGAGGTCCCTTCGCGCTGGCTGCGGCCCGCGCTCTCGCCACTCACACGCAGCTCGGCGCGCGCGCCATTTGCGAGGAGGCACTTAAGATCGCCGCTGAGATCTGCATCTACACCAACTCCAACCTCACCTTCGAGAGCCTATGAGACCGGGACTGACGCCGCGGGCCATCGTCGAGGAGCTCGACCGTTATATCGTCGGCCAACACGCGGCCAAACGCGCGGTGGCGATCGCGCTGCGCAATCGCTGGCGCCGGCAGCAGGTGGCTCCCGATCTGCGCGACGAGATTGCACCCAAGAACATCATCATGATCGGGCCGACCGGCGTGGGAAAGACCGAGATCGCGCGACGCTTGGCCAAGCTGGTGCAGGCCCCCTTCTTGAAGGTCGAAGCGTCCAAGTTCACCGAAGTGGGCTACGTCGGCCGCGATGTCGATTCTCTGGTGCGCGACCTGATGGAGATCTCGGTCAAACTGGTCAAGGACGAGGAGACCGCGGCCGTGCAGGCGCGAGCGCGCGCCGCTGCTGAGGAGCGACTGCTCGATCTATTGCTTCCCACCAGCTCTACCTCGCGCGAACCTGGCAAGCCGATCGAACTCCCCGCGTCGATGGAGAGCGCTTCACCGACGCGTGAAAAGCTGCGCGAGTTGCTTCGTGCCGGAAAGCTCGATGAGCGCATGGTCGAGATCGAGGTGACCGAGCAGCACAATCCGGCGATCCAGATTTTCTCTCAGGCGGGCCTAGAGGAGATGGGGCTCAACCTGCGCGAGCTCTTCGGCGGGCGCGGCCACCGCTCTCGGCGCAAGGTGTCGGTGGCAGAGGCCCTCGGCCTACTGGGCCAAGAGGAGGCGAGCAAGCTCATCGATATGGACAAGGTGGTACGCGAAGCGGTCCACCGCGCCGAAAATTCGGGCATCGTCTTCCTCGATGAGATCGACAAGATCGCAGGTCGTGAGAGTACTCACGGCCCTGACGTCAGCCGCGAGGGCGTACAGCGCGATCTCCTGCCGATTGTCGAGGGCTCAACCGTCACCACCAAGTATGGTCCGGTCCGGACCGACCATGTTCTCTTCATCGCCGCGGGTGCCTTTCACGTCTCCAAGCCCTCCGACCTGATCCCAGAACTCCAAGGGCGCTTCCCGATCCGGGTCGAGCTCGAAAGCCTGGGGAACGCCGATTTCCTGCGGATCCTCACCGAGCCGGAGAATTCGCTGACGCGCCAATACGCAGCACTGCTCGCCACGGAAGGGGTCCAGCTTCGTTTCGACCCTGAGGCCATCGCCGAAATCGCCCGCATGGCCGCCCTGGCCAACGAGCGGATGCAGAACATCGGTGCGCGGCGCCTGCACACGATCCTCGAACGTCTATTGGACGAGCTCTCCTTCGAAGCGCCCGAGCTCGGACCGCGCGAAATCACCATCACGGTCGGCTACGTGCGCGATCGCCTCACCAAAGTCCTCGAGGACGAAGACCTGTCGAAGTATATTCTGTAGCAATGCTCCACCAGCTTCCCCGCCGCATCGTTTCGCGCCTCTCGCGGCAGCCACCCATGCCCTATGCGCTATGGCGCATGCACGCCTGGCGCGCCCGCCGTCTCGGACTCACCCGACTGTGCGTGGTACTTTCCTTCGATTGCGATACCGATCGCGATATCGAAGTCGCGGAGAAGGTCGCGCACCATCTGGCGGAGCGAAAGATCGCTGCCACCTGGGCGGTTCCCGGCGAGCAGCTCAAAAAGGGCGCCTCCGCCTATCGGGCCATCGCCGCGCTCGGCTACGACTTCATCAACCATGGCTACCACGAGCACAGCCGGCTCGAAGGCGGCCGGTACACCAGTAGCTTCTTCTATGACCAGCTGCCGCGCGCCCTGGTCGAGCAGGATATTCTCGACGGCGACCGCACCGTCGCCGAAGTCATCGGACGGCGCCCGCAAGGTTTCCGTGCCCCCCACTTCGGTACCTTCCAGAGCGCGGAGCAGCTGCGCTTCCTCCATCGAGTTTTGCGGCGCCTCGACTATCGCTTCTCGACTTCGACCGTTCCCCACTACACCCTTCGCCACGGCCCCCTCCACCGCATCGCGCCGACCTTTGCCGAAATCCCCGTCAGCGGCTGCTACTCTCAGCCACTCGGCATCCTCGATTCCTACGGATTTCGCTTCGCCGAAGGCCGCCGCCAATCTGACGAGGACTATGCCCGCGAGTTTTTGGGCCTGGTCCGCTTCTTCGCCGATGGAGGTCTGCCGGGTCTTATCAACACCTATGCCGATCCCTCTCAGGTCCATGACTTCGATGGCTTCTACCAAGTGATTGAGGAGCTCGCCGGCCGCGACATCCTCACCCTCTCGTACGGCGAGCTGCTGTCCAAGGTCAGTTCGACTTGAAAACCCAACTACTCAAGTTCAGCGCTGTCGCACTGGGTCTCCTCGCCGCTCTGCTCCTCTGCGAGGCGGTGGTGCGGCTGTTTCCCTCGGTGGTAGACCGATTCGATCCGGGTTTCTATTCCGAGGAAAACCGTTTCACCTTCGATGCCGAGGTCGGGTACGTCAACAAGAAAAACCGTCGCTACATCTTGCCCGCGATTGTCGATCCCCAAACCTTCAAACCGATCGTCGTCGAAACCAACAGCGATGGTTACCGAGACGAAGACTTTGTTCTCAAGCTCAAGGACCCCAAGATGCGGATCGCCGCCCTGGGCGATTCCTTCACGGAGGCCTACCAGGTGGATGCGTCCGCCATGTGGCCTCGCAAGCTCCAGGAGCTGCTAGGAAGTGAACGTTTTGCCGTCTTCAACCTGGGCGTGCACAACTACGGGCTGCCAGAGTATCTGCTGACGATCGAGCACAAGCTGAATCAGATCAAACCGGATCTGATCGTGGTCGGTCTGTTCATGCTCAACGACATCTATGAATATGCGCCGGTCGACTCCTTTGAGCGTCGGCAACAGGTCAAATCGCTACTGAACTCGATCTCCTTGGGAACCACGGTGGCCCAGGCACTCCGTAGGCGAGCAGCTACCGCCCCCAGCCCGACCGGACCGTCTCCCCCGCATCGCTGCTTTCCTGGTTACGTCAACAATGCCGACTATGAGCGAAACTACTTTCATGCTTACCAAGAGTGGACCTGGAAGGTCGCTCCGGATTCGGCGGAATTCCAAAAGGGCTTCGCCGTCTCGATCGCGTATCTCGAGCGCATGGTGGCTCTGGCGAAGGTGCCGGTGATCTTCATGTTGATCCCTTTCCGGGACCAGATCGACGATGGCTGGTGGTCGACCTACCAGTGCCTATTTCAGCCCACCGGCGAGCGACGCTTTGCCCTGCAGGAGGAGATCCTACGACAGTTCCACCATCCCTACCTGCTCGACCTCACGCCCGAGTTTCATCGGCAATCCCATCGCCCGCTCTATCTCAAGTTTGACGGACACTGGGATGTCGAGGGGCACGAGTTGGCCGCCCGACTGCTGGCGGACTATATCCGGCGGAGTGGAATCGCCCTGCGGCCGTGATAGATTCGCCGGGTGGCCCATCCAGACGAACTAGTCGCCTCCGCACGCCGACTGCTCCTGCAAAACTACCAGCAGCAGCCGATCGTCCTCGAGCGCGGCGAAGGGGTGTGGCTATGGGATGTGACCGGCCGCCGCTACCTCGATCTCACCGCGGGCATCGCTGCTTGCCCGCTCGGCCATTCCCATCCGAAGCTCGTCACGGCGATCGCGGAGCAGGCGCACCGGCTCATCCACGTTTCCAACCTGTTTTTTATCGAGCCCCAAATCCGACTGGCCGAGCGACTCGCCGCCCTGGCCGCCCCTTCCATGGGCCCGGTGCGCGCCTTCTTTTGTAACTCGGGAGGAGAAGCCAACGAGGCTGCAATCAAGCTGGCCAAACGTTTTCAGACCACCACCCAGGGGCGCGCCGATCGCATCGAGGTGCTATCCTTCGAGGGATCATTCCACGGTCGCACCATCGCTACCGTCGCGCTCACGGGCCAGGAGAAGTATCGTGCCGGGTTTGGTCCGCTGGTGGAGTGGGCTCGCATTCTGCCCTGGCCGCTCCATGCCGAGGACGGGCTCGACGCGATCACCGAACACACCGCCGCGGTGATCGTCGAACCGATTCAGGCGGAGGGTGGGATCCGGGTGCCACCCGCCGGTTTTCTGAAGGCGCTGCGCGAACGCTGCACCACCACCGGAACCGTGCTGATCTTCGACGAAGTCCAAACCGGAATCGGCCGCACCGGCGGCTGGTTCGGGCATCAGCTGGAAGGGATCGCACCCGATATCATGTCGCTCGCCAAGGGGCTCGCAGGCGGCGTGCCAATCGGCGCGATCCTCGCCAACGAACGCGTGGCGACAGGGTTTGTGCCCGGCAGCCATGCTTCGACTTTTGGTGGCAATCCGCTCGCCTGTGCGGCGGCGCTCTGTGTGCTCGAAACGATCGAGACGGAGTCGCTGCTCGACCACGTGGAGAAGATGGGGGCGCATCTCCGAGCAGGGCTCGCCCGACTCGTGACGCGCTTTCCCGATCGAGCGCTCGAAGTGCGCGGCCGGGGACTACTCGCGGGCCTCGCACTCCCGGGAGATGCTGCGCCGATCGTACGTCGCTGCCGCGAGCAGAGCGGTGTTCTCTTATCGGTGGCAGGGGGATCGGTGGTGCGATTTGCACCGGCCCTACTGGTCAGCCCTCGAGAGCTCGATCAGGGTTTAATCGCGCTAGAAGAGGCTCTTTCACTCCCATGAAACGCGATTTTCTGACACTGAGCGATCTGGGAGCGGCTGAGCTCCAAGCGCTGCTCATTCGCGCGAGCGAGCTCAAGCGAGAGCGCACCCAGGGCCAGCGCGGCCACTCGCTGACGGGCAAGACGCTCGGCATGATCTTCGAGAAGGCCTCCACCCGCACGCGCGTCTCCTTCGATGTCGGGATGTATGAGCTCGGCGGGCACGCGGTCCACCTAGCGCCCGATGGCACCCAGATCGGCCGCGGCGAGCTGATGCGCGATACCGCACGGGTGCTCGGCGGCTACTGTCACGGGATCGTGATCCGCACCTTCGCCCACACCATCGCCGAGGAGCTGGCCCACTTCTCGCCAGTACCGGTCATCAACGGTTTGACCGACTTGCATCACCCCTGCCAGGTCCTGGCAGATCTGCTCACCATCGCGGAACACGTGGGGTTCACGGCGCTGCAGCAACTGCGTTTTGCCTGGATCGGCGATGGCAATAACATGGCCAATTCCTGGATCGAAGCGGCGGCGCTGCTGGGACTCGAACTCGTGATCGCCTGCCCGGAGGGCTACGATCCGGCACCCGACCTGCGACTGCGCGCGGGCAGCCACGTACACCTGGCGCGCGATCCGCGCGAAGCGGCGCGCAACGCCGATGTGCTCTCCACCGATGTATGGACATCGATGGGCGATGAGGCAGAGGCGGCGGCGCGCCGTCGAGCCTTCCGCGGCTTCTGCATCGATGAATTGCTGCTCCAGCTGGCGCATCCCGAAGCGGTGGTGCTCCACTGTCTGCCCGCCCATCGCGGCGAAGAGATCACCGACGAGGTGCTGGAGAGCCCTCGCTCGCTGGTCTGGGCGCAAGCGGAAAACCGCCTCCACGTGCAGAAGGCTCTCCTCGAGCGGCTGCTCGGTCATTAGCCGTGAGCGTCGTCATCGGCATCGATCTCGGCACCACCAACTCGTGCGTGGCCGTACTCGAAGGCGGACGCCCCGTCGTGATCCCCAACCGGAATGGCTACCCCACCACGCCTTCGGTGGTTGCCCTCACCCAGGACGGCCGGCGCCTGGTGGGGCAGCTCGCCAAACGCCAGGCGATCACCAACCCCCAAAACACCGTCTACGCCACCAAACGGCTGATTGGCTGCGCCTGGGATTCCGAAGCGGTCCGCCATGCCCTCGGCCACTGCAGCTACCGGATCGTCCCTGGCCCCCACCAGGAGCCGCTCGTCGATCTTCAGGATCAGCGCCACGCTCTCCCGGAACTCTCCGCCTGGATCCTGCAGGAGCTCAAGGGTGTGGCCGAAACGCATCTGGGCATACCGGTCACCCGAGCAGTCGTCACAGTACCTGCGCACTTTAACGATCAGCAGCGCCAAGCGACCAAAGATGCAGGGCGAATTGCGGGACTCGAAGTGATCGGCATCCTCAACGAGCCGACGGCCGCCGCGCTGGCCTATGGCTGGGGAAAGGAGCTACACCGACGCCTCGCCGTGTTCGATCTGGGCGGCGGAACGTTCGATATCTCGATCCTCGAAATCGGCAACAGCGTCTACCAGGTGATCGCGAGCTCAGGCGACGACTACCTCGGCGGCGAAGACTTTGACCAGTGCATCATCGACTGGCTCGCGGAGCAGTTCTCGGCCCAACAGGGGATCGACCTTCGCACCGATCCAGTGGCGCTTCAGCGCCTCAAAGAGGCAGCAGAACAGGCCAAGTGCCAACTCTCCTCCGCCTCGCAGGCTGAGATTCATCTGCCATTCGTCGCCCTGGGGCCCCAGGATAGTCCGCTCCATCTTCACGCGACGCTCGACCGTGCCACGTTGGAACATCGTGCTACTTCGCTCATCCGACGAACGATCGACCTCTGTCGCTCTACGCTCGACGAGGCCAGGCTCGCTCCGGAAGCGGTCGACGAGGTGCTCCTGGTCGGCGGAATGACTCGCATGCCTGCCGTACAGCGAGCGGTCGCCGAGTTTTTCGGACGTCCCCCTTCGCACGGCGCTCATCCCGATGAGGTGGTCGCTCTTGGTGCTGCCCTGCATGGAGCGGCTCTGGTAGGACAGCAGCGGGAGCTCGTCCTGCTCGATGTCGTGCCACATTCGCTCGGGATCATGGTGGGCGGCGGCGATTTCTATCCGCTGATCCAGAAGAATACTCCCCTACCCACCTCCCACGGCCACGTCTTCACCACCACGCGCGACGCTCAAACCACCATGCGCATCTTCGTCTTTCAGGGCGAATCGAAGCGCGCGAGGTACAATCACATGCTGGGCGATTTTCTGCTCACAGGGCTTCCTAGCGCTCCGATGGGAGCGCTGGAGGTCGAAGTGACGTTCACCGTGTCCACCGAGGCCATCGTGGCGGTGAGCGCTCGGGAGCGCCAGACTGGAGCGGCCCACGAGATCACGGTCGCGGCCCAGAGCTCGCTCTCAGAGAGCCAAATTGCTCGCCTGGCCACGGAAGCCCAAGACTACGTCGCGCAGGTCAAACAGGCCGAGGTGACCGAGCGAAGGCGCCAGGAGGCGGAACGGCTCCTCATGCGGATCCAGGCGCTCTCTCCCGACGCACAGCGGGCGCTCGCCTGTTCCTCTTTCGGCGAGCAGGCGATCTCGCGCGCTAACACGGTCATCACGCAGGCACAAACCGCCCTGCGGACTCCCGACGCCCAGGCGGTAGATGAGGCCTGCGCAGCATTGGCACGCACGCTCTCTCTCTTCGAAGCGGTACTACAACGGTCTAAATGAACGGATCGAAAATCTCATCTTCCCTCCGCTGCTTTCGTGCGGAATGGGTTTCGCGAACGTAGCGCACCAGCACGTCCACGTAGCGATCGAACGAAGGACATCGGATGCGGGTACCTTCGAGCAGCGCCTGGGTATTGCGACAGTTGTAGGTCGTCTGGTGGTTGAAGGATTCCAGAAAAGCGAGCGGCGCCCGTGCCAACTGCTTCAGACCCGGTGCACGCAGAACCGCACGGGCCAAGCCCGTCGGGATCGTGCCCCGAGGCGGCTTACGTTCGGCCCGCTCCGCGCACAGCTGGTAGACCGAACGTGCCGAAAATGGATTGGGGTCGGTCAGGTGAAAGGTCTGCCCGACTGCGCGAGAGTCGCGGGATAGGTGGTAGGCAGCATCGATCACAAAATCGATCGGCACGAGATGGAGCGGCGCAGCTCCTCGACCGGGCAGCGGCAGGGAAACATCCAGCGGCGAAGCTACGATGAGCACCAGCAAGTAGTAGGGACCATCGAACTTATCGATCTCTCCAGTGCCCGAGTCTCCGACGATCACGCCGGGGCGAAACACCGTCGCGTGCAACTTCTTGGCAATCGCGGCGCGCACCAGCTGTTCCGCGCGACACTTCGTCTCTTCGTAGACATTGCGAAAGCGCTGCCCCTCCTCGAGCTCCTCTTCCAGAATGACACCGCTGCGGGCGCCCGAGACCTGCGCCGTCGAATAGTGACACAGGCGCCGCAAGTGCGAGCATTCCCCGGCCAATTCGAGCACGGAGCGGGTTCCCTCCACATTGACCCGCTCCGCCACCTCGCGCTTTACGCCGAGATGGTAGATCGATGCCAAGTGGTGAATGGCGGTCACCTCTCGGGCCAGCCCCGCAAATTCGGGCCCGGACAAGCCAAGATCCATGTCGCAGACATCGCCTTCGAGCAGACGAACCCGGCGGCGTGCCGCAGGTTTGAGCTCGCGCAAAAACTCCTCGGCCGCCAGGCGCACCTGCGGGCGGTGGAGGAGTGTCACTCGCTCGCGCGCATCCGACTCCACCAGTTTCCGCACCATTCGTTTGGCGGTGAAGGCCGGAAAACCGGTGACCAGTGATACATCAGGCTCCCCCTTCGGCATCACGATCTCCCTGGTGCTCCGTCGAGAATCGAGCGCCAAATCTTCTCGACTTGCCGCTCGGTCTGATCGGACGGCCCGCTGTTGTCGATCACGAAATCGGCTACCGCTACCTTCTCTTGGAGCGGGGCTTGAGCGCCGAGGCGCCGCCGCGCCGCCGACTCATCGATGGTTTCACGCGCCATGAGCCGGCGCAGCTGCTCGTCCTCGGGCACGGCCACGACTACCAGTCCATCGAGCGCTCGGTAAATCTGATTCTCGACGAGAAGCGCCGCCTCATAGACCACTACCGCTAGACCACGCGCTTCGGCGACTGCCACCCGCTGGGCCGTCTCGGCAGCGATCCGGGGATGTAAAATGGCATTGAGCAGGCGACGGCGCTCGGGATCGGCGAACACCAGGACACCCAGGCGCTTGCGATCGAGCCGACCGGCCGGATCCAGCACCTCAGGCCCGAAAGCCCGGACGATCTCGCCGAGTGCCGGCTGCTCCGGCTCCACCAGCTCGCGGGCGATCTGGTCGGCATCGATCACCTCGGCCCCAAGCCGTCTTAGCATCCCTGCGATGGTGCTCTTTCCGCTCGCAATCCCACCCGTCAGGCCGATCACCCGAGTGCGCACCGAAGTTCCATTACCATGTTCTTTTGAACTGTGCCTCCTTCATCGCCTCTTCTTCTTCAATGGCAAGCTACTATACCGCACATTGACAGGGCTCGATGGTGCGGTAGCTTCTCTGGGTGCTCCCCACCGTCACCCTCGCGGAATTCGAACGCAGTGCGCAAAGTCCCAAAGACTGGCCCCTGGCGAGCGCCCCCGAAATTGCCTTTTGCGGGCGCTCGAACGTTGGAAAATCGTCGCTCATCAACCTATTGTGCGCGCGCACAGGTCTCGCGCGCACTAGCCGCACGCCGGGGCGGACACGGCTTACCAACTTTTTCCGCGTCGAGCTCTTGGAACCCGGCAAACGCACCACGCTCCGATTGGTCGACCTGCCCGGGTTCGGCTACGCGAAGGTCAGCAAAACCGAACGATCGACCTGGCGCCCCGCCGTCGAACGCTACCTCAGCGACCGGTCCACACTGACAGCGGTGGTACTCCTGCTCGACCCGCGGCGCGGTGTACCCGAGGAGGAGCTCGAGCTCGGCCATTGGCTGATGGCACGCGGCCTCCGGCTCATCCCGGTGCTCACCAAGAGCGACCAGGTTGCCAAACACGAGCGCAAGCTCGTAGTGCAAACCGTTGCACATGCCTTCGGTGTGACCCCGGTGGTCGCCTCGGCCCTCAAACGCGAAGGGCGCGACGAACTCTGGCGAGCGCTGTCGCAGGGTTTGACCTGACCGGAGTGGCGGCTACACTGGGGCCGTGTCTCATCGCGCCGGCGTCAAAGTTGTTCTCGCTGCGCTGCTGATCAACCTGGCGATCGCGGCATGCAAGTTCATCGCCGCGGGTCTCGCCCGATCCACGGTCATGCTGGCGGAGGCCTGCCACTCTCTCGCAGACAGCGCCAATCAGATCTTCCTACTGATTGGCCTGCGCCGCTCGGCTCGCCCTCCCGACGAGGAGCACCCCTTCGGTTACGGTCCTGAGACCTATTTTTGGGCCTTCGTGGTGGCATTGTGCATTTTTTCGGTGGGCGGCGCCTTCTCGATCTACGAGGGCAGTTTGAAAATCCTGCACCCTTCCCCCGAGTCCGAGGGCGACCCGCGCTGGGCCTACTTTGTTCTTGCGGCATCGATGGGACTGGAGAGTTACTCTTTGCTCATCGCACTGCGCGAATTTCAACGGCTACGAAAGGGTCGAACGTTCCGTATGACCCTCGCGGAAACGCGCGATCCCACGGTGCTGACCGTGCTCTTCGAAGACGTTGCGGCGCTGTTCGGGCTGCTGGTGGCAGTGATGGGAGTCGGCCTTTCCCACCTCCTGCGCCAGCCCGCCTGGGATGGCGGCGCTTCGATCGTGGTCGGCCTCGGGCTAGTCGGTGTGGCGGCTGTCCTCGGGCGTAACACCAAGCGGCTCCTCATCGGCCAAAGCATGCCTGAGCGCGAACGCAGGCAGATCGCCGAGATCGCGGCTGCCGGGCGCGATGTCGTTGGTGTTGTCCACATCCGCACCGTGCATCTCGGGCCCGAGGACGTGATGGCTGCGCTCAAACTGACCTTCAACCCGGAGCTCGATACCCACACACTCGAACTCCGCATCAACGAGCTGGAAGCGGAGCTGCGGCGCGCCCTCCCCCATCTCACCCGGATCTATGTCGAACCGGGATTCGACGAGCGGCGAGCGCGCAACGAACTCGGGTGACCTTGGCCCCACGCCGATACCGCATCGCACCGGTGGAAGAGCGGGATCTCGACGACATCGTCGAGATCGAGCGCCTCAGCTTTCGGACCCCCTGGCCGCGCGCGGTCTTCGCCGAGGAGCTCCATCGAGACTTCGCCCACCTCGATGGGCTACGCGATCGGGCGGGCGGTCCGGTGCGCGCCTTTATCAACTTCTGGCAAGTGCGCGATGAGCTCCATCTGCTCAACATCGCCACCCATCCGAGCGCCCGCCGACGCGGCCATGCCACGCGATTGATCCAGCATCTGCTCGACCATGCCGCCCAGCATGCCTACCGATACGTGACCCTCGAAG
>JAHFDT010000284.1 GCA_023248875.1 Myxococcales bacterium | reverse complement strand
GACTTTATCAACAGCCTAGGGTGTTGAAGCGTCACTGCACGGCCTTCCATTTCACCACCGAGCCCGGGACCAGCGGTTCATCCGCCGAGAGCAGGTAGTCGGCACGGCGATTCTGTCGCTCATCTGTCTCGTCGGCGGTCTTCACCTTGAGCCGATCTTCGCCAAAGCCCTCGTACGAGATGGGAATCTTGATGCCCTGCTGGCGAAAATAGAGCGCGATGGCGCGAGCGCGAGCGATCGAAAGGTGCTGATTGCTTTCGCGAGTACCGACGGTGTCGGTGTGGCCGGCGATGAAAAGATGACAACGGACAAAAGGCTCGGCCTTGGCCACCGCCACGGCGATCCTAGCCAAAGCGGCGTCAAGCTTGGGGCGCTCGCTCGACTCAATCGCGGCGATCCCCGACGGAAAATTGACCTCTTCGTGCGGAATCTCGACCGACCAGGGGACCAGACGAACGTTGGTCGCCAAACCATCGCGTCCCACCGCATGGAGCTCAAGCGTCATCACCGTGCCAGAGTGATCGGCCTGCCAGGGCAGTCTTAGCCAGGTGCCCGCCGGCTCTCCGGAGAAGACTGCTGCACCGTGCCCCAGCGATTGGCCGTCGTCTCCGATTACCTTGAGCTCGGCCCGACCCGCCGGGCGCGAGAGCTGGAATTCGAGCACCTTGCCGTCGAGATCGAGATGGTCGCGGCGATAGGTCACCTTGATCTCACCGCGCACCAGCGTATCGAACGTCAGGTCATAGGCCCAGGGACCTGCGGCTGCCGACACCAGCTTGAGCGAGCCCTGATAGTGCGCACGCCCCGCTGCGCCATCCCCGATGGAAAGCACGATCGTTGCACCTGGATTGAGCGCCACTGCCCGCTCGAGCACCTTGAGCCCATCGTTGCGCACCAGCGATAGTTCAAGCTCTGTCACCCGATCGATCGCACTGATGGCGAGCGATGGCCTCTTCCCCCCGGGAACATCGTTTTGCAGCTTGAATGTCACCGGCTGAGCCCATGCCGATAGCGCTGCGAAGGAAAAAATCGCCCACATGCGAACCATGCGAAAAATCATATAACCGATCGAAATCGATCGACATTCTCCATTTTCGACTCAGCTTCTCGCCGAGCTACTGCAAGTGATCGATTTTGATCTGGAATTCTCATCCGACAACCATTTTCTCGACGGGAACTCGTTCGCCGGTCCGCTTGACGATCGATCGCAAAGGGATCAGATTCGCTTCATTGCGATAAGGAGATTTCCCATGGCCAAGAAGCAGACACGCCGTTCGATCTCCATCCGCGGAGCCACCTACGCGCAGCTGCGCGACTACACCGAAAGCGCCGCTATCTCGATGAGCGACTTCGTGGAGCAGCGCATCGCCGAGTTTTTTACGGCGCATCCTGGACTTCTGACAAGAGCAGCACAGGCGCCCCTTCCAGAGCCGGTCAAGGCTGCACCGAGAATCGCCATCGCGCGCGCTGAGCCGCTCCGCCTTGCGCCGCTGCCGCGCAAGAGCGCTGTGCTCGCCAAACCGGTCGCCCCAACCGCGGCACTGCGCGTCAGCGCCCCTGCCGCAGCGGCCATTCGCACCAACGAAGGGCGCCCCAAGCCGACCCCTGCGCAGGGCATCCTCAAGGCGCGTACGACCGTGGAAGGCTATCGGGGGATCCGATTTTAGTCGGACCCAACCACGGCGTCAGCCTCTACTTCGATCAGCATTTCTTCGCCGATCAGGCGACGTACTTCGACCAGGGTTGTTGCGGGCGGATGGTCGCCAAAAAACTCCCGATGGGCACGACCGAACTCCGGCCAGCGAGAGATATCGGTGACATACATGCGAGTACGAATCACTGACAGCAGCGAAATTTCTAGCTGCTGCAGCGCCGCTTCGATGATCTCAAAGCAGCGATGGGCCTGTCGGTAAGCGTCGCCCGGAGCGAAGGTGCTCCCATCGGCAGCCACGGGAGCAGTCCCGCTGACTGCAATGAGGTTGCCGCACCGCACTGCCCGGCAGTAACCGACACGAGCTTCCCAAGGCGCACCGGAAAAGATGCGCTTCAAGTTAGGCGTGCAGCGATGCGCTGTCCCTCTTCACGACCGCGCGCCAGCACGCCTTCTAGGTCCAACCCGCATTCGGAGGTGAGCTCGCGGTTGCGCAGCAGCACGTGACCATCGACGATAACATCGCGTACGTCGCTCGCGTGTGCGCCGTAGACCAGCGTCGCCGCGGGATCGACTACCGGCACGAGGTGGGGCGCCGCTAACTCCACCACGATGACATCGGCGCACTTGCCCACCTCGAGCGAGCCGATCACATCGCCGAGACCGAGCGCCCGCGCACCACCGCGGGTCGCCAGCTCCAGTGTAGTCCAAGCATCCATCGCTTGGGCGCCCGCGCGCGGCTTGTGCAGCAGCGCGGCCAGCCGCAACTCCAAGAAGGCGTCGAGATTGTTGTTGCAGGGCGCACCGTCGGCGCCCAGAGCCACGGAAACCCCGGCCGCGAGCAGTTCGGGGATGGGAGCAATTCCCGAGGCCAACTTCAGATTGGACGAAGGGCAGTGGACCACATGGGTTCCCCGCGCGGCCAAAATCTTCTGCTCTTCGGAGGTCACGTGAACGCAGTGGGCGAGCGCGACACGGTCTCCACCGATCCCGATGCCATCGAGCCAGGCGACGTTATCTTTGCCAAAGCGCTCGCGCACCAACGCGATTTCGGCGCGCTGCTCGGAAGCGTGCGTGTGCACCCGAGCGCCGGCCACTCGTCGCGCCGCCACCTCGCGCATCAGCTCTTCGGTGCAAGAGAGCACAAAACGGGGTGCATAGGCGTAGCCCAGGCGACCGCCCGGCCGGACCCAGCGCGCGGCCAGGGCGTCCGAAGCATCGAGAGACGAACGGGTGGTTTCGCGCAGGCGTGCCGGAACCCCTTCGCCGTCGTCCATCATGGCCTTGCCAGCGACCGCGCGCAGCCCTGAGCGGGCGAGCTCATCGAATAGCGCATCGCTCTCGTGCACTGTGCCCATATCGAGGATCGCGGTAGTGCCACCGTGGATCAGTTCAGCCACCGCCAGCTGCACCGCAGCCCGCATCGCTCGCTCATCGAGCGCCGCTTCGTAGGGCCACACCCGCTCGCGCAGCCATTCGAGTAGCGGCAGATCGTCGGCGCTGCCACGACACAACGTCTGGCACAAGTGAGTGTGGGCCTGTACCAGA
>JAHFDT010000283.1 GCA_023248875.1 Myxococcales bacterium | reverse complement strand
TCCGCTGCGATGAGCGCCATCTGGTCGCCTGCCCGCTCTACCACGCGATGGCGCCTGCCTTTGTCGCGCTGACGCTCGCGGTGGGCGGCTGCCTGGTCATCCTCGACCAGTTCGAGCCGGCCGAAGTGCTCGCCACCCTGGAGCGCGAGCGCATTACCTCGGCGTTGATGGTGCCGACCATGTACCGGCGCCTGCTGGAGCTCGGCCTGCCGGAGCTACGCAAGCGCGATCTCTCATCGCTACGCTGGCTGGTCTCGGGTGCAGCACCACTGCCGACGACACTGGCAGATGAGATCGAAACGGCCTTCGGCCCCATTCTCTACAATTTCTACGGTGCGACCGAGACCGGTTTCGTGACCCTGGCTAAGCCCGGCGAGCACACTGCGCGGCCCGGCACCATCGGGCGCCTGTTGGCCGGCAATGAAGCGCGGCTCCTCGATGCCGAGGGGCGCGAGGTGCCCATCGGCCAAGTGGGCGAGCTCTACATCAAGAACCCCATGCTGGTCTCGGGCTACCATGGCAACGCGGAAGCGACGCAGAAGGCTCAGCGCGATGGCTTCTTTTCCGTCGGTGATCTGGCCCGTTGCGACGAGGATGGTTACTATTTTCTCGCCGATCGCAAAGACGACATGGTGATCTCCGGCGGCGTCAACGTTTATCCCTTTGAAATCGAACAGCGCCTGCATCAGCACCCCGCCATCGCCGAGGCTGCCGTGGTCGGAGTACCCGACCCCCAGTGGGGTGAGTCGCTGGCAGCTTTCGTCGTGCTGCGACAGGCGCAGGAGAAGCCCTCTATCGAGGCCTTGCAGCACTTTGTCACCGACGAATTGGCCGACTACAAACGGCCGCGCCAGATCCTTTTTGTCGAGGCCCTCCCGCGCAATCCGACCGGCAAGATTCTCAAAAAGGAGCTGAAGGCGCGCCTCGCCCCAACGGTATGAGTCGAGTCATTGGCACAGCCGGCCACATCGATCACGGCAAGACCTCGCTCGTCCGCGCGCTGACCGGGATCGATACCGATCGCCTGAAGGAGGAGAAGGAGCGCGGCATCACCATCGAGCTCGGCTTTGCCCACCTCGATCTCTCGGCCCACGGACTATCGGAGACGGTAGGCGTAGTGGATGTGCCGGGTCACGAGCGATTCGTCCGCTCGATGGTGGCGGGCGCGGTGGGAATCGATGCAGTCGTGCTCGTAGTGGCCGCCGATGAGGGCGTGATGCCGCAGACGCGCGAGCACCTTGATATCTGTCGCCTGCTCGATATTCGACGCGGGGTGGTGGCACTCACCAAATCTGATCTCGCCGGCGAACTCGCCGAGCTCGCCAGTGCCGATGTACGGACGGCGCTCAGCGGAACCTTCTTGGCCGAAGCGCCGATCCTCCCCTGCTCCTCGGTGACCGGCGAAGGGCTCGGGGCGTTGAAAGCGGCGCTGGTAGAGGCCTTGGCCGGCGCACCCGAGAAGAATCCTGCCGGCCTTTTACGACTCCCCATTGACCGCGTCTTTTCGATGAAGGGCTTCGGCACGGTCGTCACTGGCACGCTCTGGGCAGGTCGGGTCGCGGTCGGCGACGAAGTGGTCGTGCTGCCGAGCGGCGCACAGGCCAAAGTCCGTGGCGTGCAGGTGCACGGCCGCGCTGTAGCAGCCGCCCACGCAGGACAGCGTACCGCCTGTAATCTATCGCTGCCGCGCGAGGCGCTCGAGCGCGGAGAAATGGTCGTGCATGCCAGTGCCCTGGCTCCCGGTCGCCTCCTCGATGTGCGGCTGCGCTACCTGCCCACCTCACGCGGGCCACTCAAGCGGCGGGCCCGGGTACTGCTGCACGCCGGCACTTCCCAGACCCTGGCAACGGTAGCCCTGCTCGACCGCGCAGTCCTGGAGCCGGGAGAGAGCGCCTTGGCACAGCTCCATCTCGATCGTCCGCTCGTCGCGCTGCCCGGCGACCGCTTCATTCTGCGCGGCTTCGGCTTGCAGGCCGATCACCGTACCACGCTCGGTGGCGGCACGGTGTTGCGCGTGCTCGGACCGCGCCACCGACGGGGTACGCCCGAGGTGGTCACGAAGCTGCGCACGGCTGAAACGGCCGATCCGATGGCCCGAACCGCGCTCGAGATCGATTGGGCCGGATGGATTGGCAGGACACCGGCCGAGCTGCAGATGCGACTTTCGACGACGCTGCGTGACGTGGAAGCAGTGCTTCACAAGCTACTCGCCGCACGCACTATTATTCGATTCGATCGCGAACGCGGCGCCGTCGTCCACGAGCGGGCCCTCGCTGAACTGCGCCAGCGCTGCCTCATCGCCGTCGACGATTTTCACCAGGCCGAACCGCTGCGACCTGGCATCGGCCGCGAAGAGCTGCGCTCGAAATTGCCGGCCGAGCTGAGCCCGCGGCTGTTTCATCTGGTGATGGAGGAGCTCATCGCCCAAGGCGAGCTGGCCGGTGACCGCGAAACCGTGCGGCGTCCGAAGCACGACGTCCAGGCCTCGCCGGCAGCGCAGGGGTTGGCACCGCTCGTCGAGCGTGTCGCCGAGCTCTATCGCACCGCCGCCTTGGCCCCGCCTCGCGCCGCTGAACTGACCGTCTCACTCGCCGCGACCCCCCAGGCAGTGAAGGAAACGATCGAGCTCCTGCAGCGAAGCGGGCGCCTGGTCAAGGTGCAGGACCTTCATTTTGATCGCACCGCGCTCGATGCATTGCAACAAAAACTCCTCTCCTTCCTAGAACAGCGCGGCGCCATCACCCCGCAAGAATGGAAAGAGCTGGTCGGTGCGAGTCGCAAATTCTCGATCCCGCTCGCCGAACACTTCGATGCGGAAAAGATCACCCTGCGGATCGGAGACTCGCGAAAACTCCGTCGTTAGACCGACCTCTTAACGTGAGGTCCGCCTAGTCGTTGCGCGCAATGGCTTCGTTTGGCACCGGATAGCGCTGCAATAGCACTCGAAGGTTCTGCGCACTCTTAGCGGCCTCGCGCAACTTGCGTTTGAATCGGATGGGGTTGTTGAGCCTTCGTGCGCTCTCCTGGACACGACTGAGATTTTCCGCCAGTGCCGCCTGTTCCAGCGCTGGCAAACTTTGGACATGGGCGGTGAGTTGCTCGAGCCGTTTGCCGAACGCGTCCCGCAACAAACACTTCTCTTGCGTGAGCAGCAGATTGCCGATCGAACGGTGAAGCTTCGCCACTTTCTCGGGCGCGATATCTT
>JAHFDT010000111.1 GCA_023248875.1 Myxococcales bacterium | reverse complement strand
AGGCTGGTCTCGATAGTCCGCTCTGGGCCTCTGCGACCGGATATCAGAATGGATGTGGGACCAGTGAATGATGTGGTGCAGTCGGTAAGCGCTTGGCTGGTGAAGGAAAGGATCCCTTTCGGCGAGGAGCTCGTCGTGGGCTGCTCCGGCGGGGGGGACTCGACGGCCCTGCTGGTGGCGCTGCGCCAACTTGAGCGATCGTGCCATGCGGTTTATGTGGACCACGGCCTTCGCGAGGGGACGGACGCGGAAGCGGCGCACGTCGCCGCGCTGGCATCGGCGCACAGTGCGACCTTTGGGAGCGTGAAAGTAGGCGTGGACCGCGCGGGGAACTTGCTGGCGAACGCGCGAGCGGCGCGCTATCGGGCCCTGTCCGAGGTTGCGATCCGTCGGCATGCCAGGTTTGTTGCCGTGGCGCACACGGCGACCGATCAGGCAGAGACGGTGGCCTTCCGGGCGCTGCGCGGCGACGTGGTGCAGGCCCTCGCTGGGATCCCCCCGCGGCGCTGGCTGACACCCTCGGTGGAGCTGATTCGCCCGATGCTCGAAGTGACGCGGGCCCAAGCGGCACAGTTCGTGGTGCACCTCTCTGTGATCGACGATCCGACCAACCACCGAATCGAACTCACACGGACCCGGATGCGAAAGCTGCTCGGGCAGGAGGAGAGCACGGCGCAGGAGCTGGTCAAGCTGGCGACATCCACTCGGCAATGGGTCGCCTCGGTCGATCGCATCGCGGAGGCTCTCGGACCGCTAGAACAGTTGGATGCCACCGCCGTCGCCGCCGCGGGATCTGAGGTGGCACTGCGCCTCCTGCGACGAGCGGGACTCTATCGTGCGGGCAAACGCCACGCCCATGCGCTGTTGGCTTTGTGCACCCGACGACTCGGGTCCCGGTCGATCGATCTGGGGGATGGATGGGTGGCG
Source organism: Myxococcales bacterium (assembly GCA_023248875.1). GTDB lineage: Bacteria > Myxococcota_A > Polyangia > Palsa-1104 > SHYY01 > JAHFDT01. The sequence goes on along the minus strand of JAHFDT010000111.1, from coordinate 12,048 downwards.
GAGCGCAGCTACGGCGCGCTGCGCATCGGTGCCCGGCGGCAGGATGGCTACGTACCGCGCGCAGTCGAAGTGATGGGTTGGGGGCGCTATCGCCTCGGGCAGCACGAAATTGAAATCCGGGACGCTGTGGTGCGCGGTCTACTGCGCACCCCGCAGCCGGGTGACCGGATGCGCACGAGGGTCGGCCACCGCAAGCTCCAGAACCTTTTCACCGATCGAAAAATTCCGCGCTGGGAGCGCGCAGTCCTGCCGCTACTGACCGTGGACGATGAGGTTGTTTGGGTGGCCGGTATCGGTCTTGCGACGAACGTTTCGGCGACAGTATGTTGGTTGACTCCCCTTGGACGTGTGCAATAATTCAGGGATCACGATAGTGACCCAATAGGTCCCAAGGAGTCCATTGCGCCAATCCTATAAGACCGTCCTCCTGTGGTTGCTCTTTGCCATGATGTTCGTGAGCATCTGGCAGCTCTTTAGCGCCGGTAACGGTCACCCCGATACGAAGATTACGCTCAGTGATCTGAGCCAAAAGGTGCGCGAAGAGCCGGAGAAAATCGCCAAAGTGCGCATCTCTGGTCAGGAGTATGCCGGCGAATACAAGGATGGTACGCGGTTTCGCGCGGTCGGCCCCGTCAACCCGGACGAGTTCATCAAGGAGCTGCAGCACGCGGGCAAGGAGGGCACGAAGATGGTGCCCTACGAGATCGAGCTCAAGCCGGAGAGCGTGCTGTGGCCGCTGCTCTCGACGGGGCTACCGCTGATCGCGGTGGTGGTGGTTTTTTTCCTGTTCATGCGGCAGCTACAGGCGGGCGGCGGCAAGGCGATGAGCTTCGGCAAGTCGAAGGCCAAGCTGATCGGGGAGCACCAGAACAAGATTACTTTCGCCGATGTCGCGGGGGTCGAAGAGGCCAAGGACGAGGTCGAGGAGATCATCGACTTCCTCAAGGACCCAAAGAAGTTCACCAAGCTGGGAGGACGGATCCCGAAGGGCGTGCTGATGATGGGGCCACCCGGGACGGGCAAGACGCTCCTGGCGCGGGCGATCGCCGGTGAAGCAGGGGTTCCATTTTTTAGCATCTCCGGTTCCGACTTCGTCGAGATGTTCGTCGGCGTAGGTGCGAGCCGCGTGCGCGATCTGTTCGAGCAGGGCAAGAAGAATGCGCCCTGTATCATCTTTATCGACGAGATCGATGCCGTCGGACGCCACCGAGGCGCTGGCCTCGGCGGTGGCCACGATGAGCGCGAGCAGACGCTCAATCAGCTGCTCGTGGAGATGGATGGCTTCGAGTCCAACGACGGCGTGATTCTGATCGCGGCCACCAATCGACCCGATGTGCTCGATCCGGCGCTCCTGCGGCCGGGCCGTTTTGATCGGCGCATCATCGTGCCACGGCCTGATGTGCGGGGGCGCGAGGGGATCCTGAAGGTACACGTGCGCAAGGTGCCGCTGGCTAAAGATGCCCACATGGAGGTGATCGCCAAGGGGACGCCGGGCTTTTCCGGCGCCGATTTGGAGTCGCTGGTGAATGAAGCGGCGCTCTTGGCCGCGCGGCGGGGCAAGGACCAGGTCGATATGGCCGATTTCGAAGAGGCCAAGGACAAGGTCCTTATGGGGCCTGAGCGACGGTCGATGGTGATCTCCGAGAAGGAGAAGCGCACCACCGCCTACCACGAGGCGGGCCACGCGGTTGTGGCGAAGATCCTGCCGGGATCCGACCCACTGCACAAGGTGACGATCATTCCGCGGGGGCCGACACTGGGAGTGACGCAGCAGCTGCCCAACGAAGACCGCCACTCCTATTCGAAGGACTGGGCGCAGAACCGCATTGCGATCTGTCTCGGCGGACGAATCGCCGAAGAGCTGATCTTCGGCGAGATGACGACCGGGGCCGGCAACGATATCGAGAAGGCGACGGAGATGGCGCGCAAGATGGTGTGCGAATGGGGCATGAGCGAAAAGCTCGGGCCGCTTACCTTTGGCAAGAAGGAGGAGCAGATCTTCCTCGGCCGCGAATTTGCGCAACACCAGGACTACTCGGAGCAGACGGCCGTCGAAATCGATGCAGAGGTCAAGCGAATTGTGACCGATGGCTATCGTGCGGCACGCAAAGTCCTCGAAGAGCATCTCGATCTCCTAAAGCGGCTGGCCGAGGCGCTACTCGAACATGAGACCATCGATGGGGCCGACATCGAGCTCCTATTCCAGGGGAAATCGATCCATCGGCCGCCACCACCTCCCCGGATCCCCGTCGTCGAACCGGTCCGGGAGAAACGGCCGAGCCCGCTTTTCGCGCGCCCGCCGGCGTTGAAGGAGGAGCCGGAGAAGGCTTGATCCGGTTCCCCTCTGACCGTACCTATATCGTCGGGGTGCTCAATCTCACTCCCGACTCCTTCTCCGATGGTGGAAAGTTTGTAGGGACCGAGGCTGCCCTGGCGCATGCGCGAAGGTTGGTCAGCGAAGGCGCCGACCTGATCGATGTCGGCGGCGAATCGACGCGGCCAGGAGCGCCGCCAGTCGATGAAGCATCGGAATGCGCGCGCGTCGTTCCGATCATCGAAGCGATCGTGCGGGCGCAGCTCGGTGCACCCATTTCCATCGACACCTGTAAATCCGTGGTGGCCGAAGCGGCGCTTGCTGCAGGCGCGGAGCTGGTCAACGATGTGAGCGGTGGCCGTGACCCTGAGATGTTTCCGCTGTGCGGACAAAGGCAGGTACCGGTCGTCATCGGCCATTTGCGCGGCGAGCCGCGCAGTATGCAGGAGCAGATCGCGTTTGCGGATGTGTTCGAAGAGGTGGCCTCGGAACTCGGGGCGGCTATCGCTTGTGCACGTCAATCGGGAGTTGACCAGATCATCGCCGATCCGGGGATCGGTTTCGGCAAGCGGATCGAACACAATTTGATCCTGTTGCGGCGCGTCGGTGATCTGGGCAAGCGGCTGGGAGTGCCGGTGATGGTGGGGCCATCCCGCAAGGCCTTCATCGGCGAACTGACTGGCCGGCCAGTAGGCGATCGGCTCGGCGGGACCATCGGTGCGGCGGTGGCCGCAGGACTGGCCGGCGCGGATTATCTCCGAGTGCACGACGTGGGGGCGGTGCGTGACGCGCTGAGGGTGGCCGTGGCGATCCGGCGGGGCAGGGCGTGACCGCGTTTCTCACCAGTTTTTTTCGGCAGCTTCACCTGTGGCCTGCCATCGCTGCGACGGTCGATGTGTTGGTAGTCGCCTTCGTGGTCTACCGCGCCCTGCTTCTGGTCAAGGGGACGCGCGCGGCACAGATCTTGACAGGTCTCGCGGCGGTGGTTGCCAGCTATTTCCTGGCCAAGGTCTTCGAACTCGCCACCGTCTCCTGGCTACTCGATAACTTCATCAACTACTCGATCATCTTTCTCATCGTCATCTTTCAGCGCGACATCCGGCGTGGCCTCGCTCGCGTGGGCGGGGCAATTTTCGTTTCGGGGCGTCAATCGGAAGCGAGCTCGCTGGTGGGTGAGGTGGTGCGCGCAGCCGACGCCCTCGCGCAAAACAGGGTGGGCGCCCTGATCGTCATCGAACGAGAGGTCGCACTCGAAGAGTTTCTACGGGACGAGGGCGTCATGGTCGATGGGATGGTATCGAAGGACCTACTGCTGGCGCTCTTTTTGCCCGAACCCGAGAACGTGGTTCACGACGGTGCGGTGGTGATCAAGAATCTCCGGTTGCATCGGGCGGGCTGCGTGCTGCCGCTCTCCTCCAGTCCTGAGCTTGACAAGAACCTCGGTACGCGCCACCGCGCCGCCATCGGCATCACCGAAGAGTCCGACGCCGTTGCGGTGGTGGTCAGCGAGGAGCGGGGCACCATTGCACTTTGTACCGCTGGAAGGATCGTGCGCGATCTCGATGTGGAGACTTTGCGCCGGCGCTTGTCCGAGCTCCTGCAGGTGCGCAAGGCACGCGATCCCGATGGGAGGAGTGGCGATGCGGCGCGCGCTGCTTGAGAATTGGCACCTCAAGGGCTTGTCACTGCTGATTGCGATCGGCCTGTTTGTTCTGGTCCGTGGAGACAAAGACGCGGCCATCGAAGGCTACGTCAAGGTGGAATATCTGGTCCCCAAGGACCGCGTTCTGGTTTCCGATCCGCCTGCGGAATTGCGGTTGACCGTCCGCGGCCCCTGGATCCGGATCAGCCGTTTCGACGAGCGCGATCTGCCGCCGGTGCGACTCGATCTTTCGGCGACCCACAGCGGCGATATCCGGTTCACCGATGAAATGGTCAAACTCCCCTTTGGGTTGCGATTGGCTTCGATCGTCCCCGCCACGGCGCAGCTTCAGTTCGAACCGCGAATGACGCGTCGGGTGCCGATTCAGGCGATTGTCGATGGCGATCCCGCCAATGGTTACCGGGTTCTCCGTAGCACCGCCCACCCGAAGGACGTGCGCATCACTGGTGCGAAGAGCGTCATCGAAGGGATTCAGCGGATGCCGACCCGGCCGATCCCGTTGGCCGATGCACGTACCTCGTTGCACGCACGCGTTCAGCTCGAACCCCCGCCACCCCATGCGGAGTTCGAGGGTAGCGACGAGCTGACCATCGAAATCGATGTCGAAGCGATTCTGAGCGAGCGGTTGTTGCGAGCGATCCCGGTGCAGACGACGACGCGCTGGGACGGACTGATCCAGCCTGCCCAGGTCGATGTACTGCTCAAGGGGCCCATCGAGGCGCTGGGCAAGATGGTGCCGAGCGCGCTCTCACTGGCGGTGGAGGCGCCGGTAGAGAATGCGCACGGGCCGATGCGAAAGCAGATCGCGGTGGGCGGTTTACTGCCCGGATTAACGGCTGAACTGCGGCCCAATTCGGTCACTCTGGTCCCGCATCGTCGACGGTAATCGGCGAAGAGACGAAAGACGCTTCAGTTCCCCCTCCCCGTTTTCGCTCTTTAGGGTTGACAGAGCCCTGTTCGGCACCTTGAATCATCCTCATGCGAGCCCACCGAAAGCTCTTTGGCACCGACGGCATCCGCGGAGTGGCGAACGTCGATCCCATGACCACTGAGATGGCCATGCTCCTCGGGCGGGCGGTGGCTCACTATTTTTCGCGGGGGGGGCGTCGCGGTCGTATTGTGATCGGCAAGGACACCCGACTGTCGGGCTATATGTTCGAGACGGCCATGGAGGCGGGCATCTGCTCGATGGGCGCCAACGTGATGCTGGTGGGGCCGCTTCCCACGCCGGGCATTGCCTTTATCACCTCTTCGATGCGAGCCGATGCAGGGATCGTGATCTCGGCCAGCCACAATCCCTATCAGGACAACGGCATCAAGATTTTTGCCTCGGATGGCTTCAAGCTAGCCGATGGCGTCGAAGCGGAGCTCGAGCAGCTGATGTCGTCCGGCGAGCTCGACCAGGCGCGTCCATCGGCCTCGGGGGTAGGTAAGGCGACCAAGTATGAGGATGCGCGGGGCCGCTACATCGTCTTCTTGAAATCCGTGTTTCCAGCGAAGCGGACGCTCGACGGCATCAAGATCGTGGTCGACTGTGCGCACGGCGCAGCCTACAAAGTCGGGCCAGCGGTGTTCGAGGAGCTGGGCGCGACGGTGGTTCCGCTGGGCGTGCAGCCGGACGGAAAGAATATCAATCGTAAGGCGGGGGCCCTCCATCCCGAGGGGCTCTGTGCCGCAGTGCTCAAACACCGCGCCGACCTGGGGGTTGCCTTCGATGGCGATGCGGATCGTGCCATCTTTGCCGACGGGCAGGGACGCGTGGTCGATGGCGATGCGATCATGGCGATCTGCGCGCACCGCATGCTGAAGCGGCGAGAGCTACGTAAACGCACACTCGTGACGACGGTGATGTCGAACCTCGGTCTCGAGCGTGCGGTGGTGGGGTGGGGCGGTAAACTGCTTCGAACCGCAGTGGGCGACCGCTACGTGGTCGAGGCGATGCGGCACGGCGGCTACAATTTCGGCGGAGAACAGTCCGGGCATTTGATCTTTCTCGACCACATGACGACGGGCGATGGGATCGTGGCGGCGCTGCAGGTGTTGTCCGTAATGGGCGAGGCAGGGCGACCGCTCGACGAGCTGGCGGCAGTGATGACGCGCTATCCGCAGGTGCTGGTCAATGTCCAGGTGCGGGAGAAGCGGCCGCTCGCGGAGCTCTCGAAGGTCGCTTCCCTGATCAGAAAAATCGAACGCACGCTCGGCCAAGAGGGGCGTGTTTTGGTCCGCTATTCTGGAACCGAGCCCAAGGCGCGGGTGATGATTGAAGGGCCCGATCAGGCAAAGATTCAGAGCTACGCCGAGCACTTGGCCCGCGAACTGGTGCAGGCCTGCGGAAATTGATAGATTCGCCCATCCCGATGAAAAACCGATTTCTCTTGGCGACGGTGCTGTGGCTCTTCGGGTGCACGATGGTGCGAGAACCCAATTCGTCCGGCAGCAGCGATGGAGGGGGTGGCGATCTCGGTGGTGGCGCCTGCGCGAACTGCAAGGTGCCCAGGGTCTGCTGCGGCGGCGAATGTGTCGATCTGCACACCAACGTAAAGCACTGCGGCCAGTGCACGACCTCCTGTGGTCCGGGATCGGCGTGCGTAAGCGGTCATTGCCAGTGCGGTGTGAAGAGCTGCGCGGCCGGGGAGCAGTGCTGTTCGGTCAACCGCTGCACTGCGGTGCAAACGGACGTGCAGAACTGCGGCAGCTGCGGTCACGCTTGCGGCAAGACTGAGCAGTGTACCGGTGGCAAATGCGTGCCAGCTCCGGGGTGCGTGGGCTGCCAGGGGGAGTGCTGCAGCGGGGTATGCATCGATACCGACAGCGATCCGCAACACTGCGGAGGTTGCATTACCTCGTGCACCGGGATCGACCAGTGCATCGACGGACAGTGCGTGGCGCCGGGCAAGGATGCGAGCAGCTGCGGCTGCAACAAGGTCTGCCTGACTCAATGCATCTACGGCTGCTGCCTGGAGGATATCCTGCTGGGCAGTTGCGCTCCGGACGCAAACTGCCTCGGACTCCCAGGGTGAAGCTCCACATCAACATCGACCACATCGCGACGCTGCGTCAGGCCCGTGGCACTCGCTACCCCGATCCAGTGTGGGCCGCGGCGATCGCTGAGCTGGCGGGCGCTGATGGCATCACTGTGCATCTGCGCGAGGACCGGCGTCATATCCAGGATCGTGACGTCGAGCTGCTGCGGAAAACCGTGCGAACGGTGCTCAACCTGGAGATGGCAGCCACCGAAGAGATGGTTGCGATCGCCCGTCGTCTGCGACCCGACATTGTTACCCTGGTCCCGGAGAAGCGCGCCGAGCGAACGACCGAGGGAGGCTTGGATCTCGAGGGACGGCGATCTTCGATCGGTCGATCGGTCGAAGAGCTGAGTGGAGCGGGGATCCCGGTGAGTCTATTCATCGACCCGACGGTGGAGGCGGTTCGGGTCGCCCACGAGCTACACGCGCCGCGGATCGAGCTGCACACGGGCTACTACTGTGACGCTGCGACAGGTGATCAGTTCGGTGAGCTCGATCGCTTGGCGGCGGCCAGCCGAGAGGGGCGAAGCCGCGGGCTTCACGTGGCCGCCGGCCATGGGCTCGACTATCCCAATGTGGTCCCGGTGGCAGCGCTCGAGGGCATAACGGAGCTCAACATCGGCCATGCCGTGATCGCGCGGGCAGTGTTCGTGGGGATCGACCGCGCCGTACGCGATATGGCGGCTCTCGTCGGGAAGGCATGATCCTCGGCGTTGGCATCGATCTGACACCCGTCGATCGGATGGCGCGCCTCTTGGAACGCTACCCGCAGCGCAGCGCCGAGCGGCTGTTTACCCAGAGAGAGCAGGCCTATTGTTGGGCGCGCGCTCGACCGGCGGAACACTTCGCTGCGCGCTTCGCCGCCAAGGAGGCGACCCTGAAGGCGCTGGGTGTGCCGGAGGGACTGTCCTGGCACGAGCTGGAAGTCGTCTCGCGTTCGGGCGCTCCCCCTGTGCTGGAGTTGCACGGGCGCGCCAAGGAGGCGGCGCGATCGTGCGGGATGACGCGGGCGCATCTCAGCTTGAGCCACGCCGGTGGGCAGGCGACGGCGATCGTGATCCTCGAGGGGGAGCGATGATCCTGGTCACTGCGGCGGAGATGCGGGCGCTCGATGACCACGCCATCCGAACGATCGGCATCCCGGGTGCGGCTCTGATGGAGAGCGCGGGGCGGAGCGTGGCCGAGGTGGTGACGAAACTGGGAGCACATCGAATCGCCGTGGTCGCGGGGAGCGGCAACAACGGCGGGGATGGCTGCGTCTGCGCACGCTACCTCCATCAGCGGGGCACCGACGTCGTCCTGCTGCTGGCGGTGGAGCGGGGGCAGTTTCGCGGCGATGCCGCGCTCCATCTGACCGCTGCCGAGCGGGCGGGCGTGCCGATCTGCAGCGGGATGGCGAATGGGTCAAGAATCGACCAGGCCGAACTCGTCGTCGATGCGCTTTTTGGCACTGGACTCAGTCGCCCTGTCGAGGGCGAGCTCGCTGCCTGGATCGATCGCATCAACCGCGCGCCCGGGATCCGGGTGGCGGTTGATCTACCGTCGGGTCTTCACGCCGATCGCGGGATCCCGCTCGGCGCCTGCGTGCAGGCCGATCACACCATCACGTTTGCTTTCGCCAAGCTGGGCCTCGTGACCGCGCCCGGCTTTCACTACGCGGGCCAGCTGCACGTCGCCGATATCGGCATTGCCCCACCCCAGTTACCGCGGCGCCACCTGCTCGACGATGGCTGCCTGGAACCCTTGCGTGCACCTCGAACGGTCCTGGCGCACAAAGGAACTTTCGGCCATGCGCTGCTCGTCGCTGGGTCGCGGGGACGGAGTGGCGCGGCTTGGCTGGCGGGAGAGGCCTGTGCTCGGGCGGGCGCGGGGCTGGTTACGGTCGCGACCTCGATCGAAACGCAGAGTGCGCTCATGGCGCACCTGGTCGAGGTGATGACCGCGTCGCTGGGAGCCGAGCCGATCGACCCCGTGACCGCCTGGACGGCGCTCGCGGCTCTCTGCCAAGGCAAGCGCGCCATCGCCTTCGGCCCGGGTCTAGGTACTGGTGATGCGATGCGCCAGCTCATGCACCGGCTGCTCGAGATCTGGAAGGGCCCGCTGGTATGCGATGCGGATGGACTGACTCTTTTGGCCAGTGATCTGGCGCCGCTTGATCGCACCTCCGCGCGGGTCGTTCTCACCCCACATCCCGGAGAGATGGCGCGACTTTGCGGCACCAGCGTCGAGGAGATTGAGCAGGATCGCGTCGGCTATGCCGAAGCGTTCGCCGCAAAGCATGCTTGCGTCGTGGTGCTCAAGGGGGCGCGCACCGTGATTGCGGCGCCGGATCGCACGGCGATTAGCCCCGCCGGCAACCCAGGGATGGCGAGTGGCGGTACGGGCGATGCGCTCACCGGCATCGTTGCAGCGCTGCTAGCCCAGGGATGGGAGCCCTTTGCAGCAGCGACGATGGGGGTCTATTGGCACGGCCGGGCAGGGGATCTGGCGGCGAAGCAGTTGGGTGAGCGCGGCCTGTTAGCGCGCGATCTGATTGCCGCTTTGCCAAGGGTAGCCACGGCTGGTGGTGCGTAACGCTAATCTAAAGCGGTGCTCAAGCGCGTTGATCGCGGCTTACGTCCTCCCTCGGCCTCGTCACATACGAAAGAGTATGCTCCTCGGCCTCGGTGCGAGGGGCGCTCGCGCTGAACGCGCCTGAGCACCGATTTAGTGGGTAGGAACTGCTGGATTCACCGGTGCGGTCGCCGCCGGTGGGTTTTCGACCTTGGGGGGAGCGGGCTCCTTACTGCCGATCAAGAAATAGAGCCCAGCGCCGATCACCGTCGCCGCTAGAATTACGCCCCCTACCACCAGCTTCAGCCGCTTCGATGAATCGACCTCAGCGAGGAGCTCTTCCTCCGACATTCGGTCGCCGGAGATACTGGTCGGCCCTTTGATCACACCCATCATTTCGGTGCGGCCGGTCTTCAGCGAAAGACGCGCGCGGTCCTCGGTCGTCAGAGTGGCGGGATCGACATCGGGCGCGAGCTCGAGCGCCGGTCCGGCCAAAGGATCGTCGGGATTTTGCTCGGCGGCCGCCTTGGCCATCTCCTGTTCGAGCTCGCCCTTTTTGAACCACGCGGTCTCGCGAAAACCCTTCTTGCCGGTTGGCTTAGGGGGTGGGGCCGCAGGAGCGGGACGAGCTGCCACCGGTTCTGGCGCTTTCGGGCGCAGTAGCACGGGCTCGGGGGTCTTGGCCTTTTCCGGTGGTTTGGGAGGGGGCGCCTTTACCACGTCACCCGCCGGAACCCGCCGCCGCGCAGGGGCGGGAGCGGCCGCCGCGGTCGCTGCGATTTGGGGCATGTCCGGCACCTTCTCGGTGGTCTCCTGCTCGATCTTCGAAGGGATGGCTGGGGCTGCCTTGGCCGGAGTGGTGGGCGATCGCTTGGCCGGCGGCGCAGGTTCGCTCGAAGAGCCAAACTGCATCACGGTTCGGGCATGGCCGAGATCTGCCGTGGGAGGGAGCGCAGCGGGCGTAGGCGCCGAAATGGCCGCGATCTCATTGAGCAGCTGGCGCAGGGTCAAATGGCGTCGGCCGCCCGACTTTTCCATCGCCTTGAGGACCAGCTTGTCCACTTCCGGGAAGATGCCAGCACGCCGAGCGCTGGGTGGATGTGGCTGGGCATGGAGATGCTGCTGCACCACGCTATCGCGTTCGCCGACAAAGGGCGCAGAGCCGGTGAGCATGTAGTAGAGGAGCGCGCCTAGACTGTAGATATTGGAGCGCTGGTCGACCGGTTTGCCTTCCGCCTGCTCGGGCGAGAGAAAGCCCGGGTTACCAAAGACCCGATCCGAAATCGCTTCCGCCAGGCCAAAATCGATCAACTTGATGCGGTCGCCATCGACCAGCACGTTGCGCGGCGCCACATCGCGGTGGATCACTCCCACCTTTTGTGCCTCGGCGAGCGCTTCACCTACGCCCAGCAGAATCGTACGTGCCCGCTCGAATGAAAGCGGCCCGCTCCGATCCACGAGCGTCTCCAGTGAAATGCCGGCGGACGCCTCGGAGACGACAAAGATCCGGCCATCATCCTTGCCCTGATCGACGATACGAACGAAGTGCTCGCTCTGCACCTTGGCGAGCTGCTTGAGTTCACGCAAGGCCCGGTCCGCCATCATCGCGCTGGGGAGCACCTGTTTGTCGACCAACTTGAGCCACACGGCTTCGCCGTTGGTGAGATCGCTGGCCTCGTAGACTACGCCGGTAGGAGTGCGATCGCGTTCGACGCCCAGCATGAAGCGTCCTGCCACCGGCCGGGGTTGATCAAAGACCGTCGCCGGCACCGTCGCGCTCGGCGAGGGAGTTCCCAGGGTGGTCGCTGCGGGGGGAAAGGTCGGTGCAACCTCGGCCACCGGAGGTAACAGCTTGGTCGCGTCCATGGGGCAGAAATTCGCATCATCGGCGTACTGGTTCTTGCAGGTGGGACAGGTCCTCATCCGACTCCTATCGGCGCCAACTCAGTTCAAGGGCGATGGGTCGGAATTGTAGCCTCGCCGGGTAGTGAGGCCAAGGATTTACTTTGCGGCAGGGGGGGGGTGGCCGGGCTCGCCGCAACCGGCAAACAGCTCGTCCATCGATGGGGTGGAGTGGCGCGCGTCCTGGTTCTTGCGCTTGCGTCCCGCTTTTTGGTGTCGCCACTTGCGCTTGTTCCAAGTAGCTGTGGTATTGGATGCCATGATGTCCTCCAAAGGCGGACGGATATAGCCGAGGCTGCGGTGGGTGTCAACTCTACCTGCCCGCCTGACCGCATCCGCACGGTGGCTCCCGCCCGGCGGAAACCACCGTGCTCAACTGCGCGGAGCGGTGCCGCTGCTCATCTTTTTTGTCGCCCACGCGATCGCCGATCGTCGCGACGCAAAGAAGACCAAGAAGAAGTGAGTGAGCGGCTAGTGTCCTGTCTCAGAAATTCGCGCCATATATCGGCGAGGATGTTTCGTTCCTGCCGAGGCGCAAGGAGGGCGAATACTGGCGGTATTTAACCGACGAGCAACGACGGTAGGGACGA
>JAHFDT010000004.1:43027-52018 GCA_023248875.1 Myxococcales bacterium | reverse complement strand
CAGCCACTTGAGCTTGGTGCCGGAGAAGTAGGGGTCGAGCACTAGACCGGTTTTGGCGCGCACCATTTCGAGATGGCCCTCGGCGCGTAGCTGAGAGCAGAGGGGCGCGGTGCGGCGATCTTGCCACACCAGCGCGGGGGCCAGCGGCCGGAGTGTCTGGCGATCCCAGAGCACGGTGGTCTCGCGCTGGTTGGTGATGCCGATGGCGACGAGCTCGCGGCCGCTCGTGCCCACCTGTGCGAGCGCTGCAGCAAGCGACTCGGTCACCGACCGCCAGATCGCCTCGGGGTCGTGCTCCACCCACCCGGGCTGGGGGAAAATCTGCGGGAATTCGCGATAGCCGCGGCCCCGAATGGTCAGCTCCTCATCGAAGATCAAGACGGTTGTACCGGTAGTGCCCTGGTCAATGGCAGCGATAAAACGGGGCATGGTCAGCTCCTAATTGAGGTGTCTTTCCAAGAACTCACCGAGCCGGCGAAACAGCTCGGCCCGCTCGACATCGAGCGTGATCACATGGGCTGAGCGCTCGAGCACAAGCGAGTCGACGGGGCCGCGCAATTCGCTCGTGAGCTTGGCCATGCAGGCAAAGGGTGCGGTGTGGTCGCGGCGGCCATGGGCGACGAACGCAGGGCGATCGATCTCGTGGAGGTGGGTGCGCACGTGGTCCATGCAATCGAGCAGGCTGCTCACGGCACCCAAGGGAAAGCCGCGGCCGGTGGGGTTGCGCTGGCGCATCTCGACGTCGACGATGTCGGAGCCGCCGAACTTGGGCAGGGCCTTGAGCAGCGGGAGGTGTGCGAGGAGGCGGAGGCCGACGGTCTGCCAGCGCGCCAACCACAGCGGGGCGGAGAGTGAGGCGATGGCCACGATCTGCTGAGGGTGTCGCCGCGCGAGTTCAAGTGAAAGGAGGCCACCCAACGAAAGGCCGCACACGGCCACCTGGTCGCAGCGCTGGCGGAGTTCGTCGAAGGCGTGCTCGGCACTGGCCAACCAGTCGGGCCAACGCGTCACCGAGAGCTCGGCCAGTCCGGTCCCATGGCCTGCCAACAGCGGGCTAGCGATGGTGTAGCCACGTCGCGCGAGCGCATCGCCGGCCAACCGCATTTCGAACGGTGTGCCGGTAAAGCCGTGGACGAGCAGCACACCGCGGCGATCGCCGGGGAGGAAAAAGGGGGCGTTGTCCGGGGCCGTGACAAGCGACATGGCGGTCGAGTATATAATAGGAGGGATGGAGGACGGAAAGACTCGCGTCACCAACGTGCTGGCGCCGGTGATCATGTCGGGGGTAGACCAGGCGTGCGTAGTATTGATCTATCCGCCCGGCGCCGACCTCGGCAAGCGGTTTCAGCTGGAGCTGATCGAAGCCGTCGTCGGGCGCGGTGCGGATTGCGACATTCAGGTGGACCGCGATTCGGTGTCGCGCAGGCATGCCAAGTTTGAGCGCCAGGGGCCGAGTTGGCGCGTGGTCGACCAGGGTTCGACCAACGGCACCTTCGTCAACGACGTGCAGGTAAAGTCGCGTCTGCTCGAGCATGGCGATCAGATCAAGATCGGCAGCACGATCTTTAAGTTCCTCACCGGTGGCAGCGTCGAAACGGCCTATCACGAAGAGATCTATCGCATGACCATCGTTGATGGTCTGACGCGCGCCTACAACAAGCGCTATTTCCTCGAGCACATCGAGCGCGAGCTGGCCCGCACGGGGCGTAGTCGACGGCCGCTCTCCCTGGTGATGTTCGACATCGACCACTTCAAGACGATCAACGATACCTACGGCCATTTGACGGGCGACCATGTGCTCAAGGAGCTGGCGGCGCGGATCCGGGCGCGCGTGCGCAAGGACGAACTGTTCGCGCGCTATGGCGGCGAGGAGTTTGTGGTGCTGCTGCCCGAGGCGGGCCCCCAGGCGGCGATCGATTTCGCTGAACAGGTGCGGCGCCTCGTCGAGCGACAGGCGTTCGAGTTTGATGGCAGCACGATTGCTGTGACGATCAGCTGCGGTGTGGCCACGGTGACCGAAGAGCGACCGGAGGAGGAATTCATCAAAGTCGCGGATGAGAATCTGTACAAGGCCAAGCATGGCGGAAGAAACCGCGTGATTGGTTAAGGGAGGAACGCGTCGGTCAGTGGAGGACTGTTCCCGCCGTCAGCGAGTGCGGTGACACACCCGGAAGCGGGCGTGCCCTGGCAGCCAGCCAAGCCGAGGGCGCGGCAGTCGAGCGTTTCCCGTCGGCCGCGGCGACAGTAGCTGAGCACCCCATTCTGGCAGAGGTCGAAATGGGTGTTGGGGTCGCATTCGTTGGCGATACCGCAGTGCGCCTGGGTGATGCCTTGGCCAGCCGGTTGGCAAGTCTCGTCGGCACCACAGGGATGGCGCGCTTCGTGGCTGCCGAGACAGGCCATCAACGTTTGGCCGTCGCAGCGCGGAACGACGCAAGGAGCGCCGTGGCCTTGGCAGGTGGCACCGCCGTCGTGGGAGATGCAGGTGGCATCGAGCGCGCCGCAGTCTTCTCCGATCAGGAAGGGCGGTGCACAGTGGGCGGCACGGTTGCTGAGGCAGGTGCGGCCCGATGGGGTTTCGCAGCGATCGAGGGCGCAGCCGGCGGAGAGCGGTCCGGCGACACACTGTGATCCCGAAAGGGAGCAATCGAGTCCTCGCAATACGGGTGCGCAGCGAAACTGAAGAGCGACAGGTGGGCGGGATTTCCGTCGAAGGTACAGGCGCGAGCGGCCGCGCAGTGGGTGGCCGTGGCGATGCATGTCTGCTCGATGGTGGGGGGGGCAGTCGAGGAGGAGACACACAGGGAGAAGGCCTGCGGCGCGATCAGGTTGCAGGCGTGCACCATCGCGCAGTAGCGCACCTGGGAATCGAGGGGCGGCGAGGGGACAGCGCTGCAGGCAAGCAGGAGGAGGCTCGCAAAACGGGTGATTCGGGAACGGGGAATTGCGTTCTTCTTTCGCGGGAGCGACGACTCAGCCAGCTACCGTTGTACAGGCGACCTGTGCCTCCGTGTTATCCGGTGCCTGCATCCCACCACGGTCGATGGTGACGCCGAGGCATTGGGGCGCGATGGGATTGGTTGCCTGATCACAGTTACCATCGTCTTCGACTGCGCCGCAGAGCTTCTTGGCATGCACTTTCCAGCAGGGGTAGGTGTTTGAGCCATCACATCTGGGAATGGTCTTGCTGGTGGTGGTGCCATCCAGGTTGCGGGTGACATCCTGCGCCGTGCAGTCGGGGTTCTTGGGATCGGGAAGGGGGGAGACGATGCAGCCACCGCCTAGACTGACGATGATCTTCTGCGCTACTGCCTGCAGCGCGGGGGTGTAGTCGGCGTCGCAGATGGAGGCGATATAGTGGTTGGCTGCTGCGCCCCCGTTGGCGGCATTGATCACCGCGTTGAGCCGCACTGCCGGATCGCCGAAGAAGCTCGGCTGGGCCGGGTTCTGGCAGGAGTGCTGTAGCACCGGTACGCAGGGCGGGTTCGAACCTTCGTTGAGCTGCGGGCAGGTGACATATTGCGCCCCGCCGCTCGTCCCCGGGTTCGAGAGGATCACTGAAAACGGATCGGAGGCGGCGTCGATCCCGACCAGAATGACATCTGCTGGATTGGGCTTGACGCCGCCGGAGACGGACGGGTTATTGAACAAGTTGATGTAGCGCGAAATCTCATACTCCCGGCCCGGGCCCCCTCCGGGGTTATCCGGCGCGGCGCTCGGATTGAGCGCGGCATGGCAGCCCGCGAGCGGTCCGCCCGAATCGCCGTAGGGCGCCAGCTTGTAGGCGTCGCTGCTGCCGTCGCACTGCACGCCCCAGCGCGTCTGCCGGTAGGAGCTCTCGTAGCCATATTGCGCCACTTTGTTCTTGTCGAAGACATCCGACGACGAGGGGGCCGAGCCATCGTCCTCATTGGTGAGAAAGACCACCGTCAAGAGCGCGCTCGTGGAGCCGTCTTCGCCGTTGCGCAAAAAGTCCTTGTTCTCAGGCAGATTGTTGTGGAGTGCCGCATAGACCGCTTCGAGCTGGTGCTCAAAGCCGCAGCCCATCGCGCCCGCCGAGGCCATGCAGGTGAAGGTCTTTACCAGATCTTGCCCATCCGGCAGATTGTGGACGCCCGAGCCGTCCGTTCCGGTGAACTTGTAGGAGATGTAGTTGGCGGTCTTGCCATCGACGGGTTTCGGCGGTTTGCATTTGGCATCCGCCGCTGCGCCCACCGCCTGAAGCCTGCCCATCTGACCGCCTGGCGAGGAGGTGCAGCCGGGGGCGTTGCCGGTGCCGGCGCCGTAGTCCGAAGTGACCACGCCGATGTGGAGATCGACGAATTTCCCGCTCGCCGCGAGCTCTTGGAAGACCTTCAAGAACTGGCTAAACCGGTTCTTGAGCTCCTCGGTCATGGCGCTCATCGAGTTGGAGTTGTCGACGAGAAACAGGATGTCGACCTTGTCCTTGATGTTCTGCGGTACCCGCACCGGCGTCTGCTGGGTCACCGAGGTTTTGGGCGACTCGAGCGGCGGCGAAACGCAGGCGAAAAAAAACATACCTACGATCGGCCACAACTGGGCGCACTTCCGCTGCCGCATGGTGCCTCCTTGAGAAAAACGCATTATAGTGTATGAAAACCGAGTTGTCAGGCCCTGTTTTTGACTCGGCGCCTGTGCCATGGCACCCTTACCCGTCGAGTGTCGAGCGAACTCGCGCAGCTGATCGGCCGCGGCTCCCGCATGGAGGAGCTGCGCCGCACCATCCGCAAGATCGCCGAGTACAAGACCACCGTCCTTGTGATCGGCGAATCGGGCACGGGCAAGGAGCTGGTGGCGCGCGCGGTTCACACCGCTTCGCCGCGGGCGCAGAAGCCGTTCGTGGCGGTCAACTGCGGGGCCATCCCGGAGATGCTCCTCGAAAGCGAGCTGTTCGGCCATAAGAAGGGCGCCTTCACCGATGCTTCGCGCGATCGGCGTGGCCTCCTCGAGGAGGCCACGGGGGGCACCATCTTCCTCGATGAGATCGGCGAACTGTCCTTGCCCCTGCAGGTGAAACTCCTGCGCGTCCTGCAGGAGCAGGAGATCCGCCCGGTCGGCTCCTCGGTGTCGATCCCGATCGATGTGCGGGTGATCGCCGCGACCGTGCGCGACCTGCCGCGCGAGGTGAAGGAGGGGCGTTTTCGCGAAGATCTCTTTTACCGATTGAACGTGCTGCTCCTGCACCTCGCACCGCTGCGGGAGCGCAGCGAGGACATTCCCACGCTGGTCGAACACTTCATCGCCAAGATCAACCAGCGCCTCGGCACGCGGATCGAGGGTGCTGCGCCCGAGGCGATGCAGCGGCTCATCGACTTCCCCTGGCCGGGCAATGTGCGCGAGCTCGAGAATACGATCGAGCGGGCGATGGTGCTGGCCGAAGGGCTGCGCATCGAGATCGGGGGACTGCCGGAGCAGCTGCGTGAGCCGGTCGAAGACCAGAGCGATCGGCTGCGGCTCATGCTCCACTCGGGCGAACTCTCGATCAAGAAGACCACTCGGGTGATCGAGGAGGAGCTGATTCGCAAGGCGCTGCGCGAGACGCGCGGCAATCGCACGAGCGCCGCCAAGCTGCTCGAGATCAGCCACCGCACGCTGCTCTACAAGATCAAAGCATTTGGGCTGGACGACCCGGCAAAACATTGACCGCTCACTCTGCAGCGGTATGATGTAGGACAATGCCGGATAGTTCCTATGGCTAAAACCTGCCTCGGGCTAGACCTCGGGTCGATTGCAATCAAGGTCGCCCAGGTGAAGATGGGTCGCGGTGGCAGTGTGCAGTTGACGGCTTTTGGCGTCGAGCCGGTGCTGCCCGATGCGATCGTGGATGGCACGATCATGAACCAGGGTGCGGTAGTCGATGCGCTGCGGACCCTGGTGACGCGTTTGGGGCTGAAACAGAAGGAGGTGGCGCTCGCCATCTCGGGCCACTCGGTGATTATCAAGAAGATTTTCGTACCGGCGATGACGGAAGCGGAGCTGGAAGAGCAGATCCCCTGGGAGGCCGAGCAGCACATTCCGTTCGACAAAAACGATGTGGAAATCGACTACCAGCTCTTGACCGGCAAGAATCCGCAGGGCCAGGCGGAAGTGCTGCTGGTGGCGGCCAAGAAAGAGGTCGTGCGCGACTACACCGCGGTGGCGCGCGAGGCGCAGCTCAATCCCGTGGTGGTCGATATCGCGGCCTTTGCGGTGCAGAACGCCTACGAGGCGGCCTATCAAGCGCCGGGGCCGGGCGAGACGGTGGTGCTGATCAACATCGGTGCCTCGCTCTCCAACCTGAATATCCTGCTCGGCGGGTCGTCCGCTTTCACCCGCGACGTGGCGACGGGGGGCGGGGCCTTTACCGACGAGATCAAGCGCCAGATGAACATCTCCCACGACGATGCAGAGGGCATCAAATACTCGGCGACGGAAGGGCGAACGACGCCGCAGGTGGACCGGTTACTTACCCAGATTGGGGACCAAATGGCGGGCGAGTTTTCTAAGTCGCTCGATTTTTTCCTCGCCTCGCACCCTGAGACGCGGGTCAGCCGCATCGTGCTTTCGGGCGGTGGCGCCCACATCGTGTCGCTGCATCATGCCATTGCGCGGCGCGCCCACGTGGAAGTCGAGGTCATGGATCCATTTCGCAAGATGACGGTGGCCGATCCGGCGAGGCTCGACCCTGCCTTTTTGCAGGCCCATGCTCCGCAGGCCGCGGTCGTGGTGGGCCTGGCGCTGCGCACGCCGGGGGATAAGTTTCAATGATTCGCATCAACTTGTTGCCGGTCAAAGCCGCCAAGCGGCGTGCGACAGGTCAGCGTCAGATCTTGGTGGGGAGTGCGCTGGTGGCCACGGTGCTGCTCGGGCTGGTCTCTTTCCATGGTTGGGCGACCGCCAAGAATGACCGACGCGCCAGAAAGCTCATGGATCTCAATCAGGAAATCAGCAAGCTCAAGTCCGAGGTGGGCGATTTCGACGCCATCAAGAAGCAGCGCGATGAGCTTCAGCGCCACAAGGAGGCGATTCTACGGCTGCAGTCCGCGCGCAGTGGTCCCGCACATGTCATGCGCCAGCTTTCTGAGATTTTGACCCGTAACAAGGGGCCGACCTATGACAAGGAGGAGTACCAAAAATTGATCAATGTCGATCCCAATGCGAGGATCAACCCCAATTGGGAGCCGAGACGTGCCTGGATCATTAGCTTTTCGGAAAAGGGCGGTGCTGTGACGCTCCATTGCGGTGCCAAGTCAGATGAGGACGTGGGCGAATTCCTCAAGCGCCTCAAGCTGTCCGCCTTTTTTTCCGACGTCTACTGGCAGCAGACGCAGCCCCAGGCGGACGGCAAATATGGCGTGCCCTATGTGACGTTCGATGTCACCTGCAGGGTCAACTACTGATGAACGAGCTGCTCGATCGCCTGGTGGCACTGCGCAGCTCCGCCAAGGCGGGCATCTTGGCGGGAGCGCTCGTGCTGGTGGTCGGAGGCTACTACTACTTTTTCTACGCGGATTTGGTGAGCCAGGCCGAGGCTACCGAGAAGTCGATCCAGCGTGCCGAAGAGGAGCGCACTGAATACAAGCGGCGGCGCCAGGATTATCAGACCATTCTGCTGGAGGTGGAGCAGCTGCGCGATGAGGATCGCAAATTGCGCGTGGCGCTGCCCAAGCAGGGCGGAAGCGGCGATTCGAGCCAGCAGTTCGATATTGAGCAGTTCATCGAGAACGTCAATTCGCAGGTAGAGCTCGCGGGGCTTTCGAAGGTGACGTCGGTTCGAGAGACGGCCGTGCCCGAGGAGACGTTTCTGCGCATTCCGATCCGTATGTCAGTGACCGGCACCTACCACCAGATCAACCGCTTCTTCAGTAAGGTCGGCGAGCTCGAGCGCATCGTGACCATCGCAGACCTGCAGCTCTCGCCGGCGGGCGACACCAAGTCCGGAGCCACGCTGCTCAAGGCAGATTTCGCGGCACAGATCTATCAGCTGGTCGAAAAGCCAGGAGGTGCCAAGTGAGTCGGGCATGGGAAATCGGCTTGGGCCTGTCCCTGGGATTGACGATCTCCTGCGGTGGCAGAACCGTCGAGGAAGATTCCAAAGAGGTGGTTTTTCGCAAGCCGGGAGCCAAGGCGGGCCCCGCCCTTCCCGGTACCTCGGCGAGATCGGCACCGAAGCCGAAGCGGGAGCTCATGGAAAAGGTGCGCAAGCGCCCCTTTTCCGACCAAGATTTTGTCGATAGCGAACAAAACCGCGATCCATTTCGCTCGTTCCTCTCGGACTATTCGGGCATCAAGGTGGTCACCCAGTACAACATCAAGCTGCCCAAGTATTCGCTCGATGAGGTCAAGCTAATCGCTATCGTAGGCCCGGTGACGGAGGGGAGCCGTGAGGAGACCGGTTATACCCAGGCGCGGGCGATGTTTCTTGACCCCACGGGGACCGGCGTGTCGGTGGTTCGTGGCGAGCACATTTCCAAAGCCGATGCCAAGGTCACACGGATCGATGCCGAGAAGGGCAAAGTCTACGTCGAGCTGAAACAAGATCCCACCGATCCGAAAACCAAGATGATCGAGCGGGTGTTGGAGCTGCACCAAAACGAGCCGCTCGCAACGGAGTCGCCATGACCAGGTTCGGGGCAAGAGGAACCTCGCTGCGGTGGCAAGCGGCAGCATTGCTCGTCGCGGGGACGGCGCTGGCGGAAGTCCCGGCACCGGGCAACGTCGTGCGCACGATCGATGTGCACAGCGAAGCGGGCCGGACGGTGCTGACGATCCGCGGCAGTGCGACGCCGAGTTTTACCGCCTATCGTCTGGATGCACCCCCCCGCGCGATGGTCGAGATCGCCGATGGTAAATGGATCGGGAGTGAGCGGTCGCTGCGGGTCGATTCTGCCGGGGTAGGCGAAGTGGCGGTAGCGCAGCGTGGGGATGACCGAGGGCGCTCTGTGCGCGTGGCGATCGGCCTCCAGGGCTCGGCGAGCTACGACATCCAGG
>JAHFDT010000004.1:0-43017 GCA_023248875.1 Myxococcales bacterium | reverse complement strand
CCGATCCAGAAGGATCTGGTCAAGTCGGCAGTGAGCGCGGTGGCCAAGCCGACGGTCGAGAAGCCGGTCGCCCATGGCGTAGCGAAGGAGTCGGTAAAGCCGTCCGTCTTGGCGCCGAAGCCGGCGGCTTCGGACCCCCCCACGAAACCGGCTCAGGCGGTGTTTGTCGAGCAACCCACGAAGCCGGTGGTCGAGATCTTGGATGTCCAATTTCGTGACAGCACCCACGCGGCTCGGGTCGAGATCCTGGTGCGCGGTCAGCCGGAGATCACGAAACTGGCGATGGAACCGGGGCAGCCACGCGCTTCGTTGCAGTTCAAAGGGGCTGTACTGCCGAAACAGTTGGCGCGCACGCTCGATACCACGGCTTTTCACGGGCCGGTCACTTCGGTCTCGGCCTACCTCGATCCCGAGCAGCCAGGCGCGGTGCGGCTGGTGGCGCAGCTGGCGGCGGCGACCGAACCGGAGCTCAAGATGGAGCCGACTCGCCGTCGACACGGGGCAAAGCCAGAGACGAAGATCGTCTGGCGCTTTCCGAAGGCAGTGGCCTCGAGTGGCTCCTTCCCACCGGCCAAGGTGGCCGGATTTGGGCTGAACACACTGCCGCTGCAGGTGGCCGAGCCGCCCAAGGGCCCACCCCAGCCGCCACAGCAGCCGGCGAGTCCGCCACCAACGGCGCCTGGCCCCCCTGCGGGCGACTCTTCGATGGTGCAGTCACGACCGCTCGTCGGTTCGATGAAGAAGTATGCCGGACGGCGGATGGACCTCGATTTCAAGGACGCCGATATCCATAACCTGCTGCGTCTCATTTCCGATGTCGGACAGGTCAATATCGTGACCACCGATGATGTGAAAGGCGCTGTCACCATCCGTATGCGCGACGTACCGTGGGATCAGGCGCTCGAGGTGATCCTGCGCGCCAAAGGGCTCGGCATGGTGCGCGAGCGCAATCTGATCCGGGTGGCGCCTCAGGGGGTGCTAGAGAAGGAGCTCGAGCAGGAGATTTCGCGGCGCGAGCACATGGTGCAACTGCAGCCGCCGATCACGCGCCTCATCCCGGTCTCCTACGCCGAAGCGACCAAGATCATTCCGCGCGTTCAAGACGTCCTATCGGGCTGGGCGCGTATCTCCGTCGACGATCGGACCAACACGCTGATCGTCTCCGACCTGCCGGGCAATATCAAGAATGCCGAAGAGCTGGTGCGCAGCCTCGACACGCCGACGCCCGAGGTGCTCATCGAAGCTAGAATCGTCGAAGCCGATAGCAAATTTTCGCGGGGGCTAGGCATCCAGTGGGGAGGCGGTGGAATCGCTTCGGCAGCCACCGGAAATCCCACGGGGATAGGCTTTCCCTCGACGATTGGAATTGCGGGAGCCGCGGGTGGAGCGGCCACGGACATTGTGGGGCTGTCGGGGTCGCCCAACTACGTGGTGAATCTGCCCGGTGGGTCAGGCGTGGTCGGGCTGAACCTCGGTTCGCTCACCGGGAACTATAATTTGAACCTGCGTCTGAGTGCCGAGGAGAGCACGGGCAATATCCGGATTCTATCGGCTCCCAAGATCACCACGTTGGATAATGTCGAAGCCTCGATCCTGTCGGGCACTGCAATACCGATCACGGTCGTCAGCGCACTCGGGCCCCAGACTACGTTCGTGGATGCGAACTTGAGTTTGACTGTCAAGCCCCATGTGACCAACGATGGCAGCATCATGATGGTCGTCAACGTCACGAAGAACCAGCCCGACCAGTCGGTGCAGACCACCGGTGGGACGCCGGGCATTTCCCGCAAGGTGGCCAAGACGGAGATGCTGGTAGCCGACGGCGATACCGCGGTCATCGGCGGAATTTATCAGCGCACTACCAGCGCGAATCAACGGAAGATCCCGTTTCTCGGGGACATCCCTATTCTGGGTTGGTTGTTCAAGAATAAGACGGAATCGGACAACCGTACGGAGCTGCTCATCTTCATCACGCCGCGGATCGTCAATCGAGCGACCGCGCTTCGTCGTTAGACCGCTTTCAGGTTAAACGTGAGCGAACGAGGCGGACCAGATCGAGGTGAGGCGAGGAGCGACGACGCAGGACTACTAGCAGTAATCCAAGGAGAAGAGACGAAGCACTCGCCGAAGAGATCGGGGTCCCCCGGTCCGAGGACGTCTGCGGCCGAGGCAGAGGGGATCGCCGCAGTCGCTCAATTTGACCTGAAAGCGGTCTAGCAGATGTTGAAGTTGACGACGGCCGGTGAGTCACATGGCCCTGCGCTCGTGGCCATTCTGGAGGGCCTTCCGCAGGGGCTCGAAGTAGCGCGCGAGGCGATCGATCGGGCGCTCGAGCGGCGGCAGCGGGGTGTGGGGCGTAGCGGGCGGATGAAGATCGAAGAGGACCGGGTCGAGGTTCTGGCAGGGTTGCGGGGCGGCCGAACGATCGGTTCGCCCCTGGCGCTGCTGGTGCGCAACCGCGATTTTTGGCGCGACTCGATGGACCCCTTTGCGCCGCCTACCGAAGCGGTGGCGATCACTCGGCCCCGGCCGGGCCATGTCGATTTCGCCGGTGCGATCAAATTTGGACTGCGTGATGCCCGCGAGATTGCCGAGCGTGCGAGTGCGCGCGGGACGGCGGTGCAGGTGGCGGCAGGAGCGGTGGTGCAGCTCATGCTCGCGCGTTGCGGGATAGAGCTACTCGGGCATGTGGTCCAAATCGGGAATGTGCGAGCCCCACCGCTCCACGGTGATGGGGCCGAAATACGCGCGCGGGTGCTCGCGAGCGAGGTGGGCTGTGCGGATCGGGCAACCAGCGCTGAGATGGTACCAGCGATCGAGACGGCGCAGGCCCAGGGCGATAGTCTCGGTGGCGTGGTCGAGGTGGTGGCGTGGGGCATGGTGCCGGGGCTCGGCAGCCATGCGACCCCGACGGGGAGGCTCGACGCGCGGCTGGCCGAGGCGCTGATGGCGATTCCGGCCGTCAAGGGGATCGAGGTGGGCCTGGGATTTGCGGCCACTGCAGCACGCGGCTCGGAGGTGCACGATGCCCTCGTGCGGCAAGGAGATCGATTCGCGCGTCCGACCAATCGCGCCGGTGGTATCGAGGGCGGACTGTCGAATGGCGAGCCCCTGGTGGTGCGCGCGGCGATGAAGCCGCTGCCGACGCTGGGGCGGCCGCTGCCCTCGGTCGATTTGGTGAGCGGCGAAGCGGTGCTGGCGCACAAGGAGCGGACCGACTGCTGTGCAGTGCCCGCGGCGGCCGTGGTCGCGGAAGCCGCGGTGGCACTAGTGTTGGCCGATGCCCTGCTGGAGCGCACGGGAGGTGCCACCATGGCCGAGCTGGAGGCGCGTGTGCTTCCTCTGCGCGAGTCGCTTGCATTTTAACCAGGAAATCCTGTGGCTCGTAGGAGCGGCGGGGGTGGGCAAGAGCACGCTCGGGCGCTGGCTGGCCGATGCGCTCAGCTGGCCGTTTTGCGATCTCGATCGCAGGATCGAGGAGCGTGTCGGTCGGTCGCTCGCCGAGCAGTTTGCCGATGATGGCGAAGCGGCTTTTCGTCAGCGTGAAGCGGCAGCGGTCGAGGAGCTGGCGCGCGTCGGCACGAATGCGGTGATCGCAACCGGCGGAGGCACGACCACGGAAGAAAACATCGTTGCGATGCAGCGTGTCGGCCGTGTGGTTTGGTTGCGGGCCTCTCCCGATGAGGTGATGGCGGACTTCGATAGCGTCGCCCGGCCGCTCTTTTCATCGGTGCCAGCGCGATTGCACCGGCCACTTTGGCGGGGGCTCTTGGCCGAGCGCACACCCGGTTACTCCCGGGCCGATTTCGTCCTCGATCGGCGTGGCCGTTCGGTCGATGCGGTGGGGCACGAGATCTTGGAGTGGCTCACTTCGCGGGCGACGTGGGTCGAGCTGGGTGAGGCGCGGTACCCAGTCCTCTTCGATCCCCACGATGGTGCCGCGCTGCGCTTTGCGCACGAACTGGCACTTCGTCGGCCGCTGGCGCAAGTCGCCATCGTCACCGATGAACGAATTGCCGCTCTTCATCTGGCACGCTACCGCACAGCGCTAGAAGAGCGCGGCTTTCGCGTGACCGTGGCCCTGGTGCCCGAGGGGGAGTGGGCCAAGCGCTGGGCGGAAGTAGAGCGGCTTGCCGAATCGCTATGTACCTCTCTCGACCGCGAGGGCATCGTCGTGGCGCTCGGCGGTGGCGCGGTGTGTGATCTGGCGGGCTTGGTCGCATCGCTGCTGTTTCGTGGTGTCGCCTGGGTGGCGGTTCCCACCACGCTCTTGGCGCAGATCGATGCGGCCATCGGCGGTAAGACCGGGGTGAATCTACCGTCGGGAAAAAACCTGCTGGGAACCTTTCATCAGCCGCTATGGGTTCATTGCGATGCGGCCATGCTCCGCACCCTGGCACCACACGACCGGATCTCCGGGCTTGGCGAGCTGCTCAAGGGGATCCTACTCGTCGGTGGAGCGCCCTGGGAACGACTGGTTGCCGAGGCCGAGCAGCTTCGGGAAGGCGAGGGGCTGGCACCGCTGATCGAGCGGGCGGTCCAGGCGAAGGTCCGTATCGTCGCAGCGGACGAGAGGGAGCGCGATCCGACTGGTGGCCGGCGGCTGCTCAACTTGGGCCATACGCTCGGCCACGCTTTCGAACGGACGGCACCTGAATTGCGGCATGGCGAGGCGGTGGCGCTCGGATTGCTCGCTGCGGCGCGCGTGGGAGAGCGGCTCGGCAGCCCCACGGGATTTGAGGATCGGCTGCGGGCCGTGGTGGGCCGATTGGGACTCCCGGTGGAGCTGGACCGCCAGCTTCGCCCGGAGGTTTGGGACTACGTGGCCAGCGATAAGAAGCGCCGGGATGGAGCGATTCGCTTCATCGCCCTGCGAGGGCCTGGTGAGGTTCGGATGGTTTCTCTGACGCTGGGAGAGCTGGCCAAAAATTTGGCCCTGCCCGAGGGCCCGCGTTACCATAGCCAAGAGAGGTGCCTATGAAGCGATTGATCTTCCTGCTGATGCTGAGCGGCTGTGCGGTGGAGAATCCGGTGGCGATCGAGATCATCGGGAACCTGATCCCGATGAACGATGACACAGGCTGCTCGATCCAGGTCGGCGGGATGCAGACGCGGACCCAAGGACTGCTCGACCTTTTTCTCTTCAGTCTGCTGCCGGATGCGGCCAGCGGATACGAAGGCTACATTTCGATGAAGTCGGCCCTCAAGCCGACGAGCGATCCGAACCGCAATCTGATCCAGGTCACGGGCGCCGACATTCAGGTGCGCCAACTTCCCAAAGCACTGGATCCCAAAGTTCCGACGAGCGGCCACATGACCAGCTTGGGCGGCCAGCTCGATTCGACGACCATGTCCCTGGCCCTCACGGTCAATCTTTTGCCCCGTTCGCTGGCGGCCGCTCTGGCGGCCGATCTAGCGCTCGACCTCACCAATCCGATTCTGATCGATTTTCGCATCACCGGTACGATGCAGGGGGACTCCGGCAAGACCACCGTCTCGTCGCCCTACGCAACCTTCCCGCTCAAGCTGTGCCGAGGATGCCTAATCGGCGCCGACCAGTTCGAAAACATCCCCGCCTGTGACCTCCCCAAGGGAACGATCGTCAACTCCGGCCATCCTTGCAACATCGCTCAGGACGTGCCCATTACCTGCTGCCGCAGCGGGAGCGCGATCAAGTGTGGCAAGAGCGCCCCGGTTGCGACGATGTAGTCGGACTGAAGATTGACTTGCCTCGACGGGGCGAGTACAAAAGACCGGCATGTTTCGCGACAATCTGATGAAGGTCGTGGAGAGCGTCGAGGGGGGCGTGGCGGGTTTGCTCATGGGCTTCGATGGCATCGCCGTCGAGTCCTACGCCAAACCGATCACCGACATGGATATCACCACCATCGGCATGGAGTTCAGCTTCATTCTGACCCAGGTGCGCAAAGCGGCCGAAGTGCTCGAAGTGGGCGGTGTGGAGGAGGTAGCGATCCGCGCCGAGCAGCTCCAGATCCTGGTGCGCGTGCTGAGCAAGGACTATTTTCTCGCGCTCGCCCTAGGCCCGGGGGGAAACTTCGGCAAGGGTCGCTATCTTCTGCGCATGGTCGCTCCCAAGCTACAGTCTGAACTCGCCTAATTGCCATGCCCGTCATTTGGGTGCTCAACGGGCCGAATCTGAATCTGCTCGGCACGCGTCAGCCTGAGCTCTACGGTGCGATGACACTCGGTGAGATCGAAGCGCAGCTCTGTGCTGATGGGCGGGCGCGCGACGCCGAAGTGCGCTGCTTCCAGTCGAACCACGAAGGGGTAATCGTCGACAGAATCCAGGAGGCGCACGGTCGGGCACACGGTCTGATTATCAACCCGGCCGCCTATACCCATACTTCGCTGGTGATTGCCGATGCCTTGGCGGCAGTCGATCTGCCAGCGATCGAGGTTCACTTGACCAATCTATTTCGCAGGGAACCGGAGCGACAACGCTCGCGGTCAGCAGCGGCGTGTCTCGGCGTAATTTGCGGCCTGGGCGGGCAGGGATATCGTCTGGCGTTGGCCGCGCTCTTGGACCATCTCAAGGAAGGCAAGCGATGAAATCGATCCCCCCCGCCCACAAGAAAGTGCAATCGCCTGCCCTGGTCACTCGTCTCACGGAGCTGGCCCAGGTGCTGCGCGAATACGATCTGACGGAGGTGGAGGTGGAGCGCGACGGGGAGCGCCTGCGGCTACAGCGCACCCGGGGCGGACAGGTTTCGGTGGCGGCTCCGATGTCGTCACCGGCTTCGGTTCCGGCGCCGACGCCCCCTGCGACTCTCCCCCCTACTGAATCGGCCGCCGGCCATCCTGCGGTCTACATCACTTCGCCCTTCGTCGGAACGTTTTACCGCCAACCCTCGCCCGAGGCGCCGTTCTTTGTCGAGGTCGGTGCGCGCGTCCACAAGGGCCAGGTGCTGTGCATCATCGAGGCGATGAAGCTCATGAACGAGATCGAGGCGGAGGTCGATGGCACGGTGGTCGCTGTGTTGGCGGAGAACGGCCAACCGGTCGAGTATGGCGAGCCGCTGTTCCAAATCCGTCCCTGAATGGCCGAGCTTTTCAAGAAGATCCTCATCGCCAACCGAGGCGAGATCGCGCTGCGCATCATCCGTGCTTGTCGGGAACTGGGGATCCAGTCGGTCGCGGTCCATTCCTCCGTCGACACCGATGCTCTGCATGTGAAATTTGCCGATGAGAGCGTGTGCATCGGACCCGCTCCCGCCAAACACTCCTATCTCCACATCCCGGCGATCATTTCTGCCGCCGAAATCACCGGCGCCGATGCCATCCACCCAGGCTACGGTTTTCTTTCCGAGAATGCCGAGTTCGCCGAGGTTTGTCGCCGCTGTGGCCTCCATTTCATCGGCCCCAAGCCGGAGTTGATGCGGTTGCTGGGCGGCAAGATCTCGGCGCGGCAGGCCATGGTCGATGCGGGCGTGCCGATTCTTCCGGGTACCGGCCTCATCGAGAGCGATGAGCAGGCGCTGGAGGCGGTGGAGTACATCGGTTTTCCGGTGATCATCAAGGCTTCGGCGGGCGGTGGCGGGCGAGGGATGAAGATCGTGAAGCAGCGGGAGCGGCTGGTCGGCGAGCTACACAAGGCGCGCAGCGAGGCGGCGGCCGGCTTTGGCTGTGCCGATGTTTATCTCGAACGCTACATCGAGGCGCCGCGCCACATCGAAGTGCAGGTCGTCGCCGACGATTTTGGTGCCGTCGCGGCACTCGGGGAGCGCGAGTGTTCGATTCAGCGGCGTCATCAAAAACTGGTGGAGGAGGCCCCGTCGGTTGCACTCAGCGACGACCAACGCACCGAACTGCTCGACCTTTGCGCGCGGGCGATCGCCCGTGTGGGCTATACGAATGTGGGAACGATCGAGTTCCTCTTCGACGATGAGGGGCGTTTCTATTTCATGGAGGTCAATACCCGGATCCAGGTGGAGCACACGGTGACCGAGATGGTCACTGGACTCGATCTGGTGCGCGAGCAGATCCGCCTGGCCGCGGGCGAGCACCTTTCGGCCGCCTTTACGCCGGGTCGGTTCCGCCCGCGCGGCCATGCCATCGAATGCCGAATCAACGCGGAAGATCCGGTGACCTTCGCGCCATCGCCGGGTCGAATCACTGCGCTCAACCTGCCCGGTGGGCTCGGGGTGCGCGTCGATACCCACATCTATGAGGGCTACGTGGTGCCCCCCAACTACGACTCGCTGCTGGCGAAGTTGATCGTCCATGCGGAGGACCGGGAGGCGGCGCGGCGGCGGCTTCGGCGGGCGCTTTCGGAATTCGTGGTGGAGGGCATCAAGACCAATCTGGAGTTTCACCGTCGCCTGGTCGACCACCCTGAGTTCGTCGACGCCCGGTGCGACACCCACTTCGTCGAGCGTCTCCTTGCAGAAGCGCCCCGTTGACCGACTCGGAGACGTGGCATAAAATCGTGTTTCCCTGAGGGTTTTTCGGAGGTTTAGTGACCGGTGGCGGGCCATAAAGACAAGTTGATCGCCGCCGCGCAACGGCTGGTCGAAAAGGGCCAGTTCGAGAAGGCGGTCAAAGAGTACCTCCGGGCCGTTGCCGAAGATCCGGAGGACGTCCGGCTGTTGCTGAAGATCGGTGACCTCTATGCGAAACTCGGCAAGCATCGCGAAGCGATCGAGACCTATCAGCGGGTCGCTCGCTCCTACAGCGGTTCGGGCCACTACCTCAAGGCCATCGCGGTCTATAAGCAGATTGCGCGCCTTGAACCGCGGATGGTCGAGATCAATTTGCACCTCGCCCAGCTCTACAAACAGCTCGGCCTGCTATCGGATGCCATGCAGCAGTTTGAGTTGGTGGCAGCGCACTACCATCGCGAAGGCAAGTCGCGCGAGGCACTCGATGCGCTCAAGCAGATCGTGGAGCTCGACCCGACGAACGTAGGGTCACGCATCAAGCTGGCCGAGCTCTACTCCAAAGAGAATCTGGTGCGCGAGGCGGCTGATGAGTTTTCGCGGGCGGCCGAAGATCTGCACCAGCGCGAGCGCTTCGACGATTACCTCAAGGTGGCCGAGCGGCTGCTGTTTCACGTGCCGGAGAACCGGCCGGTGGGGCGCGAGGTGGCACGGCTCTACATTCAGCGCGGCGATCCCCGGCGGGCTCTCGTGCGACTCCAGGCGGTGCTCAAAGCAGAACCACGCGACATCGAGGCACTCGAGCTTTTGGCGCAGGCGTTTGAGGCACTCGGCGAGGGGTCCAAGGTCGCTTCCGTGCGCGGCGAACTGACGCGCATGGCGAACGAGATGTCGGCCGTGGCATCGACACGACGGGAAGCGGCACGGACACACAATGTGCGGCCCGCCGGCGTGGCTGCGCCAGCCCCTGAGATGGTTTCTCCGGTCGATGCCATGGGCAGCTCTCCTCCAGCGGTGCCACAAGTCGGACCCTCCTTCCTGGAGACGGCCGAAGAAGAGTCGACGATCACCGAAGACACCAACGATGAGGAGATCGGGCGCGTCCTCTCCGAAGTCGACGTGTATGCGAAGTATCAGCTCTACCCGAAGGCGATCGACCACATCCAGAAACTTTTGTTACGAGCGCCGAATCACATCGAAGCACGGGAGAAGCTCAAGCAGCTCTATTTACTCGCTGGCCAACCGGAGCAGGCCATAGCGGAGCTGTTGGTGCTGGCGGAGCGGATGCGCGGCCCCGACCGGGAAGGGTACGCGCAGGAGGTGTTGCAGCTCGACCCGAGCAATGAGCGAGCACAGGCGCTGCTGGGATCGCGAGAGGGATCCTCTTCAGGCGTGCGTGGGCGGGGGGGGCCAGTCGCCCTCCACACGGTGGTCGATGTGCCCACAGCATCGGATGTCGTCGAGCTCGATGCGGTGGATGTGCTCGAGGTGGAAGAATTTGCGGTGGAGGAGGTAATCAGTCTCGATGAAGAGGTACTGGTCGAAGAGGTGGAGCCCTCTGTGATCGCCGCAATCCCCATGATTGTCGAGGAGCCGGAGCCCGTAGAGACGGCCCAGGCTGCCCCGGCGAGCGGCGACTATGTCGACCCGTTCGCCGAGGAGAGCTTTGCGGATGTGGCGGAGCCGACCCCAGCCCAGGAGTCCGATCCGTTGGCGACGGCTGCCAGCGAGCCGCTGATCGACACACCCACCCTGCCTCATGCCGTCGCGCTCCCCGCCGGAAACCTGGAAGACGAGCTCGATGAGGCGGACTTTTTCATTCAGCAACAGCTGTGGAGCGACGCGCGAGAGATTCTGGTTCAGTTGACGCAGAGCCATCCCAATCACCCCCTGGTCGAGGCGAAGCTCAGCGAGCTCGCTGCCCTGGAGCACGCGAGAGGTGCGCCGCTCGAGCTGCCGGAAGCTCCCCCGGTCGACCCCAACGACGATTTGGCACGGCTCGGTCAACGTCCCGCTGCTCCCGCAATTGCTCCGCCGGAGACCGCACCCATGCCACGAACCCCAACGGTGCGGGTGGTGATTCCAGACGACGAAACCTCGTCTTCCGAAAACGCCGTGGCGCAATTCGAAGCGCACTACGATCTGGGCATCGCGTACAAGGAGATGGGGCTCCTCGATGAAGCGATCGCGGAGTTCAACATCGCGATGCAAGATCCGCAACGCCAGGTTCTTTGCCACATGATGATCGGCCTTTGCTATCTGAACAAGGGGTTGATGGCCGACGCGATTGCGCAGTTCAAGGGAGGGCTCTACGCGGAGCGCATTCAGGAGCGCGAGCGGCTGGCTCTCTATTTCGAGCTGGGCCAGGTCTATGAGCAGCTAGCCGATGTGCGGGAAGCTCTCTACTATTATGAGAAGGTGGCCAAACGCGATCCGCACTTTCGTGATGTGGATCAGCGCATTCTGGCGCTGGGCGGGAATCTCGTGACTGCCGGATCCGACGCAGAGGAGGGCGGCGAACCGGTCGGTGGGCCGCGCCCGGTGCGGAATTAGAGGTGTCCGGGCCCATTGAGAACGTCGAAGCGGCACTCAACGATCTTCAGCATCGCATCGATCGTCTCCGGGTCCTGTATGAGCAGTACTTCCTTGGGATGGAGAAGACTGAACCCACTGTGCCGCGCAAAGAGGTGGTCCGGATCTTTTTCGAACTGGGGCAGATTCAGATTCGGAACACCGCGCTGCGGTTTCGGCACAACACGTTGCTCCAGCGCTGGAACACCTATCTCACCCGCTGGTCGAAGACGCTGCGCGAGATCGAGCAGGGCACCTACGATCGCCATCTCGCGCGCGCCCAGCGCAAGGGGGTTACCTTGCCGGAGGAGTTGGCTCGACGGGGACGCGCGGCTCCGGCGGCCCCGATCGATCGTGACCCGCTGGCCGGGTTTCTCGACGACCTCGATGATGGCGGTCGTTTTTCCTTCGAGGGGCGCCCATCCACCGGGGTGCCATCCGCTACCCCTCTTCCGCCGCGCCCGGCTACGGTGCCGCCGCACGTGCCACAGAAAGGTGCCGTGCCACCGCCCGCACCGCGGCCGACCAATGCGGGATCGCCGAAGAGGGATTCACCATCCGAGCCACCGAAGAGCGCGGGGCCACCGCCGCCACCACGCAAGAGTGAGCCGCCGCAACCTCCTCCTATGCCGTCGGTGCCGGGCATGAGTTCCGCGGCGCTTCGCACACTTCATGAGCGCTACAGCGCTGCCCGCCAGAGCGTGGGTGAGAGCGAGGTGAAGTTCGAAGCGCTGGTGGCCAAGCTGAAGAAACAGGTTCCCGATCTCCTCGAGAAACACAAGTGCCGCCACGTGGATTTCGAGGTGACCGTGCGCGGCGGCAAGGTGATCCTGCAGGCCCAGCCCAAGAAGTAGTCAGGAAAGCTTAGCAAATGTGGCCGCCAGCGCGCGCACGAGCGGACGGAGTGTGTTTCGATCCTGGGCCGACAGCACCTGCGCCTGGTGCGTACGGGCGAGCGATTCGACCTCCTCGGGGGAGAGCCGGTCCGCCTTGTTGAACACCAGAAGGCGAGGTTTCTGGTCGAGTCCGAGGTCGCTGAGGATGCGATCGACCGCAGCGATCTGAGCGTCATGTTCTGGGTCTGAGCCATCGACCACATGGATTAAGACGGACGCCTCATCGAGCTCTTCGAGGGTAGCCCGAAAGGCACTGATGAGATCTTTGGGTAGATCACGGATAAAGCCGACGGTATCGATCAGCACCACTTCCTGGGGTCCTCGGCCTTCTCCCTCGGAGGAGCCGAGATAGAGGCGGCGCGAGGTGGGATCGAGGGTGGCGAACAACTTGTTTTCGACCAGGGTTTCGCCACCGGTCAGCACATTCCAAAGCGTCGACTTCCCCGCGTTGGTGTAGCCGACGATCGCGGCGACCGGAACATCCCGTGAGGTGCGCAAGGAGCGTCGCTCGGCGCGACGGTGACCGAGGGTTTGAATCTCCTGTTCCAGCTGATGGATACGCTCGCGCGCGCGGCGCCGGTTGATCTCGAGCTTGGTTTCGCCAGGACCTCGTCCGCCGATGCCACCGGTGAGGCGCGACATCATCGTGTTCTTCTCCACCAGGCGGGGCAGGGTGTACTTGAGCTGCGCCAGCTCGGTCTGCAGTTTGCCATCACGGCTGCGTGCGTGCTGAGCGAAAATATCCAAGATGAGCATGGTCCGGTCGATCACTTTGAGCTCAGTCGCATCGGAAACCGAGCGCGCTTGAGTGGGTGTGAGCTCGGGGTCGAACACCAGCACTGTGGCATCGCGCTGCATCGCGCGCAGCACGATCTCGTCCAGTTTGCCGCGTCCGACGAGAAACCGAGGGTCGGGACCCTGCGATCGATGCTGGACGACCGCATCGACCACCTGAAGACCAGCGGTGCGCGCTAGCTCGCGCAGCTCCTGCACGCGTGCTTCCGGATGGCCGTCGCGACCGAGTGCTACATGTACGAGGACGGCACGATCCCGCCGCAGGTCGGTGCGCTGCACCGAGCGAGTACGGGCGAATTCTTCTTCGAGCGACTGGATCAGCTCGAGGAAGTCGAGTTTCGCGGCAGCGATCGGCTCGGGCGGAAGCTCGCGCCACAAGGCACCGGTCGGGTTCTCCGGCACGAGATGCGCCGAGGAGAGGGTGCTCGGTTCTCCATTCGGGCGCATGCCGATGGCACTCACCAAGTCGAGCCGCAATCGGGCCAGATCGGTGAGGTCATCGCGTGTCAGGGGCTCCGAGCGCAGATGTGTGTGCACCAGTCGAACCCCACGCAGGCGGGCGGCTCCGATGCGTTCGCGCCCGAGCTCTGGCAAAAGGAGCTGATGGGCGCTACCGACTATGACATCGGTGATTGCACCGGAACGGTCGATGAGGACACCAATCTGTCGTCCAAACTCGCTTGCGCACTGACACATCCCATGGGCCAACTCGCGTGAGACCACTTCCATTGGATCGGTACGGCGCCGAAACAGTCGCTCGAGCTGTTTGCGTTGCGACGGTTTCAGGCCCTGCGTGTTGCCGGAGATCGGTTTCACCGCGCGACCTACTCGGCTTCGTCGAGAAGCGCGGCGGAAATCGCCAACGCCTTGCGCAGCCGCGTGCGTAGTTCGCGATCACCGGTGCGCCGCCCCTCCGTCTCCGCCAGCTTGGCTTCGAGCGCTGTCGCCCGCTTTTCTGCCTCCGCAAGTTTAGCTTCGAGCTCGGTCACTCGGTTTTCTGCCTCCGCGAGTTTCGCTTCGAGCTCTGTCGCTCGCTGGCGCGCCTCATTTAGATCGCCTTCGTACTGCTCGTCTAGCTTCTGCAGCGTTCGCTCGTGCTCCCGTTCGAGCTGCGCCAGCTCGTGGCTGTGGCCATCGAGCACCTTGCGGAACTCGGCCTCTTTGCGTTGCAATTCGGCGGTAAGCTGCTGCTCCGCTGCCGTGAGGCGGTCGTTGGCGGCGGAGAGATCGAACAGGCGATCCCTCATTTCGAGAAGCTGGCGGTCATCCGTGACGGCTTTTTCTGGGGCAGCGGGAACTTCGGGCGGTGGGGCCGGGATCGTCGGAAGAGGGGCTGAATCGTGGTGTTCAGTGAACGCGGCATCCAGGTCCAAGAGGCCCGAGGCCTCGGCCGGGATCGGCGTTGCCGCTAGCCGGGGAGGGCTCGACAGCTCCTCCAAAGGGGGAAGTACTTCGACGGAAATCTCGCTGCTATCGAACATCAAATCATCCGAGGACAGCTCTTCGATCGGTGCTGCGGCGGGGAGAGGAGTCACGGCGTCGGGCGGAGCCAGGCCCCGCAGTACCGTCCCCACGATTTCGATGAGAACGCGCATGCCAAAGGGCTTGCGCAGGTAGCCCTCGGCCCGCGTTCGCAAGGCTTGGTGGTCTTGGAAATCCTTTTCGCTGGCCTCGGCGGAGGTGACGATCATGGGTACCGATCGCAGCGAACTCTTCTTGATGCGGTTACAGACCGCCCATCCGATCCGTCGGGGATCGATGCACAGGAGGATCAGCGCGGGGGCTTCCTGCTGGACGAGGAGCTCGTTGCCATCCTGAAACGTGACCACGCGGAGCTCATGGCGCTGCAGCGTGCTCGCGACCAGCGCCGCGAGTTCGGCGTCCGATTCGACGAGGTAGACCAGCTGAGCCATAAGGGCGCCATCGTAGACTTCTCAGCACATGGGCGTCAATCTCAGGGGAACCGCTTTTGGGCGAGCGCTAACCACACACGGAAGTTCTCCAGATCGATCGCCAGCGCCTGCAAGAGAGCCTGCTCATCTCCCGAGCTGTGAGTACCCTCGTTCGTCAGCGCCTCCAGACCGAGCTGCGCATTCTCATGGTCGGGTTGCACTGCGAGTGCGCGGCGAAATGCCACGTCTGCCGCGGCCCTGTCCCCGAGCCCCAGCTGAATAGCGCCGAGTCCACACAGGAGCTCGGGATCGGTCGGTCGGAAACCGAGCGCGACGGTGAGCGCCTCTTTGGCGATCGCGAAATTGCCGAGTGCCATGGCGGCGCCCGCGAGAGGGACATAAACCCGTCCAAAACTCGGGGCGCGCGAGACCACCGCGAAATAGACCGACAGGGCCTCTGGCCATCGCCCGGCAGCGGCGGCGGCATGGCCGCGATCGATCTGAAGGTCGAGGGGGTCGAGCTCGTCCACCAGCGAAAGCACGGCATCGACGAATCGATCCGACTGGTTTTCTGTCTCGGTCCAGGCGGGCGACCGATCGCCGGCGTGCAGATAGAAGCGGTGCCGGAAAAAGTTCCGCTGACGTGCCGTGGTGTAACGCACTGCCCATTCGGCGACCGCACGAATGCGCTGAGGCTCGGCCAAGGGCGCATTCGCCGTGACCTCGTTGGGATCGAAGTCGAGGATGCACAGCAGAACCTCGTCGGGCGCATAACTCTGGTGCGGCACACAGTCGTAGTCGAGCGATTCACGCGGAATCCAGTCCTTGTCCTGGTCGTGAGGCCTAAGCAGGATGGGCTGCAGGTGAAAAGGGCGTAGTAGCAAGCCATCGTCACCGAGCGGCCAAAGCACCGTGCTCGGCCAGTCATAGGCACATTTTGCCCCTTGCAAAGCTGCCTGCGCCCCCGGATGCAGGTGGGCGAATCCCAGGCGCATCAGCGCCCGTGGCGCGATGGTAAAAACTGCATTCTGCTCAGGACATCGCTCGGCGAGCGCTGGAAACAGGGTTTGGCGACGCGCGTGAAGGGTAACAGCCAAGGCAAGCCGTTTCCCCTCCTGCGCCGCGCGCAGCAAGGTCAAAAGGGAGCCGTCCGCCCAAATGGCATCGGGATACAGACATAGGAACGCGACATCCTGCCTGCGGTGGTTGCGAAAGAGGTGAGTCTGACTGCGTAGCACGTAGCCATACTTCATTCCGGACTGTTGGTCGGCTCCTAAATCTTCGCAGAGCTCGAACTCCACCGGCATCCACTTGTACAGCTCGCGGTAGGCCGCCGAAGCAGCGATGACCTCCGCATCGCGACGGGTGGTGTAGATGCGGTAGGACGCATCGAATCCGTGAAAGCACGGCAGGTTGTTCGGCGCCAGCTGGCTCGGCAAGGAATAACGCAAGAACGCATCGACATAGTCGGTGCCCCACACCACGGTGGCGAAGCGGTACCCTCGAGGAGCCTGAGACATCGCCAAATTGTCGTCGGAGATCGTCACGTCGTCAACGGAGCGCGTGTTTGCGCAGGAGATGCGAGAGCGGAGCAATTTCTCCCGTGCGGCGCCCATACCAGCCGAGTAGTTTTCCATCGACGATGGTGGTAGGAGCGATGTTGGACAGTTCTGCCACGTCGCTCGGACCAAAGGCGTAGGGCTCGTCAGGAAGCAGGATGAGATCGGGCCGGGCAGCCAGAACTTCGTCGAGCTCCACTTTGGGATAGCGCTGTTCGGGGCGGCCGAGACGCAGCGGCACGCCTCCGCAGACGTGGAGTACCTCGTGCATGTAGGTGTCGGCCGAGATCGTGATCCAGGGGTCGCGCCAGACTGGGACGAACAGTCGGCGTGGCGGGACGGCAGCGATGCGGCGCGCCTCAGCGACGCCCTCGGCCACGTGGGATCGCAATTCGGCCTGTCGGCCCGGCGGTGCGTCGACCAGATCGCCGATCTCACCGATGAGCGCGAGCGCATCCTCGATGGTGCGCACGTCTGCGACGTAAACGGGGATGCGGTGCGCCTCGAGCGCGGCCACATCGCGGGCGAGGTTCTCCTCTTTGACCGCGAGGACGAGATCGGGCTGGAGGCGAAGGATCGCATCGATTTCGGGATTCTTCTGCCCTCCAATACGTGGCAGGCCATCCAGTACGCCACGCGGTTCGGTGCAGTAGTTGGAGATACCGCACAGCTGCTCGCCAGCGCCCAGGTCAAACAGTAGCTCGGTCACAGAGGGCACCAGCGACACGATTCGCTGCGGTCGTTCGGGCACATCGATGGTGCGTTCGAGCGCATCTTCGATGGCGCGCATGGGCCCACATCTAACCCATTTGCTGCGCCCCGCCCAGTGTGTTAACCAACAGCCAGATGCCGATCCCGCCTGAGCTCATCGATGCCGATGCCGAAAAGATCGTGCGTCGGCTGGTGGGGCACAAATACCAAGCCTATTTGGTCGGTGGCTGCGTGCGCGATCTTTTGCTCGAGCGCACTCCGAAGGACTTTGATATCGCGACCAGTGCCACTCCGCAGGAGATCAAGGATCTGTTTCGCAATTGCCGGATCATCGGCCGTCGCTTTCGGTTGGCCCACATTTTCTTTGGCCCCAAGATCATCGAAACTGCCACCTTCCGTGCTAATCCTCTGTCGGAGTTGGAGGCGGGGGAGGAGAGTGCCGAGCCGGATCTTCTGATCCGGCGGGATAACGTGTTCGGCTCCGCGGAGCAGGACGCGCGTCGTCGCGATTTTACCATCAATGGCCTGTTCTATGACCTCGAGGCCGACCAGGTGATCGACTATGTGGGGGGCTTGGCGGATCTGGTGGCTCGGACGGTGCTCACCATCGGCGATCCCGATATCCGCTTCCGCGAAGACCCAGTGCGTATCTTGCGGGCGATCAAATTTGCGGGTCGACTTAGTTTCTCCGTCGAGCCAGCGACCTGGAATGCGATTCTGACGCATAAGGGCGAGATTCCGAAGTGTGCGGCGCCACGGGTGCTGGAGGAGCTCTATCGTCTCCTGCGCGGCGGGGCGGCACGCCGTTCGATGGAGCTGATGATCGAAACCGGAGTCCTAGCGCTGCTGGTCCCTGAGCTCGATCGGCGGTTGGTCGGAGAGGGATCCGACACGGTGGTGGTCAAGCAGTGGTGGGATGGGCTCGATCGACTCGATGTGCGGGTACGCAGTGGCTACCTCCCATCGAACGCGGTGCTTCTTTCGCTGATCAGTGCGCCGTTCGTCGGCCTGGAGCTATTCGAAGAGGGGGAGGATCGTCCGGGCGACGTAATTCGCGACATCGGGCTGCTGATCGACGAACGGATTCGCCCGCTGTTCGAACAGATTCGTGTATCCCGCCGTGACAGTGAGCGCACGCGCCAGATGCTGTTTGCACAGCGGCGCCTCGCGCCGTCGCGCCGCCGTCGCAGTCGGCCGATGGCCCTGGTTCAGCGCGACTATTTCAAGGAAGCGCTCGAGGTGTTTGAGCTGCTGTCACCGGTGATTCAGCCCGGTCTTGCGATCGAAGACGAGCTCGAACGCTGGCGCACGCTGCTCCAGGATGCGATGCATGGGGGCGTGCCGAGCAACGAAACGGAAGGGGCTGGGGCACCGGATGGTGAGCCGCGCCGTCGCCGACGTCGGCGGCGCGGGGGGCGCAAACGTCGGCGGCGCATCGAGGAAGCATCCGTTCCGGGTTAGGCGCTGCCGCGGTTCAGCTTCTCGCGCCCCTGCTGGCATCCGCCTGTTCGCCCATCGATTCGGTCGCCGATTCAAGCAGCTTCGATGCCAGCGTCGACCGCGCGTCGCCGCACCCTTGTGTCTCCTCGTTTGGCAATGCCCTCACCGCGCTCTACGGTCGCCTTGATGGGACGCTCTACTCGATTGTTCGCCCACAAGACCAGCAGTGTGCTCAGCCCAATAGCCACCACCTCATCCTCGAGGTGGAGATGAAGGGAAACTTCTATCGCCTGCTCATCAACATCGATTCGACCCTCACGCTCAACTCCAAGGTCGCCCTGGCCGAGCTCGACGCGCCCTTGCCAGGAGGCACTTGGAGCGAAGGCTGGCACACCGCCGACATAGCCCTCGACTATGTGGCCACTTTGAAACTCCACGCCAATCAGTTTACGCCCTACTCGCCGCCCCTCCTGGTCGACAGGATCCTGGCGCAGCTCGCCTTCGATGCGCCGATTTCAGTGTTTGCTTTCGGTTATGGCGCCGACGGCGGCCACAAGATCCATCGCAACAGTGCGAGCAGCGATGGTGCAGTGGTGGTGCGTCCGACGACCGAGCAACCGCATTTTCTGCTGTTTCGCTTTGACAACCAGAATTTCTAGGGTCTGTCCTCAAAGTCCGGACCGAGTCGGGCGAAGTTCGCAGCCCGGATCGCGCGGAGCGACAAGGGCGCCTACTGGCGGTAGGCAACCGAGGAGCGACAAAGCGAGCCGCGGCGAGAACGAGCCCGACGACGGGAGGACTTTGAGGACAGACCCTAATTCGGCTGGCAGTTGTTGAAGGCGCAGCCTTGGTTGCAGTGGAAGTTGGGACCAAACTTGCTGGTGCACTCCTGGCTTTTCATGCACAGAATCGTGCAGGTCCTGGACTTGTCGCACACCCCATTGACGAAATTATTGCGGGTGATGCACGAGAGATCCGGGAGGCACTGGTTGTCATTGGTGCAGGGCTGGCCGACCGATTTCAGCCCTACCAGGTCCGGCTTGGTAGCGAGATCCATCGGGGGCGACGATAGGTCTGGGGCGGCGACCGAAGCGTCGCTGGGCGATCCGGGTAGATCGCTCACCGACATTCCCAGGTCGTACGGAGGCAGGGGTGTTGCACCACAAGCCAAGAGCAGGAGAGGCAGGAGGCGATGGGAGAGATTCATCCTCCCATCCTAGCTCGGTGGCGGGCGCTGGGCGCGTTTCTTTGATATAAACGGCTCCGATGAGCGACCGCGTGCCCGACTGCACCGTGTTTCTCGACGGAAGCGCAGTGCGTGCGGTGGCGGGCGAGCCAGTCGCGGTGGGGCTATGGGCGGCCGGGGTTCGGGTGCTATCGCGATCGGTGAAATACCATCGTCCGCGCGCCGCATTTTGCCTGGCGGGTCACTGTGGTGCCTGTCTCATGCGCATCGACGGCCAACCGAATGTCAAAGCGTGCCAAACCGCGCTGCGCGAAGGGCAGCGGATCGAGCACCAGAACTCCTGGCCGGCCGGCGAACATGACCTACTGGGCGCTGCCGATGCGGTTTTTCCGCGCGGGATGGACCACCACACGATGTTCACCTCGCCGCGAGCGGCCAACGCGCTTTTGCGCAAGATGGTCCATCGGCTCGGCGGTCTCGGGCGTCTGCCCGAGAGAGGAGGGGAGCTGGCTGCCCTGCCTTCTGGGCGACGACGAAAGGTCGATGTGGCGGTGATCGGCGCCGGACCCGCGGGGCTGGCCGCAGCGCTTACCTGTGCTCAAGACGGGAAGCGCTCGGTGGTGGTCTATGATGAGCAGGATCGACCCGGAGGATCGCTGCTATCGCATCCTCGTTTTGGCATCGCGGCTGCGGACGCGCTCGCGGCAGAGGCACGTGCGGTGGGTGTCGAACTGCGCTGCCATGCGGCAGCGATCGCATGGTATCCGGAGGACGATGGCGGGCTCTTGGCCATCGACGACGGCGGTGTGCTGACGAAACTCACGGCGCGGCGCTACATCTATGCGACGGGCAGCTACGATGTGAACGCCCTGTTCGAGAACAACGATCGCCCGGGGATCTGGGCGGCGCGCGCGGTGGGGCTGCTGGCCACGCGCTACCGGGTGAAGCTCGCAGGACGTACAGCGATCCTTGGAGACGGGGCCTATGCGCATGCCCTGGCCGAGGCACTGGCGAGCGCTGGATCGAACGTGGAGCACCTCGCGAGCGAGCGCGTCCTGCGCGCGCGGGGCCGGCTCTGGGTGAGCGGCCTCGATCTGGAAGGCGGGCGCCGCGTGAGGTGCGATCGAGTCGCGGTGGCAGCGGTACCGGCGCCCGCTTCGGAATTGGCGCGTCAGCACGGCGCCGCGGTGGAGTTGCGCGCGAAGGGGGGGGGCTTCGCCTGCCTCGTCGATGGCAGGGGAGCGACGCGTGTAGACCAGGTCTATGCCTGCGGCGATGTCTGCGGCTTCGTCGGCGTGGAGGCGGCCCGAGCACATGGCCATTCGGTAGGGCGCGCGGTGGCCGAGTCGCTGGCATGAAAACCATCGTCTGCCGTTGCGAAGACGTGACGCTCGACGATGTCCGCCATGCGCTCGCCCTCGGCTTTCGCGATCTCGAGGAGGTCAAGCGCTACACCGGACTTGGCACGGGGCCCTGTCAGGGCAAAGAGTGCATGGCCCTGTGCGGGTTCATCCTGGCAGAGCGCGGCTGCGTGCCGGTCCCCTTTACCACACGCCCGCCCGTCGCAGCGGTGGCACTCGGCACTCTGGCGCGCGGCGACGAAGAGGGATGAGCCTACCTCGCGAAACCGATGTTCTCATCGTCGGTGGCGGGGTGATGGGGCTGGGCATTGCCTATCATTTGGCCAAAAACGGTGTGCGCGACGTAGTGGTGCTGGAACGCAGCTACCTCAACTACGGCGCCTCGGGACGCAACGGCGGCGGCGTCCGCATGCAGTGGTCGACCGAGACCAACATCCGTCTCATGCAGGAGTCGATCGAGCTGTGCAAGCGCTTTGCAGGCGAGCTCAAGATCAATATCTGGCTGCGCCAGGGTGGCTATCTTTTTCTCGCGCGTGCCGAGGCGGAGCGCGCGCGCATGGAGCGAAACATTGCGCTGCAGAATCGCTGCGGTGTTCCGACGCGGCTCATCTCACCAGCGGAAGCGAAACGAATCGTGCCGGAGCTGGAGGTGTCGGAGCTGGTCTGTGCGGCTCACAATCCGCGCGATGGCATCGTGTTTCCCTGGCCGTTTCTGTGGGGCTACGCCAACCAGGCGGCGGCGCGCGGGGTCGCGATCTGCCCCTTTACGAGCGTGGAAAGGATTGTGCCGACCGGCGCTGGATTTCGCGTTCAGACCTCACGAGGAGAGGTGCGCGCTCAGCGGATCGTCAATGCCGCAGGCGCCTGGAGCCCCGAGGTCGCGAAGCTCGTCGGCATCGAACTGCCCAACCGCCCCCACCGCCACGAGATCCTATCGACCGAGCCGCTGAAACCCTTTTTGAAGCCGATGGTGAGCCTCCTTTCGAGCGGCCTCTACTTTAGTCAGTCGATGCGCGGCGAGATCGTCACGGGCATCAGCGTCGAAGATCATGATGATGGCCACGTGAAAATGGGATCGCGATTGCAGTTTCTCACCAAGGTAGCGCGCGAACTCGTGCGGGTGATGCCGCGCCTGAGTCAGGTAAAAGTGCTGCGCCAGTGGGCTGGCCCCTACGACGTGTCGCCCGATGGCAATCCGATCGTCGGCGAAGCGCCCAGCGTGCCCGGGTTCTATCTATGCTGCGGCTTCGTGGGCCACGGGTTCATGATGGCGCCGGTCGTAACGAAGTACTACGGCGAATTCCTCGCCGGTAGCGCGCGCCCGGCCTTTTTCGACCCCTGGCGGCCGACGCGCTTCGCGGAAGGAACTCTGGTGAAAGAGGAGATGATTCTGGGCTAAACGCAATGCCGCTCAGTGAGCGGCATTGTGTTTAATTCGGCGCGTAGATCGCGTCCGCGCAGCCCCACGCTTCCACGGTGACCCGCCAGTTCCAGTGGTAGAGGCTGTACCAGTGGGTGCCACCCTCCTGTTGCAGTGTCCATTTGCGGCCGTTGGTGAGGTCGAGCAGATCCGCCTTGCTGATCACCTGCTGCGCGTTCAGTTTCAGATCGTCGCCGCTCGCAGCCTGCACCGCGGCGGCGGCCACATCGGCGCTGGCCCCACCAGCAGCGAAGGCCCAGCCATAGTCTCCAGCCACGCCCCCGTTCTTGTTCGCTGAGTCGCCCAGGGTACTGAGCACTTTCGACCAGGCATCGCTCTTCACGTGAAAACAGTTGTAGGTGATGGTCAAATTGTTGGTGGTCCTTTGCAACTCCTTGTTCCCCCAAAACATCCCCACGCCGGGGCTGAAAAAGAAGGTCTCCTTGTCATCCAGGTCCTTGGTCTTAGGGGTAATGGCGACCGCGGA
Source organism: Myxococcales bacterium (assembly GCA_023248875.1). GTDB lineage: Bacteria > Myxococcota_A > Polyangia > Palsa-1104 > SHYY01 > JAHFDT01. The sequence continues at coordinate 20,303 of JAHFDT010000004.1, read as the reverse complement.
GGTGGTGCCATCGGTAGCGTGCACGATGCAGTAGGCTTTGCCGCTGCCCTTGGTGGCCTCGAGCGAAGCGAGGCGCAGGCGGAGTTTGGCCGGTCCGCAGTTGGCGGTGTAGGGTGGCTTGCCGTCGGGCAGTGAACTGTTCTCGTGCGCGCCCTGGCAGAGATCGGCTCGCAGGGCAGGCTGGTAGGGTAGACCGACGGCATCCGTGCAGGAGGGCGCGGCTCCGCAGGCGGGACAGGCGCCACAATCGCCGGGACAGGTTTCGCAGTTCTCCGTGCCGTTGCAGGTTCGGTCGCCACAGCGAGGCGCAGCTGCCGCATCCCCCTGGGACGGCACCGGCGCCGTCCCACCATCCTGACCCGGGCCGCTGACGGGAGTGGGTGCGGCACCGCAAGCGCTGAGGAGAGACAGGACTGCAAAACACCAGCGTTGAGTCATGGACGACCCGGCGAGCAAGAATTCGACCAGATTCTTAAGTGCTTGAAATTATGTAAAACAGGGCGAAAAAACAGGCCACTGGCCGATGCGGTAGCCGGTCACTCAGGTGGCCAGGTGGGCCAATTCGTGGGCGAGGCCCCAGCGGATGCCACGATCGGAGACCACCACCTCGTCGAAAGATCCGCGCGCCATGACCCGACTAAGGATCACACCGCCCGCGTAAATGACATCGGCCCGTCGGGGATCCAGCCCGGGCGTCCGCTTGCGCTCTTCGAGCGACAGATCGCCGAGCTGCGTCACGATGCGATCGATTTCAGTGCGCACAAGACGTTGACCGTGCACGCGGGCGCCATCGTAGTCGGCGAGGCCGAGCGAAATGGCGCACAGCGTGGTGACCGTACCCGCGACGGCGATCAGCTGACCTTCCGGTGTAGGCAAGGTCGCGAGTGCCGCATCGATCGTCTTGCGCAGAGCGTGGCGCTCCTCCTCGGTGGGCGGATCATGTTCGAGCAATCGCTCCGTCAGTCGCACCGAGCCGATCGGCACACTCGCCAGCCGCTCGATCTGTTCGCCTCCAACGAGCAGTTCGGTCGATCCCCCACCGATATCGAGTACCGTGCGTCGCCCGCGACCGAGTCGAGGAAAGGCTGCGGCCACGGCGCGCCAACACAATCGCGCCTCCCGGTCCCCGGCAATCACCTCGACGTTGCACCCGAGCGCTTCGCGTGCGGCTGCGATGAAGGCTCCTCCTCGACTCACCTCGCGCAAGGCCTGCGTGCCGACCGCGGCCGCGCGATCGACCTCATGAGCGCGCAGCTCTTCGCCGTAGCGGCGCAGCACCACCAGCGTGCGCTCGGCCGCGGCCACGTTGAGCTCACGCGTCTGGTCGACGCCTTCGCCGAGCCGTACGATCTCTGCCTGCTCGCGCAGCGGGATCAGTTCACCGCCGCGCACCTCGGCGATGAGAAGCAGGACAGTATTGGTCCCAATATCAATCGCTGCCACGCGCATTATCTGGTCGCCGGTCCCCAGGTCGGTGTATCGGCCGATCCTTTGTAGATCTGTTTCTGCGTTTTGCCATCGGCCGTCGTGATCCACAAGCCGCCGCGCGACGAGGCCACGACCAGCGCGCGGCCGTTGGGTGCCCAGCTCGGGTGTTGATTCTGTCCCTGCGCTTCGGTGAGCCGGATCAATTCGCCACTTCCTACCCGGATGAGAAAACAGTCGAAATGGGCCTGCTCATCACGCCCCGTAAAGGCGATGGTCGGTTGAGCACACCTTGGGCACCAGGCGGGCTCCTGGTTGTAGTTGCCGAGACGGGTCAGCTTGGTGGCGTTGCCCCCACCGGAGGGTAGGGTCCAGATCTGCGGCGAGCCGTGGCGGTTGGAAACGAACGCAAGTTGTGATCCATCGGGCGACCAGGCGGGCGATGAATTGATGAAGGGCCCGCTGGTATCGGTCAGCTTCTTCACGATCGAACCCTCGGTACCGAGGAGATAGATCTGCGGCGCGCCATCCTGAGAGAGGGTTGCTGCGATCTTCGCGCCATCGGGTGACCAGGCGGCACCCATGTTGACACCGGCACGATCGGAGATCCGCTTGGGTCGACCGCCGGCGGACGAGACCATGTAGAGATCAGGATTGCCGCGAATGAAGGAGGTAAACGCGATCTTGCTGCCATCGGGCGACCAGGCGGGCAGGATGTTCTGGGAACCATTGTTGGTGAGGCGCTGCAGATTGGCGCCATCGAAGTCCATGACGAAGAGATCTTTTCGGCCGGGACCCGTGACGGAGGCAAAGGCGATGCGCGAGTTGAAAAAACCCTCCTCGCCAGCGAGATGGCGCACCACTTCGTTGGCCCACTGGTGGGCGAAGGAACGCACCTGCGATTTGGATCCTTGATAGACCTTTTCCAGGACGGCTCTTTCGCCGCGGGCGAGCTCATAGAGTTTGAAATCGAGCGCGACGCTATCGCCGAGCACGGTGGCGCGCCCCTTGGAAACGCCTTCGGCGCCCACGTTGCGCCAATCCTGCACGACGATTCCGGTGCCCTCTTGATCGAGATGCGCTAGAAAGGAGCGCGGGTCGAGCACCTTGAACCAGCCCGATACCGTGAGGTCGAACGAGACCACCTCTGCAACCAGATTGCCGGTAGCACTATCGCCCACGAGGCGCGGTACGGCGATCTTGTAGAGGTCGCGTTTGGCGCCGGAGATCTCAATTTCGACAGGGCCGCGGTTCGCTTTCGGCGGTTCGTCGGCCCCCGCGGCGCCCCAAAGCAGACAGATGCAAACACAGATTCTCATCGCTGTTCGCTGCCCTTGAAATTGATGCACACGCCATCGGTGGTCACGGCCTCTTTGACATCCGGCGTGGGGGGCTCGTTCCAGGTCGCCTTCACTGCCGCGAGCGCGTCCACTAGCGTGGCATCATAACGCTCGTTACCCGATGGGCGGCTGATTTCCACCTTGATCATCTTGCCGTCGCCATCGATCTTGAAGCAGGCCTGCGCGGCGAGTCGCTGGAGATCTTTTTCCGGAATCGTCGTCGGAACCGACCAGGCGTTCTGCACGGCTGCCTTCAAGTGCTGGTAATAGATCGGCCCCTTGCCCACCAGCGCGGTCCCGCCGCGCAGCCCATTCGGGTCGCCCTCTTCGGCTGCGCCCGGCTGCTCCGGCTCGTCGAGATTCTGGAACAACTTGGAATGGCTGGTCTGGAGCGGGTCGACCACTTCGGGCGGTTTTTGCTCCGGGCCGGGAGGCCGCGGCAATGCCTGCGCGTTGTCGGTCAGGTTCACCAGGGGCGCAGGACCGTGGTTGGCGACCACCGCCTGCTTGTGCGGCAAGAAGGAGAGGTCACGCTTCTTGCCGAACTTCACCGCTTCGACATCGACCACTTGGCGAAACTGAGCGGCCTCCGCGGCGCCGCGCCCGAAGCGGCTGCCGACGACCACGAAGCCGATGATGAGACCATGCAGCACCACCGTGGTGGTCAACCCGATGCCCCACATGGTGCTCTGGGCCGGTGTCATTGCAATGGATCCGTCACCATGCCGAGCTTGTCGACACCGCCCGACTTGGCTGCGGCCATCACCTTCACCACGAAGCCATAGGAGAGCGTCTGGTCGGCGTGGAGATAGAGCTCGTGGTCGGCCTTCACCTTTTCGTTGGTCTGCAGCTTCAAGGTCAATTGGTCGATGCAGTTGGAGATGACTATGTCGTCCTTGGGCAATTCGCCGGGGCAGCTGGCCACCAGGGTTTTGCCCAAAAAAAGCTGCTGTGCCCGGGTCGCGGTTAGAATTAGCTTGCCCTCATCGTCGGGCAAGGTCTGGGCTTTGGCTTGAGGCAGGTCGACATCGACGCCGGTCTGGATCATCGGCGCTGCCACCATGAAGATGATGAGCAGCACCAGCATCACGTCGACCAGTGGCGTGACGTTGATCTCGGCCATCATGCCGCCGCCTGACCCGGTCGACATTCCCATCGTTACCTCAAGAAGTGGCGCTTCACGAGATTAAGAAAATCATTCGAGAACGACTCCATTTCCGCCGAGAGTACCTTCACTCTGCGGGTCAGATAATTGTACGCCATGACCGCGGGAATGGCCGCTACCAGGCCGATTGCCGTGGCGATGAGGGCCTCCGCGATGCCCGGCGCCACCGTCGATAGATTGGCTGCGCCCTTGGCGCCGATGGAGCGAAACGAATTCATGATGCCCCACACTGTGCCGAACAGCCCGACAAAGGGCGCCGCCGAACCGGTGGTCGCCAGAAAGGGGATCAGCGACTCGAGATAGGTCATCTCGGTGGTGTAGGCACGGCGCAAGGAGCGCTCGATGTTCTCGAGATCGTCGCCATCGTGGAGGCCGCCGGCTCCCGCCTCTGCACGCTTTTGCGTGAGCTTAGTCAGCTCGACATAGCCGGCCTTGAACATCTGAGCGACGGGCGATTCGCGCAGTTGCGAGCACTCCTGGTAGACCGCATCCAGCCGCTTGGCCTGCCAAAACAGATCGAGAAAGCGCGACGACTGCTTGCCCGCGAGCCAGAAGTAGCGCGTCTTGTAGCCGATGATGAACCAGGAGACCACTGACAAGCTGATCAGCAGGAACAGCACGCCCATCACGACCCCCGAGGCGTTCATGATGAGCGGCAGAATGTCGAGGGTTTCGCCGGAGGATCCCGCTGCGAGGAGCATGCGCAGGTACGACTACCATAGAATAGAGTTGACAGCCAGAAGCCGGCGGCCGACAGTTTTTCAATTCGCCGTCTGATCCTGCTCACTGTCGGCTGTCCACTGCTTACGCTCCTCGGCTGCTCATCCGGGGATGGGGGCGCGGTGGTGGTGCGCTGGCGTCTGGTCGACCAGCTAACCGGCGTCCTCGCCAGCGGCTGTGATATCGATGAGGGAGCGAGCGATCCCCATGCGACGCGGGTTCACGTTCACGAAATGAAGCTGGTCGTGACGCCGGCGAGCGGCGGGGTGGAGCCGAGCTGCCCGAGCTGCCGCTTTCCCTGTGACCGCGGTGAGTGGACCACCGAGTTTTCGATTCCCGAGGGGCCGTACCGCTTGTCGCTTCAGGCACTCGCGTGTGGTACGCCGATCGGCGAGTCGCCGCCGCCAGTGCAGCGCGACATCCGGCGGGGCGAGATCGCCAATTTCGGCGCGATCGGAATTCTATTTCCACCTTGTAGTCGCGCCCCCAAGGTTTGTCTCGATGGCGGGACGCAGATCCTGAGCGGCTGCCCCTAATCCCTGCCGATCGTCTTGCCGCTCCATCCATCCGTAGTTACCCTTGTGTGTATGGTGCGTTCGCGATTCGAACGGGGCAGCGGATCGGGCTCGTGGATCGGGGCTCGGGCTGCGCCGGGTGCGTTGGCGCTGGTGGCCACTTTGGGGCTGCTGTTCTTGGCGCTGGTGGTCATGCCCGAATCGTTACGCGGATGGGTTGGTCAGCATCTGGCCCTGATCCCGCGACGAGGGATTGGCCGCGAGCCGTGGCAGATCGCCACTGCCGGTTTTTTCCATTTTAGTTTGAGCGCGCTCGTCGGCTCGCTGATTTCGATCTGGGTATTTGGCACTGCTATCGAGCAGCGGATCGGCCGACAAAGAATGTGGCTCCTGTTTGGCGCGGCGCAGCTCGCCGGTATGCTGACGATGGGGCTCGCCGGGCTGGTGCTGGGACCCGAGGGTACCCGTGAACCACTGGTCTCCCCCGGTGTCTTGGTCGGCTTCTCGGGAGCGCTCGCGGGAGCGGCGGGGCTGATCGGCGCATTCGGAGTCCACTATGGGCCGGTGCCGCTGCGGCTGTTTGGCGCGATCGAGATGCGCGGCCGGACGCTGGCGCTTTTTGTGCTCGGCGTTTCGGTGGTCAGCGGTCTTGTGCATCACGACTGGGTGCTTGCCATAGGAGAGATTGTCGGTGCCCTGTGCGGCTGGACGATCGCTACCGGGCGGGGCCTCGACCTGGCGACGGCATGGCATCGTCTGCACCTGTGGCGCCTGCGCCGCCGCTACAAGGTCATCCCCGGAGGGCGCGACTCCAAGCGGTACTTGAATTGAACTTTGGTTGACGAGACGCCAGGCGACGGCTACCCTCGTTAACCCATGGATCTCCCACCGATTGGCGATGAGTCTGATCCGACTGCGGTCACCGACCGCGCCACTGTGCGCCACCTGCGCAAGTCCAAGCTGGTGGTCATCTCCGGGCCGGACAGCGGGCTGGAGCTCGAGGTCACGAAGCCAGTGGTCAGCGGCGGCCGTAGCATCATCAACGACCTCGTGCTGACTGATAAGTCGGTTTCGGGCACGCATTTCGAGCTGCTTTCCGGTGAGGAGGGCTATCGACTGCGCGACCTCGAATCGACCAACGGAAGCTTCGTCGGCGATCTGCAGATCAAGGATGTCGTGTTACGCGCGGGCGGAACCTTTCGCGTCGGCCACAGCGAGATCAAGCTTTTGCCGACCACGGAGATGGTCGAGATCGCTCTGTCCGAGCGTGACCGTTTCGACCGGGCGATCGGTTCGAGCACGAAGATGCGCGAGATCTTTGCCGTGCTCGAAAAGGTGGCGCCGTCGGATCTCACGGTGCTGGTCACCGGTGAGACCGGGACCGGCAAAGAGGTGATCGCGCGCGGCATCCACAACGGCTCGCCGCGGCGCAGTCGGCCGTTCGTGGTGCTCGACTGCGGCGCCGTGCCGAAGGATCTGGTGGAATCGACGCTGTTCGGCCACGAGAAGGGCTCGTTTACTGGCGCGGTCGGACAGCACCGTGGCCTGTTCGAGCAAACCGAGGGGGGCACTATCTTTCTCGACGAAATCGGCGAGCTCGATCTGGGTCTACAGCCCAAGCTCTTGCGGGTGCTCGAGCAGCGCGAGTTCAAGCGCGTCGGTGGCGACAAAGTGCTCAAGTTCGATGGGCGTGTGCTGGCGGCGACCCATCGCGATCTTCGCCAAATGGTGAATACTGGCACTTTCCGAGAAGATCTCTATTTCCGTCTGTCGGTGGTGCACGTCGAGTTGCCATCACTGCGTGAGCGGCCTGAGGATGTGCCCGCCCTGGCTCGCCACTTCCTGCGCGTCATCGCGGAAAAACTCGGCCGCGCGATCGACTTTTCTCCCGAAGCGATGCACGCCATGCAGGCGCATCGTTGGCCTGGCAATGTGCGCGAGCTGCGCAATGTGGTCGAACGTGCGGCCTCGCTATCCGACTCGGCGCTCCTCGGTCGTAGCGAGTTGGCTCTCGGGCGCGGGGGTGCCGTGACGAGCTCGCGCTCCCCGAGCACGCCCGCGCCAGCACTGCCGGATCTGGTACCAGGTCTCGAGTTCAAAGAGGCCAAGCAGCGGGTCATCGACGCGTTCGAGCTCGCCTACCTCCGCGAGCTTTTGCAGCGGCACGAGGGCAACATTACGCGCTCCGCGGAGGAGGCGGGTCTTACCCGTTACCACCTGCGGGAGCTGCTCAAGCGCCACAATTTGACTGCCGGCCGCGACGGCGACTAGGGTCTGTCCTCAAAGTCCGGACCGAGCCGCGGCGAGAACGAGCCCGACGACGGGAGGACTTTGAGGACAGACCCTAAACCTCTCTGTTACTCCCCGTTATCTTACGCGCCGCGGGTCGGCTTGGGGAGCGATCGGCGGGGGGCGACGAGGAATGGCAGGAGGTGGTGGCGTTCCGGCACCGGGACTCATCGGTTGTGCGATGGGTGCGGGAGCGGGCATGCGATAGGGCGGCACTCCCGCAACCGGCGGCGGTGGGGAGACCGGTGCGGCGGTCGTCGGGTGGGGCTGGTTGGCGGGCGGAGGTCCCCATGGTGTTGGGGCGTAGGCAGGAGGCGCCGGGCGCACGGCCGACGGTGGGACATAGGTCGGTGGCACTGCACGAGCTCCTGGAGAATAGGTTGGAGGCGCCGGTGCCGCAGCCGGGGGAGCGGGGTAGTAGGCGGGAGGTGGCGCGCTGACCGGCGCCCGTCCACCGTAGGCGGGCGGTGGCGGAGCGACGACTGTTCCTCCACCGTAGGCGGGAGGAGGCGGGGCGATGACTGTTCCTCCGCCGTAGGCGGGCGGTGGCGGAGCGACGACTGTTCCTCCGCCATAGGCGGGCGGGGGCGGGGCGACGACTGTTCCTCCGCCGTAGGCGGGAGGGGGCGGAGCGACGACTGTGCCTCCGCCGTAGGCGGGAGGGGGCGGAGCGACGACTGTGCCTCCGCCATACCATGGGGGTGGCGGGGCGACGACTGTGCCTCCGCCATACCCGAGGGGCGGCGGACCTATTTGAACGCCCCCCCCGTAGACGGGCGTGGGCGCCCCACTGACGCGCCAATGGGGCCGGATCACGGTGACTCTCCCGCCGAAGACTTGGTAGGAGGGCGGCGCATAAACGTACCCCTCACGCGGTGCGCTCCACCTCCCTTCCATCCAATACCAGCCATCGTCGCGCCAATCCCAGTAGCCATCGATCCAGAGCGCGCCATAGAAGGGGATCGGCGGGCGGGGTTCCCAGCGCGGTGGTGGCGGCGGTGGCGCGAGATACTGTACCGGTGGGGCAGGGCCTATCGATAGTTCGAACGATGGGGCGCCGTACACTGGACGCGGCGCCATCACCACCCCAGGCGGAGCCGGCGGGATGGGAACCGTCTCCACGTAGCAGCCGCCCAGGCCGATCAGCCAAGCGGTGAGCGCTCGGCTCGATCGGAGCCGAGCGAAGGGCTTTCGCGCGGCGGCACCGGGCGAGGAGAGTCTCCAGAGAAGTGATCGCCGCTTCAGCCAACCGAGTCGCTTCATCGCATGCTCCTTTACGCCGTTGGACGCAGGCGTGCGGATCTTATTCAGGGGGCTATCTTTACACTGCTCACGGGTTGCGGCAAGCGCCCTGGCGAGACGGCCGTCAGCGGGCGACGATGATGGCCAGCAACAGTGCGCCATCGTTGCGGGCCGAGTCCAGATGGAACTTCTGCGAGTAGATCGCCTGTAGCTGCAGCGCCGGACCGATGAGCAGCCAGGTGGCACCCGCTGCCGCCGCGAAAAAACGGTCCCCCCGCTGTTCGTCGAGGTACTCCCCACGCACGGCCAGCGAAAAGGGTCCTACCACGCGAAGTGAGGCCTCGAGGTAGCCGCCGAGCCGCCGAGCTCGCTCGCCGGGGGTTTCGCTCGGCCGTTCGAGCGGCCAGAGATCGGCGTAGAGAAACTCACCCGAGAGAAATAGTCGCTTCCAGCCGAACGCCAGCTCACCACCGAGCGCGTAGCCGGATTTTCCGTCGCGCCACAGGTAGGCGGCAGAAGCCCCTACGGTGGAACGCGGACGCTCCGTCCAGGCGCCATACTCTGGAGTAGAGCGGCGCCCCACGGGTCCCCACGGTTCGACCTGTGCATGTGCCACGGCCAGCACTCCGCCCAGTCCATCGATGCTGGGGAGGCGGGCCCCTTCGTAGAGGCCGAGCGCCAGTCGGAAGAGGCCTAGATCTGCTTCTCCGCTGAGACCGAGCCGGCGGTCGGGTGCCAGGGATTCGATCACCAAGGGTCGCGTTGCGAGCGGTAGCGCGCCGCTCGGCTGTTCTCGGCCGCGGCCAAACGGAACTTTGCCTACGCCGATCGCAATCGCCGACCAGTCCCCCCCCGGGGCCGTGGGCAGCCAGGCGACCAGTGCATCCGAGAGCCGTCCCCAGGCCATCGCGTCGGGTCGCGCGCGCTCGATGAGGTTCCACGGCTCATAGATCAGGCGATAGGCCAGACCGTCATGGGCACCGCATACGCCGAGGCGCGCCTGCGCGAGTGCGAAGCCCATCCCGGCGGTGAGATCTCCTGATCGCAACGAGGTGTCGCGGCCGGCATAGCCGGTGAGTTGGAGCGTCGCGCTGGCGGTCGGCACCACCGCCTCAGGCAGGCCGTAGCCCTCCTGTTCGGCGTAGATCGGTGGCCCTTCGCCGGCGCAGGGCACACGCGCGGCCGCGCTGCCTGCTGCGAGGGAAATAGAGAGGATGCGCGCCAGCGTGCGCATGGTGGCACGTTAACACGTTAACACGTTAACACGTTAACACTAGCTGCGCTCTGCGGCTGCCGCGAGCGGTAGCTTCGGCACATCCACGGCCGGCCGTTTCACGATCGGGTCCACCGGCTCTACGAACTGCTCGAGCTCGCGGGTTACTTTCCTCAGCACGTCGGCCTTTTCCCGATAGGGCAGAAAGGCGCTCTTCCAGCCCGAGATGATCAGCTCCTTGATGTCCTCAAGGGTAAACCCGTAGGTGGTGTGGCAGAGGTGGAGCTCCTTGGACACGGTGGTGTCGGTCACCAGGCGATTGTCGGTGTTGATGGTGACGCGCAGCCCATAATTGAAGAAGAAGGGCAGCGGATGCGAGGCCAAATCGGGCGCGGCGCGGGTCTGGATATTCGACGAAAGGCAGATTTCGAGGGGGATGCGGTGGTCGTTGACGTAGTTGAGAAGATCGCCGTTTTGGCGCAGGCGGGTGCCATGGCCGATGCGGTGCGCACCGCAGTAATGGATCGCCTGCGCGATCGACTCGGGGCCGTAGGCTTCGCCTGCGTGGGCAGTGCAGTTGACGTTGTTATCGAGGATGAGCTGAAAGGCTGGCTTGTGATCCTTGGCGGGATAGTTGTACTCGGCTCCCGCGAGATCGAAGCCGACCACGCCGCGGTTCTTGTAGGCGACGCACAACTCGGCCATCCGCAGCGACGAGTCGGCACTGATCGAACGGATGCCGCACAGAATGACCCCCGAGCGGACGCCAAAGTCGCGCTCGCCGGCGCGCAGTCCTTGGATGACCGCCTCGACGATCTGCGTGAACTTGAGCCCGCGCCGCGTGTGCAGCATGGGCGAGTAGCGCACCTCGACGTAGCGGACGTTTTCGCGCGCACAGTCTTCGGTGAGCTCGTGGGCGATGCGGTAGAGAGCCTCTTCGGTCTGCATCACCGTGAGCGTGAGGTCGAACGCTTTCAGGTAGTCTTCGAGTGACGAGCAGACTTCGCCAGCATAGATCATGGAATAGAGCGCTGCCGGATCGTCGGTGGGCAGGCGCACCTTTTGCTGGTCGGCCAGGCTGAGAATGGTCGGTAGGCGAAGGCTGCCGTCGAGGTGGCAGTGTAGATCGGTCTTGGGCAGCTTCTCGATGAATTCGAGCGTGAGCGACATCTATGAATTATAGCGCTCAGCAGCGAATGCGCTAGACCAGCGTTTGCGTTTGCGTTTGCGTTTATGGCTGTGACAGCATCCGTCCGCCATGGATGCGCTCGCGCTTTCGATCGTCATCCCCGCTTACAATGAAGAGGCGCGGATCGGCGGCGCGCTCACGGCGACGCGGAACTATCTCGATCGGCGTGGCCTCGCGTGCGAAGTCATCGTGGTCGATGATGGCAGCACCGATCGCACGCGGAAGATCGTGGAGGAACACGCGATCGCCGACCCGCGCGTCAAGATGATCCGACTGCAGCCGAACCGTGGCAAGGGCGCGGCCGTGCGCGCTGGCATGTTGGCTTCGCGCGGCCAGCGCGCGCTATTCATGGATGCAGATCTGGCGACACCACTCGAGGAGCTCGAGAAGCTGGAGCAGGCTCTCGATGGCGGCGCAGCGATCGCGATCGGTTCGCGCGCGCTCGATCGCACCAAAGTCCTGGTGCGCCAGCATCCCTTGCGTGAGGCAATGGGCCGCAGCTTCAATCTTTTGGTCCGCGGCCTGGGTGCACTCGACTCCATCCCCGATACGCAGTGCGGCTTCAAACTCTTTTCGCGCCGTGCGGTCGAAGTTCTGTTTCGCGAAGCGACCATCGACCGCTTCGCCTTCGATGTCGAGCTCCTAGTGCTGGCGCGGGGGCGCTTTGCCATCGCGCAGGTACCAGTGGCCTGGCGCCACGTCGACCAGTCGAAGGTTTCGCCGGTGCGCGATGCGATGCGGATGGCCTGGGATTTGATAAAATTGCGAATGCGTCGGAGCCGCGGATGAATCGTACCTGGCTGCGCACGCTACTCTTCGCGGCCCTCGCCGTGGCCGCGCTCTCCCCCGCGCTGGCGGTCGTATCGCTGCTCGCCGATCGCTACGACTGGCGCTACTTCGAGGCGCTGGGCGAAATCTCGCGTCGTACCGTCGTCTGGTACCACCAGGCACCGCTGTGGAACCCCTACTCCTGCGGCGGTGAAGTCGACCTCGCCAATCCCCAATCGCTCGATGCCTCGCCCACCTTCTTGCTACTGCTGCTGTTCGGCACGGCATTCGGCTACAAGCTCACCTTTTGCGTCTACCACTTTTGCGCGCTCGATGGCACGTTCCGTCTCGCACGTCGTCTGGGTAGTTCGGCGACGGGCGCCACGCTGGCCGCCTGGGGCTATGGCCTATCGGGCTATCTCGCGCTGCACTTTTCCGAAGGGCACCTCACCTTCGCTGGCGTCGCGCTGTTTCCCTATCTTCTACTGGGCTTCGATCGCGCGCTCGACGAAAGCGAATGGATCATTCCCACCGGACTGACGGCGGCTTGGATCGTCCTCGACGGTGGGACCTTTACCCCACCGATGGCGGCGGAGCTCTTGCTCTTGTGGGCCATGGTCGCGGCCATCGAGCGGCGGTCGCTGCGACCGTTTGCGCTCCTCGCCGGTGCGGGTGGGGTAGCGCTGGCCGTTTCTGCGGTCCGCATGCTGCCGGTGCTGGAGTTTATCCACGACCATCCGAGGCCGCCCTTCATGCGGGCGCTCGACCGCTCGATGCCTTGGCAGATCCTGGGCGACCTCATTGCTTGGCGCGAGTTCGGCCCCTTGCCCGGGCGAAAATACTGGTCGCACGAATATGCCGCTCGCGTGCCCTGGGCGCTTCTGCCCTGCGTCGCCGCGGCCGTGGGGGCCCTGTTTCGTCGGGGAGCGGCACGAAAGATCGGCCTTGTCCTACTGCTCGGCCTACTGTTGACCATGGGCAACTTTTCGCCGGTGGCGCCCTGGTCGCTGCTCCAAAGGTTGCCGGTGCTCAAGGATCTGCGCGTGCCATCGCGCCATCTCGTGCTGGTGGTGTTGGGAGCGAGTCTGCTGGCCGCGATGGGGTGGGATGTCATCGCGGCGCGCTGGCCGCGGCGCGCCCGTCTGGGGATCGCTCTGTGCGTACTCGCGGCGCTGGATGGCACTCTCTACACCGCTGTCCAGTGGCGCAAACTCTTCACCGTCGTGCGCGAGCCACCCGATCCGCCCGTGCGCTTCTATCACACCGAGGGCAACTGGCGATCGATGCGCGATGTGCTGTGGGCGGGCCACGGCTCGCTCGGCTGCGATGAGGAGGCGCCGCTGCAGCGCGCGGAAGCGCTCGACCCGGGCGATGTCCCGCAGGAGCGGCTACTCGATCCTGCGGCCGGCCAGGTGGTGAGCTCCGACTGGACACCCAACCGCCGGACGATCACGCTCGACCTCCAGCGACCGACCGTGCTGCTCATCAACTCCAATTGGAACGAGCACTGGAAGAGCGAGGTGGGCCGAGTCACCCAAGTGGCAGGACGCCTGGCGGTTGAGCTACCGGCCGGGCGACAGACGGTGACCCTACGCTATGCTCCCCGGTCGTTTGCGGTAGGTTCGGCCGTCAGCGCGCTCGCGCTGCCTTTGCTCCTAGGCTGTTTTTTTTACCGCCGGTGGCGACGCACCTCTACGGGCAGCTGATGGCGCCGTGACTTTGCATCGCGAAAAAAGAATTCGCGCAGACATGGTAGCCGCCGTACTTGAAGGTGCAGCAGGTGTTGAACTCGGTGTTCGAGAGTCCTGCCGTACAATCGGCGGTGGTGTGGCAGCGGCGTGCTTTCACGCCATTCCCTTCGAAGTTTCCTGGGCAGTCGCTCGGCGCCTTGGTACAGACAGTTTTGTTGTTGCCCCCCATCGAATCGCTCATACAGCAGGGATTGCCATTGCACTGCGCCGGGCCGTCGCACTGCATGGAGCTCGATCCGTCCGGACAGGTATCACCACAGGAATAGGAGGGGGATTGAAACGAACCTGACATGCAGCAGAGCTTGCCGATCGGGCAGTACATGTTCCCGCATTCGACGCCTTTGCTGCTCGAGACGGCGAAGTCCGGCAGCGACATCAGTAGATCGATAGCAGTACCTGCCTCAGGGTTGGCCTGATTGTCCATGAGGTAGTTGGGGGCACATCCCTCCACTAAGATTGCCAAGCTTAGGAAACGCATCTCATTATTGTAGGCTAGGAGCCCTGCGTAGGGCAACCCTACTCGCCCGGCTTGGTCGGCAGCAGGTGGTCGAGGCCGTGCTTGCGCAACCGGTAGTAGAGCGTCGAGCGATTGATTCCGAGCGCGCGCGCCGCCCCGGCGATATTGCCGGTATTGCGCTCAATCGCGGCGACGATCTCGTTGCGCTCCTGCTCCTGGAGGCGCGCCTGGAGCGGCTTGGAACCACCGCCTGCGGGCAGGGCGACGGGGATGCCAGCGGCGGGAGTGGGCAGGACGCGTTGCGCGCGGGTACCCAGGTCGAGATCGGTTGCGGCCACCTCGGCGCCCCGCGCCACAATGATGGCGCGCTCGACCACATTCTCGAGTTCACGGACGTTGCCGGGCCAAGAGTAGGAGGTCAGTGCCCCAATCGCCGCAGGATCGAAGCCGCGCACGGTCTTGCCGGTGGTGCGGTTGAATTTCGCCACAAAGTGTTCGACGAGACGAGGCAGGTCCTCCAAGCGATCGCGTAGCGGTGGCAAGAGGATGGGAAAAACATTGAGGCGATAGTAGAGATCTTCGCGGAACTTGCCATCGACGATCTGCGCCTCGAGGTCGCGATGGGTGGCCGAGACCACGCGTACGTCCACTTGGAGCGTATCGGTGCCGCCCACGCGCTCGAACTCGCGCTCTTGCAGAACGCGCAGGAGTTTGACTTGCACATCCATCGGCAGCTCACCCACTTCATCGAGAAACAGGGTGCCGCCATCGGCCAGTTCAAAGCGTCCCGGTCGTCGCGCCACCGCGCCGGTGAAGGCGCCCTTTTCGTGGCCAAACAGCTCGCTTTCGAGCACGCCGGTAGCCAGCGCCGCGCAGTTCACGCGAACAAAGGGCTTGGCCTCACGCGGGGAATTGATGTGGATGGCATGTGCCACCAGCTCCTTGCCGGTGCCGGTTTCGCCGCGCAACAGCACGGTCGAATGGGTGGGCGCCACCTGCTCGACCTTGGTCAGCACCTCTTTGAGCGTGGCCGCCTCACCGATGATCTGGCCAAAGTCGAATTCCCCGTGCATCTCGCGGTTTAGGTAGCCCGCATACTGCTCGAGCTGTTCGCGCAGACGGCCGTTTTCGCGGCGCAGCGAAAAGCGCTCGATCGCCTGCGTCAGCACTCCCTTCACCTCCTGTGCATCCCAGGGCTTGGTGATGTAGCGGTAGATGTGGCCGAGGTTGATCGCGTCGATCAGCACTTCGACGTCGGTAAACGCGGTCAAGATGATCCCCACCGCATCGGGGCGGAGCGCACGCGCGGCCTTCAGAAACTCGAGCCCGCTCATCTTCGGCATACGCTGGTCGGTGACGATCGCGGCGATATCGTGTTGCCGCAATACGGCCAGTGCCTCCTCGCCCGAGGCGGCGGTGTGCAACTGAAAGACCCGCTTAAAGTTGAACCGGAAGGCGTCGAGGTTATCCGATTCGTCGTCGACCACCAGGACGGGATGCTGCGCTAGCAGGCTGTTGAAAAACTCCGATGAAGCCATTTTCACACCCAAATTGTTTGCCGCCTGCTAGTCGATCTAACGGGGCGTGCCGCCCCGCTCCGTCGGCAAAGCCGCCGGAGCCTCACCCCTGCTCACGCGGCGACTTCGCCGCGGGCCCGCTGTGCGGGCCTAAAAACGACTTTTTCAACAGCCAGCTAGATCCAGCGAGGCGTTCACTTGAGGCAGCATAGCGAGAAGCTGCGTTGGGGTAAACCGAAAGCTTTGCTGTATGGACAGGCGCGTGCCAGGATCGCCCCGTGCCGGCGCTGGTGTGGATCCTCTGTTTCGCGGTGTACCTGTATGGCCTCGCGCCAGCGCCCTACTGGCTCGATTCGAGCGAGTTCGCGGTGGCCTCGTTTGTACTCGGCGTCGCCCACCCCCCAGGTCATCCTCTGGCACTGCTGGTGGGCAAGGCTTTTGCGCTCCTGCCGGTGGGATCGGTCGCTTTTCGGGTGGGGCTCGCCTCTGCGGTGATGGGGGCGACCGCGGCCGCAGCGACCGCGCTTTTGGCCCAAGAGGCGGCAACGCGAATCGGCGAAGCGTGGGGGCGACGGGACGCATCGGTGGAGTCCCTGCTGGGGCTCGGCGCAGGACTCGGCTTCGGCCTCTCCTTCGGCGCGGCGCTCCAGGCCGTGCGGCCCGAGGTGTATGCGTTACACGCCGCGCTGGTTTTGAGCGCGGCCGTCTGCCTCCTGCGCGCCGAACGCGATTCGCGCTATCTCTACCTGGCTGCGCTCCTCTTGGGATTGGCGCTGGCCAACCACCATCTCTTGGCGCTCGCCTTTGCGGCAGTCGCTGCTCCCGTCGCGCTTTGGCGCGCGCGCCGCACTCCGCGCACGCTCGCCTGGGCCGGCGCGGTGGGCGCGGTGGGGCTGCTCCTCTACCTCTACCTGCCGCTGCGTGCGGTTCGCCATCCGATCGTCGATTGGGGTGCACCCACGAACTGGGAGCGCTTCTTTTGGACGGTGAGCGCGCGCGCCTTCCAAAAGTCGGTCGCTCACGCCGAAGCGAGTGCTCCGTTGGGCTTTGCGCTCGTTGCTGAGCTGGGGATCAACGCGCTCCTAGCGCTGCTCGGCGGCTATCTTCTCTTGCGGGTGCCGGCGACGCGCCGGCTGGGTACGCTCCTCGTGTTCCCCGCACTGGCCGATGCGGGAGTCGAGGCGCTGGTGGGCTTCGATTCGGCCAATCCCGACGCCTACGGCTATCTCGAGGTGGCTGTGGCACTCGGTAGCTGCCTCGCCGCCGCCGCGGTGGCAGTGCTGATCGCGCTCTGCGGGAGGTCCGCCGTCGGGCGAGCATCGGCGCTCGTTTTTGTGCTGATTTCCGGCGCGCTCCCAGCAGCCCTTTCGCTGCCGCGCGTTTTTCGCACCGATTTCGCCGACACCGACCGCTTTGCCGGCGGCATGCTCGAGGCGGCTCCACTGCAAGCGACCCTCTTTAGCTCGAATTTCCAGACCGTCTTTTCGCTCTGGTACCTCCAGGCGGTCGAGGGGCGCCGGCCCGACGTGGACCACATCCATCGCCATTTTCTTGCCTATCCCGGCTATCGCGATGAGATGGTGCTGCGCCACCCCGACCTCGCCCCCTACCTGGGGCCGCACGATTGCACGAACCTGCCCGAACTGTCGCAGCATCGGCCGGTCCTCTTGGAATACGACCTCGATCTCGATCCCCAACTCCTCCCCCATCTATTGCCTCGTGCAGGGCTCGACCAGGTTCTCTTTGCGCCCCCGAGCACTGGGGTGCGCAGTCGGGCGGAGCGCCAATCGGTGGAATGGATCGTGGAGCAGCGCCGGCGGCTGGACACGGGCGAACCCCAGACCCGTCGAGCCCTCTATTGGTTCGACTTTCAGGCGGCTCACCGCGACTGTCGGCTGGGACGCGCGATCGCCGAGGAGGCCATCGCCCGCGCGAGAAAACTGGCGGGCACGGTGCGCGACCCGGACCTCGAAGCGCTGGCGGAACATTGCGATCGTCCAAAGAACTCCGATACAATAGCACCATGAGCCCTCTCTCCAAACCCACCCCAGCTGCCCCGCGCTCTAGGCGCATCGCTCTGTTCGACCGCGAAATTCGCGAACGCCTCTCCCCCCCGGCCGTCGAGCTCCTGCTCAGTACCGCAGAGGTGCTCTCGGAAGGGCAGGTGGCCGAACGGTCGACGTCGGGTCAGCGCTACTATGGTACGACGATGTTGACGATGGAGCTGCCGCGGCTCGGCGAGCAGGTGCGCGAGCGGTGCAACGCTTCCGCAGCGCGTCGAGTGGCCGCGCTGGTAGCGACCGATGTTAGGATTGCGCGCCACGCTCAAGCGTTGGCGGAGCGCGAAGCCGCGCGCGTGGCCGGTCGCAAGGTGTTTCCCTCCGCCACGGAGCTACATGTACGGGCCGAAGGGACCCGCGTGCTGATCGACGTCGACTTCGAAGGCGGGCTGGACCCGCACTCCGGTCGCCGCCGCGTTCGTTAGTTCTCTCGTTATCCTGTCGATCGGTTGGCGTAACAGTCGCGGCAGTAGACCGGTCGCCCCTCTTGAGGGCGAAACGGCACGCGGGCCGGGGCTCCACAAGCGGCACAGGTGGCGTCGAATAGCTCCCGGTTTCCCCCCCCGCCGCCTCGCGGAGCCCGGCCTCCTCCTCCTCCTCCTCCGCTGCCTCCTCCGCTGTCGCCGTCGTCTCGGCGCGTCTTGCGCGCATCTCGGCACGGCTTACATCGCTTGGGGATCTCGCGGAACCCTTTGCGGTCGTAGAACTCCTGTTCACCGGCTGTAAAAATGAAATCCTGATGGCAATCGCTGCATTGCAGAGTGCGGTCCTGAAACTCCATGGCTCTCCTCGGTGCGGACAAGACGCAAAGGGTTCTCATTCTTAGGATACGCCGCCTCCGCTTGGGGGTCAAGGGCGCAAAGACGGCCAGGGAGAAAGCTGGTATAGGAGTTTCCATGCGAACGCTGGTCGGTCTCGGTCTCCTGCTGTTCGGGTGCAAAGAGGAGCCCACGATTGTGATCACCTTTATGCCACAGGATTTGGCGGTGCGGCCGGATCTGGCGCGGCCCCTGAATGGGGCCATGGCGGGCGACCCCTGCTCCCAGGATGAGGATTGCCTGCTCGTCGATGCGACCTGTTGCGGCTGCAACGCCGGCGGTCGCAAGGTCGCCATCGCCCGCACCCGGGCCGCGGCCTATAGGAAGGCACTGCACTGTACAGAGGCGGTCTTCTGCGCGGCCATGGTCTCGGCCGACCCGAGCTGCAGCGCCACTGCAGCGTGTCAAAAAGGCATTTGCTCCGTGCGTCCGCACAGATAATTCTTGCGGCGGATCCCTGAAAGGCAGTACGGTTTCGCCGCGGAGGAGACGATGCGGCTTCCCATCATGATGTTCGGTCTGGTTGCGGTCTTGGGAGCGGGCTGCGAGCAGAGCAGTACGCCAGGCGGCGCCGACATGGCCACCCTCGAGTCGCCTGCCGACATGGCTGTGGCACCCACGTCCGATATGGCTGTCCTGCTCGATATGGCGATGATGTCTGGCGCCAAAGCCCGCGCGGGGCGCAGCCTGCTGGCCGGCGGCGTCACCGCCAAATCGGCCAACTACAAGGTCATCATGTCGGTCGGCCAGTCGCCCGGTGGCAATCGCAATGCTGCCTCCGCCAACCTGAAACTCAAAGCCGGACTCGTCGGCGCCACGCAGGGCAAATAGAGGGGATCTCGATGACGACCAGACTTGCTGTTCTTGCTGTTCTTGCTGTTCTTTGTACCTTCTCGTCGGCGCAGGCCGCGCTACCCGATCCCGTGCCGTTCCAAGTCACGCAGCAGGGCCGCCTCCTCAAGAATGACGGGACTCCGGCGACGGGCACGGTGAAGATGACCTTTGCGCTCTATGCCAATCCCAGCGGTGGAACGGCGCTCTGGACCGAGTCCCAGGATGTGGTGCTCGACGACGGCTACTTCGCGGTGCAGCTCGGGGCGAAAACCGCGCTGTCGAGTTCGCTATGGGACGGCGCAACGCGCCATATCGGTTTGGCGGTCGGCGCCGACTCCGAGATGACGCCGCGCGAGGTCGTGGTGAGCGTGCCCTATGCGGTGGTCGCGGGAAATGCGGTGGGCGATATCACGCCCCGGTCGGTGACGGTCAATGGCAAGCTGGTGATCGATGCGACGGGCAAAGTCCAGGGCGGCGGCTCCACTTCAGCCGTCAAGTCGGTCTCCTACACAGCGGGCAGTTGGCAGTCCGCGATTAGCTTCAACCTGATCAACGGGATCTACCAGGCGAAGATGAAATCGCTGACGATCACGCCGCCCGCGGATGGCACCGTGATCGTCAACGCCACCGCCACCTGCAATTTTACACCGGCGAATCCCAGTGAAATCGGCCTGTACATCTCGACGGGAAGCGATGCCCAGAACACCGATCCTGGTGCGGTTCTCCACCTGCAGGATCTTAATATGGGCAACAATCCCTACCTGACCTATCCACTGGCCGCGCAGGCGTCCTTGGCGGCCTCGAGCGGTCAGGCCATGACGATTTCGCTGTTTGCCACCAAGCTCAACGGCTCGGGCCACTACTGCAGCGGCCAGTTGACGGCCACGTTCTCCTCCAGCAGCCTCTAACTACTTCTCCCCCTCGCTACTTCTCCCCCTCACTACTTCTCCCCCTCGCTACTTCTCCCCCTCGCTCTTTCCATCGGTGAGCTGCTTCGCCT
>JAHFDT010000110.1 GCA_023248875.1 Myxococcales bacterium | reverse complement strand
GGCACTGTGCTGATCATGAACACGCACTACATCAACGCCTCACCCCAGCCCCTCACCACCGATGCGCGGATCAATCTCTACACGGTGCCGATCGCCCAGATCCAGCAGGAGGCGGGCGTGCTCTTTTTCTACAACCCATTCATTAAGGTCGCGCCGATGAGCACCGCTTCGGCTCGCATGAGTTGCCCGATCACCAAGGACGTGACGCTGCTCAACGCCCAGTCCCACATGCACCGGCGCGGCGTCAACTACGTCGCCAACTGGAACGATGGCACCGGGCAAAAGATGGAGGAGCTCTACACCAATACCGAGTGGGAAGGGGTCCCGGTCAAGAGCTGGAAGGGCGGCAAGCTGCTGACCAAAGGCACGGCGATCGACTATCGCTGCGACTACATGAATCCCGAGAATCGTACGGTGCTCCAGGGGCCGACCACCAAGGATGAGATGTGCATGTTCGTCGGCATCTACTACCCGCGTGATCTTGGTCTCGAGTACTGCTCGCTCGATAGCTCGTCGCCGCAGACGGCCTTGGCGACTGCCGACCTGGCGGCGACCTATATCGGCAGCGGTACCAAAACCTGTTTGGAAACGATTCAGTGCATGGCCAAAGCGGAGCCGCTCGAGAAGGACAAGGGCATGGACTACTTTGGCTGTGTCGTCAACAGCTGCCCCGGTGCCGCCAAGGAGGTCTCGAACCTAGTTCACTGCCAGTTCACATTCGGCGGGGGCAAGTGCGTCGAGCAGTGCAAGAAGGGGCGCAACGAATGCAACGATTGCCTCTACCAAAACTGCATGCCAGAGATCAACAGCTGCGCCGCTGCCAAGTGCACTTAGGCGCCCGGCCGGAATAAACTGCACAACTGGGCAGCCGATTCATCCCTGCTCGCCTCGTTGCTCCTCGGTCAAATACGGAGAGTATTCTCCCTCGTCGCACCTCGCGAATCAGGGCGCCTCGACTGCCGAGATGTGCAGTTTATTCCGGCCGAGCGCCTTAACGATCCCTTTCCACTAGATAACGTCCCACAGCGGCCAGGATACTCGCCCGCTTGCCAAGCGGTGAGAGGCCGGCGATCCCCTGCTCCATGAGTTCGTAGGCGCGCCCGCGCGCCGCATCGATCCCCATGAGATCGACAAAGGTGGTCTTGCCGGCCGCCCGGTCCGAGCCGGGACTTTTTCCGATCGTCTCCAGCTCCCCGGTGACGTCCAGCACATCATCGATAATCTGAAACGCCAGGCCCAGTGCGGTGGCGAAACCATCGAAGCGCGGCAGCTCGTCCACCGTCGCACCGCCCATCCGCGCTCCCGCGCGCACGGCGGCGCGGATCAATTCGCCCGTCTTGAGTCGATGCATCAGGTCGAGCTCAGCCAACGTCATTTTCTGCTCGCGCCCGGTCGCCTGAAGATCGAGCACCTGACCTCCCACCATGCCGCTGGCGCCCGCACCGCGCCCCAGCTCGAAGAGGGCTTCGCCCACCCGGGCAGCCCGACCTGGCGTGCGCCGTCCCGAGGCCGCGACGCGGAACGCTTCGGTCAAGAGCGCATCCCCGGCGAGAATCGCCATCGCTTCGCCAAAAGCCTTGTGGCAGGTGGGACGCCCGCGGCGGAAATCGTCGTTGTCCATCGCCGGGAGATCGTCGTGGACGAGCGAGTAGGTGTGGATCATCTCGACCGCGCAGGCGATATCCATCGCGTCCGAGATGCGCCCGCCTGCCGCTTCACAGGTCGCGAGCGCCAGGATCGGTCGCAATCGCTTGCCCCCCCCGAGCAGGCTGTAGCGCATCGCCTCGGCCAGCGGCTTGGGCGTGTCTGCACAAATGGTGGTCATCCACTCATCGAGGGCAGTGTCCACACGGCCACGCATTTCGCTCAGATACTCTTCCAGATTGAATAGTGTCATAGCCCGTACTTCTCCACGCGCCTGAGTAGCGCAAAACGGCTGATGCCCAGCAATTCCGCCGCACGGCTCTTCTTGCCGTCCGCCAGCCGAAGCGCCTCTTGCAGCATGCGCCGCTCGAGGCCTTCCAAGGTATCTTTCCCGGGGCGAAAGGCCAGCGCCGCTTCGCCCCGACTGTGAGTGACTGCTCCTGGATCGGTGAGCCGCTGCGGCAAGAGATCCACGGTGATCTCGTCGCCCGGCGCTAGGATGGTCGCCCGTTCGATCACGTTCTTAAGCTCCCGCACATTTCCCGGAAAGTCATAGCTCGAAAGCGCGCTGGTCACGTCACTTCGCAATGGGCCCATGGTTTTTCCGAAGCGCTGCGAAAACTCCCGTCGAAAATGGTCAGCGAGCAGCAGCACGTCTTCACCCCGGCAGCGTAGCGCTGGCAGAGCGATCGGAAAGACCGAAAGTCGGTGAAAGAGATCGAGCCGAAAGCGCCCCTCCTGCACCCAGGCCGAGAGATCGCGGTGGCTCGCAGCGACCACGCGGGCCGGGAACTGGAGCGACCTCGTGCCCCCCACTCGCTCATAGGTACGCTCCTCGAGCACCCGCAGCAGTTTCCCCTGGAGGCCCAGCTCCATATCGCCGATCTCGTCAAGCAACACGGTTCCTGCAGAAGCCAGCTCGAGCTTCCCCGGGCGGAGGCGATCGGCGCCGGTAAAGGCACCCTTCTCATGGCCAAACAGTTCGCTCTCTGCCAGCGTCGGCGGCAGGGCCATGCAATCGATGGCCAAAAACGGCTCCTTTGCGCGTGTCGAGAGCGCGTGGATCGCGCGTGCCGCCACCCCCTTGCCCGTACCGCTCTCGCCGGACAGCAGCACGGTGGTATCGGGCACCCGTGCGACTTCCGCGATCCGGCGTCGCGCCTCGGCGATCGCCGACGATTCGCCGAGCAGCCCAAAGCGGGGATCGCTCGGATTTGTTGGCGGCTGTGGTACAGCGGTGTTGTTCCGTGCTTCGGCGATCCGCCGCGCGTCCACCACTCGCTCGACGATGCCATCGATCGCGGTCGACTTGGTCAGATAGTCGGCCGCACCTCGGCGCATCGCCTCGACCGCGTTTTCGATGGTACCGAACGCGGTCATCATGAGCACATAGGGGCGCGGCGAAAGAGCACACAGCGGAGGGATCAGATCGAGCCCATTGCCATCGGGGAGAAGATAGTCGAGCAGCACCAGGTTGTAGGATCGCTGGCGGCCGAGGGCCAATCCCTCTGCGCAGGTGACAGCATGGTCGACCAGCATTCCCCGACGCCCCAACAGCCGGATCAGCGAACGGGCAAAGGTCTCTTCGTCATCGACGATGAGGGCACGATAATCCACAGGCCCATTGGGGTAGCGCGAGCGCCCCGCCTCGGTCAAGTTGAATGCGCCATCCTTGATACGCGAGTCGGAGAGGGAGGTGTTTGGAGTATTCGCCGACTCGTCGAACAGTCCTCGCGGATGACGGTGGTGCTCCAGTTTCGCACTGTGGCCGCTGCGGAACTCCTCGTCGGCGAATACTCCAAACACCTCCCTCCCCGACTCGCTATTCGCGCTCGATCATTCAGCTTGCCCAAGCGGGAGTTTGTTATCAAAACAAGGCACGGGCTGACAGCAGGGCCGGTGGACCATCCGGGGATGATATCTTCTCCGGCTATGGCGACTACAGCACCCTGCATTCGGAGGGATCGAAGGCACCTGCTTCTACTCACTGCGCTCTGCTACCTCTCTTCGCCCGCTACCGCGGAGCCGACCGCGCCCCGCACGATGGCCAATGTCCTGGCCCTATCGGCGCCCAGCGATTGGCGCCCGCTCGATCCGCAGAACACGCTCTATCTCGAGCTGGGCTCCGGCCGGGTGGTGATCGAGCTCGCTCCCCACCATGCACCCAAACACGTCGCCAACGTCAAAGCCCTGGTGCGGGAGGGCTACTTCGACGGTCTCGCCATCTTACGTGCGCAGGACAACTACGTGGTGCAATGGGGCGATCCCGACGCAGAGAAGAAGGAGACACGGCGACCGATCCAGCGCGCCCAGCCGACCCTCAAGGCGGAGTTCAGCCGGCCGCTGCAGGAGATGCGCTTTGAGCCGCTCACCGAGCGCGATGCTTACGCTCCGCAGGTGGGCTTTTCCGAGGGATTTCCGGCAGCGGCCGATCCGAGTGGGGGCCAAGGTTGGCTGACACACTGCTATGGGATGGTCGGCGCCGGAAGAGATGCCGACGCAGATAGCGGTGGCGGCACCGAGCTGTACGCCGTGATCGGCCACGCGCCGCGCCACCTCGATCGCAACGTGACCCTGGTCGGACGGGTGGTCGCGGGCATCGAACGGCTATCCTCGTTGCCGCGTGGCACGGGCGCATTAGGGTTCTATGAACGCGCGGCCGAACGGGTACCGATCCGCGCGATTCGGGTCGCCGCAGATCTCCCCGAAAACGAGCGTACCCATCTTGAAATCCTGCGCACCGATAGCAAGACCTTCGCTGCACTGGTCGAGAGCCGCCGCCATCGCTCCGAAGCGTGGTTCAAGTTCTCCTCCGAGCATATCGACCTGTGCAACGTCCCGCTGCCCGTCCGTCCGGTGCCGGCCCGGGATAAGAACACGCCCCACTAATGGCCCGCGAATGAACAAGTCGCTGTGTACGCCTTTTGTCCCGTAAGAATACCCGACCATCGAGAAGGGTGCAGATGCAAGGCGACCAGGAGGAGGCCGAGGGAGCCTACTTTTCGTAGGTGACCGAGGCCGACGACGCAGGCAACGCAGCAGATGCGCCCTTATCGACGGTCGGGGCCCGGCCGCACCCTTGCTCTGCCTCCCCTTCGAGGTTAGATTCCCTGCCCCATGTCGAAAGCGAGCAGCAAGCGACACCGTCCGACTGAACTGGCAAAACAGTCGGCTCCCACCGGGGAGCGAGTCGCGGCACTCACGGGCGCTTACAGCTTTCTCGGACGCGAAGTGTTGAAACGGCTGGATGTCGATCATCGCTTTGCTCGCGTGCTGGCGATCGATGTCCGCAAACCCAATTTGCCGTTTCAAAAAACCCAGTTCCACAAGATCGACCTCACTGTGCCGACGGCCGACGGCGACTTGGCGGCGCTCTTCGCCCGGGAGGGCGTCACCGATGTGCTCCATGCCGCGTTTCTCTCCGCGCCGACGCACAACCTCGCCTGGGCCCACGAACTGGAGGTCATCGGCACCCTCCACCTGCTCAACGCGATCGGCGAAGCGAAGGTCGATCAGCTGGTTGCGCTCTCTGCGACTGCGGTCTATGGCGCTCATCCCCACAATCCCAACTTCATCTCGGAGGGGCAGGAGCTCCGCAACCACCCAAGCTCCCAATATTTGCGCGACAAGGTCGAAGTCGAACGACAGCTGCACCGGTTTAGCAAAGAGAATCCCGGCACCGCGGTGACCATCCTGCGGATGGCGGCGATCCTCGGTCCTACCATCGATTCCTTCGTCACGCGCTTTTTCAGCCGGCCGGTGTGTCCACTCCTGATGGGGTACGATCCGCTGCTACAGTTCGTTCACGAAGGGGATGCGATCGACGCTTGCCTGATCGCGCTGCTCGGCCGCCATCCCGGAGTTTTCAATATCGTCGCCGAGGGCGTCCTGCCCTATACTACCGTATTGGCGCTCTTGGGCCGCGTTCCCGTTCCCATGCCGAGTTTTCTCGCCTACCGGCTTTCCCGCGCCCTCTGGATGACCCAGGTATTCGATTCGCCACCCAACTTTCTCGATTTCCTGCGCTTCCTGTGTGTGGCCGATGGCACCAAGGCGCGCCGCGAGCTGGGCTTCCGACCGCGTTATGACATCCAGGCCACCCTCCGCGATTTTCTTCGGCTCCCACCGGCACAGGTCCGTGAGACCGCCATGGCGGTCGGGAGGGGTTGATGGCATCCAAGATCCTCGGCGATGACCCCTTCGCGGCTCCGCCACCGCCCTCCGATACAGAGAGCCGGCCGCCGGAACTGGATCCCCCCGCCAAGAAGGCCGCCCCCAAGCGTATTAGGAAACGTACTCCCCCCTCGGTGTCGGTGCCCGCTCGAAACTACGGACCCTCCATCGACACCTCACGCCGCCCCGATCGGCTAGCGGAGATCGATCAGCTCTGCCGCGAGGTGCGCGAGCTCGATGGACGGGTGCAGGAAAGATTCGGCGCACTATCCGCGCGCCGCGAGTTTACTCCGCTCGACCTACTCGCGCGGCTCTACCGCCCGCTGGCGATGCGGGAACGCTCCCAGACCGTCGACGAATTTGGCCGCGATCCCGAGGTCGCAGCGCGCGTCGATCGGCTGATTGACTTTCTCTACCGTCGCTACTTCCGCGTCAGCACCGAAGGCGTCGGCCACATCCCCGCCGAGGGGCGGGCGCTGATCGTGGCCAACCACTCGGGCACTCTGCCCTACGATGGCGCCATGGTGATGCATGCGGTGCGAAACGAGCACGACGCCCATCGCGAAGTACGCCCGCTCGTGGAAGACTTCGTATTCCACTTTCCCTATCTCGGCACCCTGATGAACCGCATCGGCGGCGTCCGTGCCTGTCCCGAGAATGCCATCCGCTTGCTCGATCAGGACCAGCTGGTCGCCGTATTTCCCGAAGGACTCAAGGGCATCGGTAAGCTCTTTGCCCAGCGCTATCAGCTCCAGCGCTTCGGGCGCGGTGGCTTCATCAAGCTGGCGCTCGAAACCGATGCACCGATCATCCCCACCGCCATCGTGGGGGCTGAGGAAATCCACCCGCTGCTCACGAAGATCACCTGGCTCTCCAAGACCTTCGGCATTCCCTACCTACCGATCACGCCGACCTTTCCCTGGTTGGGCCCACTCGGACTGCTGCCGCTGCCCAGTAAGTGGTTCGTCCTGTTTGGCGAACCGCTCTACTTCAACGCCGAATATGGCGCCGAGGCTGCCAACGACCGGATTCTGGTGAATCGTCTCGCCGAGCAGGTACGCCAGCGCATCCAAGAGATGATCGACCATCAGCTGGCCCGGCGCCGTTCGGTGCTTTTTGGTTGACTCTCGACGGGAGAATGGAAGCACCGGGCGCACGAGCAGGTTGAACGGACAGCTAACGCAGAGTAGGCTTAGAGAATAATGGCGCTGCAACACCAGGACGAATTCGAAGACTGCCTCGAGATGGCGCGGGCTCTGCTAGGTGGCTATGAGGGCGCGGGCGACCTCTGGGAAGCCAACGAATACATCAATCGTGCGCTGCGCCTGCGGCCGAACGACCCCGACGCTTGGGTCCTCAAATCGCAGATCCTCTCGTCGCTGGACGACGATCCGGCGGCCCTCGCCGCCTCCGAGATGGCGGTGCGCCGCGCGCCCCGTTCGGCGGAAGCGCACTATGTCCGCGCCGCAGTGCTCGCCGATATGGAGCGGTACTCGGATGCCCTCAAGGCGGTCGAGCGATCCTTTCGCCACAGCGGCGCTGATGACGATTGGCTACTGGAAGATCTGTATTACGAAAAGGCGGCTATCCTCGATGCCCTCGACCGCGCCGATGAGGCAGTAACGACCTTCGAAATTGGCCTCAAGCGCTGCCCCGATTCGACCCTGCTCAAAGCAGGACTTGAACCACTGCGACGCGAACGAATGCGGCGAACCTTCCGGGTGATCCCCGGCGGCGCCTCCAAGTAGCGCGCGCATTCGGAAGCGATCAGCGCGGCTTACGTCCTCGCTCCCCTCGGTCACGTACCAACCGCGTACGCTCCCTCGGGTCGCTCCGCGGGGCCCCCGGTCCGAGGGCGTCTGCGACGCCGAGGCCGAGGGGAGGCGCTCGCGCTGATCGCTTCCGAATGTGCGCTTGCAGGCAGGCCTCTCAATCTTCCCAATATTCCTTCGGTACGAGCGGCGAAGGCGTGCCGACCGCGGTCAGCCACAGCTGGTGAGCGGCACGGGTAGCGCCGATGTGCAGAAGATGGCGCGTCTCGAGGGTCGCTGGGTAGTTATCGACGGTGACATCGAGCAGCACGACGTAATCGAACTCGAGTCCCTTGACCTGCGCGATGTCGGTGAGATCGATCCCAGGAACAAAGCTAAACTCTTGCTGACGAACGCGCCGCAGCCGCCTCACTTCGGCACGCCGTAGGGCTTCATCATAGGCATCCGCCTGCTGGGGATAGCGGGTACAGAGAAGGACGGAGGCGAGCGGTTCCCGGCCGACCAAGGAATGCAGCGCTTCGGCCAGAAAGCCCACTGCCTCCCCCATGGAACCAAATCGGTGCAGCAGCACTTCGGCGCCCGAGCGGGTTGCCCGCGAAGAGGTACCCGGCGACTCCGGTAGCGCCGGAAGCACGCCGCGCGCAAAGTGCATGACCTCCGCCGTGGAACGATAAGCCAGCTCGAGCGGCCTCACGGGCAGAGCCGCAGCTCCCAGATCGGTCAACAGCTCGCTCCAGCCGTCGAAACCATTATCGAAAACGACCCGCTGTGCCACGTCTCCCGCCAGAGTTGCCGAACGATCTGCCGTCGACATACCGCCGGAAATGGCATCCAGCAGCACCTGGATTTCGATCGCCGAAAGATCCTGTGCCTCGTCGATCGCCACATGGTCAAAGGCGATCGGTTCGCGCTGACCGACGGGGAAGAGCCCCCCCCGGAGCAGCTGCGAAAGACGGAGCAAGAGCGCGTCATCTTCGCGATCCCAGCGACCCGCAGCGCGCCCACGCTCCGAGTCATCGAGCACTCCGCCATCGACGGTAGCGCGCGCCTCCGGGTCGATACCAGCCAACTCCTCTTCGACGTTTTCGAGCTGCGCCGAAACCCAGGCCACCGTTTCGGCGATCTCCCGATCGCTCACTGCGCGGGCCCCTGCGGCCGGCAAAGTGGCGCGTAGCCGCTCGGCATCGGTCAGAAATTCGCTCCAGGCTGCAAACAGATCGCGCACCGAACCTTGGCGCAACTCGGCCGCCCATTTCGCCAGTCCTGAAAGTAACGCCGGATGCTTTTTCACCCGGACGACACGCGCCGGTGTCTCCTCCGAATAACGGTCGGGATGTGGCAAGAGGCGCCGCCGCGTCGATTCGAACCAGTGAACGGCGGTGACCACTCCCACTCCGCGCACCCCCAGCGCCGGCAGGACGCCCGCGACATAACGCTCGAGCGCCGGCGAAGGCACCACCACCAAACAGCGCGACGGGCGGAAGCGCGCCGAATTGTGGAAGGTGAGAAACGCGACCCGGTGGAGAGCCACGGTGGTCTTGCCTGATCCGGCTCCGCCCTGGATCACCACCAGCCCGCTCGAAGGCTCCGTGATCAATTCGAACTGCGCGCGATCGATGAGCGCCGCGATTTCGGGCAGGTGTCGATCGGCACGCCCATGGACTCCGGCGCCGAGCTGGCGCAGGAGCTGCGTCGGCCTGTGGGGTTCCGGGCGAGGCGGCCGCGCGGCTTTCCCTTGCCCCCCCTGCAGGGTCGGGAGCCCCACCGGATCGAGCTCAAACCAGCGCCCCTCGGCGTCGCACACGAAGGTGCCCTGCGGACAGCCGACACGCCGCAGCACCGCCCCCTGAATCGATACGTTGCGGCGCGCCTCGATCACTCCCGCGAGTCGCAGGGCACTGGGCCCTCCGATCGTCTCGTCGTAGTCATCACCCTCCTCATAACGATAGTAGACTTGGCTGATCGGCGCATCACGCCAGTCGACGATCTGGACGCCCGCCGCGCGATCGATGAGCCCCGCGCGACCGATCAAAACATCGCGAGCGCGATCTCCCTCCCGCAGACGGAGATGAGCAAAGTAGGGCGACGACGCATCCACTCGCGCAGCCATTCCCGACCGCCGTACCGCCGCACCCGCCAGCGATGCGACGCGGGTCATCTGCTCCACGAGAGATGGCAGATCTTCGAGCTTTTCCTCAGCGACCTGATCGCGCAGCGCCACGAGATCTGCATCGTAGTTGTGCTGCTCCCGTCCCGAGCGGCGCTGGCGGAGTCGCGTCTGCACTCGCTCGTGCAGCGACTGCTCCTCGGCGACGATCCTCGCTGGATTGCTCCCCTGTTCAACCGGTCGGCGCATGACCCCCTGAAGCGATCTACCTCTCCAGGGAGAGCTCCACCTCGTAGGTGGTCAGCTCGGGCGCGGCGATATACATCCCCGAAGGGGGTGGTCCGCTGCTGCTATGGGCTACACGGAAAGCTTCCGATTGGGTCCAAGCCTCGAACGCCGCGCGACTCTCCCATTGGCTCATCGACACGAACTGTCCTTCCGCCCGCAGCAGCCAAAACCGCTGAAAGCCGGGCACCTCGTTGAGTTTCGAATTACGGTTACGCCACCGCTCGAGAAAGGCCTCGTCATGGCCCGCCCCGATGCGAAAGCGATTCATCGCAATGTACATGCGGGCCAATTTGACGCGGCCGCTGCGCGACGTCAATGGCGGTGTTGATGGTGCAAATCGGGAAGGTGGGGATGGGTGTGGCGCAGGGCGACGTGGCGGTGCCGGTGCGAGTGGGGCGCGGCGCCCTCGCCCCCATCGTGCTCATGCTGGTGGTGCTCGTCATGCACATGAAGGTGCTGATGATCGATCGAAAGGTGTTCGTGTTCATGATCATGCTGCTCCCCGAGGAGTAGCGCGACCCCCACCGCCATGATCGCTGCGCCGGCGAGGGTCGCTGCTCCGATGGACTCACCGAGGATCGGCAGCGCGGCGATCGCCCCGACGAAGGGCGCAGTCGCGAACAGGGCTCCGGTACGAGCCGTTCCCAGGTGGCGCAGGGCCCGGATGAATAGCACCAGGCTCACGCCATATCCGACCGCGCCGAGGGCGAGCGACTGCGCAACCACGCTTGCACTGGGCATCTTCGCGCCCGTAGCGATCGCCAAAAGTAGGCCCACGCTGCCCCCGAGCAGCCCCTTCCAGGCTGCGATCGCCATGGGATCCTTGTCGGAAAGCTGGCGGGTGAGATTGTTGTCTATCCCCCAGGCGAGGCAGGCCCCCACGACCGCGGCCAGGCCCCAACCGGAGCCGGTGACAGTGGCCCCCGGCAACACTGCCGCCACCGCGCCGAGGACGATCGCCGCAATCGCGAAAGTGCCTCGGTGACCCAGCCAATCACGAAATACCAAGACCGCGATCAGCACCGTGAATACCACCTCCAGATTGAGTAGCAACGCGACCGTAGTACCGGGACAGCGGGCCAGTCCCACCATCAGACTGAGCGGTGCAGCCACGCCCCCCACTGCGATCACACTGGCGAGCAGCGGAATGTCACGGCGTGACAGCTGGGCCTCGCGCGATCGCACCACCCGTCCGAGCGCCAGCAGCACCAGCCCGGCGCCGCTATAGAGTAGCCCGCCCACCACGATCGACCCCGCCTCACCCACGAGACGCTTGGCCAAGGGCGCTGTAATGCCGAAACAGACCGCCGAAGCGGCCGCGTCGAGATAGCCTCGTTTCACAGCCAAGCTCGCAGCTGATAGGCCAACCACGAAGCGATTCGATCCCGTAGCGGACGACGGCCGAAGGCATGGCGATCGATCTCGGTGGATCGATCGAAGATCACCGTCAGCTCCTCTGCGATCGCAGCGGCCAGACCGGCATCGAAAAGGTTGGCCATCACCTCCAAATTGTAGCGCAGGCTGCGCCGATCGAAGTTGTAACTTCCGAGGGTGGCCCAAACCCGATCGACGACTGCCGCCTTCGCATGCACCATCCCCTCGTGCCACTCTGCGATGCGGACCCCCGCGGCGAGGAGGTGCCCAAAGGTCGCCCGCGCCGCCAGATCGCACACCCGAACGTCGGATCGCAAGGGCACGAGGATGCGCACGTCCACGCCATGCCGCGCTGCCCTCGCGAGCGTGCGCGCGAGAAGCCGGTCGGGGATGAAGTAGGGATTCGCAATCCAGATCGAACGGCGCGCCATTCGAGCGGCGTGCAGAAAGGAGCGCCTGATCAGAGAGCGATGGTGGTACTCCCGGTTGCCGAGCACCTGAACCGCGATGCCCGAGGGGTGGGCTGGCACCGAAGTAGACTCGGGGAGACGGCGGTCGCTGGGCTGATGGCGGTTCCAGGTGGCGGCAAACAGGTGGCGCAGCGGCTGTGCGGAAGGTCCTTCCAGCTGCAGGTGAAGATCGCGCCAGGAGCGGCCGACTTCGCTCCGCGCGTCATAGAGGTCACTGAGATTGAGACCTCCTAGGAATCCCACACGCCCATCGACCAGAAGAAGTTTGCGATGGTCGCGCCGAAACAGCCCCCAATGCGGTCGCCAGGGCGCCACCGGCCGGTAAACCAGCGTTTTCGCACCCCTACTTTCGAGCTCCACGAGGTACTGCACTGGGAGGGCCAGGGACCCAAAGCCATCGACGATGAGACGCACCAACACGCCGCGCTGCGCCGCCTCTCCCAGGGCGGTTAGGAAGGCTCGCCCGGTCGCATCGTCCGCCAAGGTGTAGCTCTCGAGCAGCACCTCCACCTCCGCCTCCGCGATGGCCTGTAGCATCGCTGGAAAGGCGATCGCACCGCCTGGCAAGAGCTGCGCGCGATTGCCTTCGCTCAGCTCTTGCTGGGAGAACGCATAGTGGATCGGCAGCGCCGGTGCGCGGTTCACGCGATGGTTGCGATGCATCGACTACCGGCACCGAATGGGGCGCAGCGACGGTAGTGCGATGCGCGGCCGGGCCGGATCGTAGAGCGTGCGCGCCTCGATCGGTTGCGCCAGGCTCCGCAGCCGATCGGCTACCAGATCCCGCAACAGCGGCGCTCCCCCATCGATCTGGAGCGAAACAGTCGCGAGTGAGTTGAAGTCATCCCCACCGAGGGCGAGGAAATCGCTGGTCGCAACGAGGTACTTGGCAAAGTCGTCGAGGGGGCGATCTTCGGCATCGCGGATCTCCGTGATGAACTCCCCGCTGCGGCACTCGCCCCTCACCGACAACCCGGAGATCGAAAGGAGGCCCTTTCCCCCGGCCACGTTGGCCTGAACAAAACGGCGCAACGCAGCACCGGTCACCTCGATGCGGGCCAAGCGGTTGTCAAACGGCAGCGCTTCGAAAAGTTTGCCGCGCAAAACTTCGCCCGCCGGCAGGTCGGCGCGTAACCCTCCGGCGTTGGTCAACCCGACCTGTGCACCTGGCAGCGCAGCGCGCAAGGCATCCGCGACAAGATTGCCCAGCGGCGACTCCTGTTTGTGGCTGCGCGGAAGGCCAGTC
>JAHFDT010000282.1 GCA_023248875.1 Myxococcales bacterium | reverse complement strand
TACCTGGCAGTCGCAGCGAACGCACTCCGGCGCGAGCTGGCTGATGGCGCATTCGAAACAGCAGAAGGGCCATGAGTGGCCATGGTAGGAGATCTCGAGCGGCTCCTCGGTCGAGAGGCCACAGGTCTTACAGACAATGGTCATGGGAACTCCTTCGGCGCAGGTGCGCCCTCAGTAAGATGTGTTAGGATTCAGCGTGTTCACGGTCAAGGCTCGCGGCGAACGCCCAGGATTTTCCGAGACCTTTCCCTATCCGCTGCGGCGAACCGAGGGCGCCCATCGGCTGGCCTATTTCGATTCGGGACCGGGCGCCAATGGACCACCAATTTTATTCTGCCACGGGCTCGGTGGAAACTTCACCCACTGGGAGCATGTGGCGCCGCCGCTAGCAGAGACGCACCGCGTGATCGGACTGGATTTGCCAGGCTGCGGCGATTCGGCGAAGCAAAAGAAAAACGGCGCTGCCCACTACACGATTCGCTCCTATGCCGATGCGGCAGTCCGGCTCCTCGATCATCTGCAGATCGCAGAGGCCGTGGTGGTCGGCCATTCGCTCGGTGGCATGGTGGCCAGCGAGGCCGCTCTCGTGCATCCGCGCCGCGTGCAGCAACTGGTGATCATCGATGCGGCCGGGTTTCACCGCTACACTCGCTCGCTCCGGTGGGCAGCGCGGCTGATTGCAAGGCCTCGTCTCATCGCGCCCACCATGGAGCGGTTGGCCCATACTCTGCTCACCAATGTATTTCATGAACGCAACCGCTACACCGATCGCTTCGTTGCCCAGACCCGCGGCCGCGAGGCCCACCCCACGATCGATGATTTTGCCGAGATGGCCTGCTCGATCCTCCCCGATCTGGTCGATCGTCACTTCTTGGACGACTTGGAGCGCATCGTGCAGCCCACCCTTGTGGTGTGGGGCGATCAGGACAAGCTGCTGCCCTTTGCCGAGGTGCCGGCTTGGGCCCGCCGGCTACCGAAGGGCCAGCTCGTGGTGCTGCGGGGATGCGGCCACATGCCGATCACGGAGCGGCCAGCTGCAGTGGTCACGGCTTTGCAAGAATTCCTGGGCGTCGCTGCAGCTCCGCTGCGCCGGACCGGATCAATCTAATGTTGCCTCGACATGATCTTGATCTGATCCAACGCGTGCATCCGATTGTGGGGGCGATCACCGATCCCTGGTTTCGCGCCGAGGTCCACCATCTCGAGCGCGTGCCGGACCGACCGACTCTCCTCATCGGCAACCACGACGGGGCCAATCTTCCCGTCGATGGCATCTGTTTTGGCGTCGCCTGGTATCGCCATTTCAAGACCGAACGGCCGCTCCGTATCCTGATGCATGCTGTGCCGTTCCAGCTCTCCCGGCGGCTGCGCGATTTCCTTCATGGCATGGGCTGCGTCTCGGCGACGAGTGTTAATTTCGAATCGGCGGCCGAACGGGGAGAAACGGTGCTGCTCTACCCCGGTGCGGCGCGCGAGGCATTTCGCACCTACCGCAACCGACGAAACATCGATCTGGGAGGCCGTACCGGATTCGTCGTGCGTGCCCTGCGGTGGGGATTACCGATTACACCGGTCGCTTCGGTAGGTGCCCACGAGACCATGTTCATCCTGGCGCGTGGTCAAAAGCTGGCGCGCTGGCTCGGGATCGACAAGCGTTTTCATGCGGATGTTTGGCCGCTCATCGCCGGCTTTCCTTTCGGGCTCTGGTTTAATCCCCTGATCCCGCACCTGCCGCTGCCGGCCAAGATCACCATCGAAGTGCAGCCGACGATCGACTTGACGTCAGTACTTTCCGAGCAGTTCGGCCGACGCATCGGGCCTAAGGATGCCGGCGACCGTAGCGTCGTACAGGCCGGCTTCGAGCTGGTGCGCAACGCCGTGCAGGTGGGCGTAGAGCGGCTCTATGCCCGGCGCAAATGGCCGATCATCGGATAGCGAATCCGACCATCTTGTAGATCAAGCGCGCCGCCACATTGGCATCCCATTCATCGCCCTCGGGGCCGGGCGCCACCTCGTTGAGATCGAAGCCAACGATCTTTCGGCCTGATTTCGCCAAGGCGCTGATGAGGAAGGTCGCTTGGGAAAAAGTCAGCCCCCCAGGCACGGGCGTTCCGGTGTGAGGACACAGCGTCGGATCGAGCCCATCGATGTCGAAGGAGATATAGACGTCACGAGGCAGGTCTGCGACGATCTGCCGGCACTGCAGGGCCCAACTCTCGCCTTCAAACTGGCGCGCCTTCAGCGGCGCATCGAAATGGGTCACGATGCGCCCGTTGGAAGACTGGATAAGATCCATCTCCGCACGTCCGAGATCGCGAATCCCCACTTGGACCAGGCGAGACAGCGATGGAATACGCGAGATGACGTTGTACATGATCGATGCGTGTGACCAGATGAAGCCCTCGTAGGCTTCTCGCAAGTCGGCGTGGGCATCGAAGTGGAGGATGCCGAGACCGGGATGGCGTTCGGCGAGCGCCTGAATCGCTCCGTAGGGCACGGAGTGGTCGCCACCGATGATGCCCACGAGCTTCCCCTGGTCGAGCCAGCGTTCGGTTTCGGAGCGGACCCACTGGTTGAGCTGCGCGCCGAGCTGGTTGACTCGGTCCAAACAATGAGCCAGCTTGCCTTCCACCCGGCCTCCCGTGGCGATGATCGGTTCGGCCGCTGCCCGCGCCTCGCTGTTCCAGGCCATGACCTCGGGTGATTCTTCGAGGAGCGCGATGCCCGCCTCATAGGGGCACCCGGTCTCCAGATCGAAGAGATCGACCTGCGCCGAGGCTTTCCGAATCGCACTCGGGCCGCGCGCCGCACCGGCGCGATAGGAGGTAGTGGCATCCCACGGCACCGGGATCAGGACCACGCGGGCTTCTTGCGGCGAATGGGGAAGGCCGTAGATGCCGTCGCCGGTGGCCGGTGCGTCGGGATCAAACATGGCACCCCAAGACCGCATTGACCGTCTCGCGCAGGTAGCGCACCGCCAGACGCAGCGTCCGGGCAGCGCTCTCGGGCGTGCGTTGTAGCGGCGGCGCCACCTCCATGACGTCTCCTCCGATCAGGCCGATCTCTTCGCCCAAGCGTTGAATCAATTGAACCACAAACTCCGGCTCGAGCCCGCCCGGCTCCGGCGTGCCCGTGGCATCCGCGTAGGCCGCATCGGTGCCATCGATATCGTTCGAAAAATAGACCCCGCCTACTCCCGTCGACCGCAAGTGTGCCACCATTTGGTCGAGCACTTCGGCC
>JAHFDT010000281.1 GCA_023248875.1 Myxococcales bacterium | reverse complement strand
ACCGAACCATCCATTCCCCGATTTTGGCCCCGGCGCCAAGTAGACCCCGTTCAGGTTGAAATGAGCGTAACGAGGCAGCTGGAACCGAGGCGAGGCGAGGAGCGACGACGCAGGACTACTATCAGTAATCCAAGGAGGAGCGACGAAGCAGCGCCGAAGGGACCGGCCGTCGCAGTAGATCATTTCAACCTGAAAGGGGTCTAGCATTCGTGATATGACCGCGCTGTGAATCATCCCTACGCCGATTTTGTCCGCCTGGTGGAGAAGCCGGCGCGCTATCTCGGCGGCGAATATCTATCGACCCAGAAGGATTGGCAGGCGGTCGATGTGCGCTTTGCGCTCGCTTTTCCCGATGTCTATGACATCGGCATGTCGCATCTCGGTACCAAGATTCTCTATTCGCTCTTGAATAAAGAGCCCCGGATCGCCTGCGAGCGCGCCTTTGCGCCCTGGCCCGACATGGAGCGCGAACTGCGTCAGCGCGGGCTGCCGCTGGTCAGCCTCGAAAGTGCGCGACCGCTGTGCGACTTCGACGCGATCGGCTGCTCGCTGCAGTTCGAACTCACCTACACCAATGTACTGACGCTGCTCGACCTGGGGGGGATTCCGCTGCGCGCCAGCGAGCGCGGTGAGAAGGATCCGATGGTATGGGCGGGCGGGCCCACGGCGACGCATCCCGAGCCGGTAGCGCCCTTTTTCGACTGCATCCTGATCGGCGAAGCGGAGGAGGCGCTGCCCAAGCTTTTGCTGATCGACGCCCTGCACAAGCGGCAGGGCCTCTCGCGGCGTGAGCGGCTCGTTCGCCTCGCGGAGCTCGGCGGCGTCTATGTTCCGTCGCTCTATTCGACCCAACTCGATGAGGCCTCAGGATTGCAAGTGGTCGACCAGCCGCTCGATCCGCGCGTGCCGGCTCGGGTCAGGCGCTGTCTCGTCGAGGACATCAACCAGTATCCCTTTCCTGACGATACGCCGGTCCCCTGGGCCGAGGCGGTATTCGACCGCGTTTCGGTCGAGATCGCGAGGGGCTGCACCGAAGGGTGCCGTTTTTGCCAAGCGGGGATGATCTATCGGCCGGTGCGCGAGCGTGATCCTGATGCGATCGTCGAGTCGGTGATCGGCGCCATCAAGAAGGGCGGCTACGACGAAAGCTCGCTGACCTCGCTTTCGACGGCCGACTACTCCTGCATCACGCCGCTGGTCAAAAAGGTGGCGACCCGGTTGCGCAATGAAAAGGTTTCGCTCTCGGTTTCAAGCTTGCGCGCCTATGGACTCAACGCCGAACTCCTCGACGAGATTGCCTCGGTGCGCGCGACTGGCCTCACTTTCGCGCCTGAAGCTGGCACGCAGCGGATGCGCGATGTCATCAACAAGAACGTGACCGAAGAGGACATCACCCGCTCCGCCGAGAACATTTTCTCGCGCGGCTGGTCGCGCATGAAGCTCTACTTCATGATCGGTCTGCCGACCGAGCAGGACGAGGATGTGGTGGCAATCCCGCAAACCGGCGGGCGGCTACGGCGGCGCGGCAAGCAGCTGCGCAAGGACGCCGAGGTAACCGTTTCGGTCTCGTCCCACGTGCCCAAGCCCCACACACCGTTTCAGTGGTGCGCGATGGACACCGTCGAGGAGATCGTGCGCAAGCAGCGCATCCTGCGCGAAGTGGCACGCCAGGAACACGTCGACCTCAAGTGGCACGATCCCCGTGGGTCGTGGGTCGAAGGCATTTTTGCGCGCGGCGACCGGCGGTTGGCAGATGTGATCGAGACGGCTTGGCGCCATGGTGCGCGCTTTGACGGTTGGGACGAACATCTTCAGGTCGAGGTATGGCGCGCGGCGCTGGCTCAGCACCAGATCGACACCGCGCTGTTTCTCGGAACGATTCCCACCGACGCCCGGCTGCCGTGGGACCATATCGATGTCGGTCTCGCCGAGGGCTTTCTCGCCTGGGAGTACCGCCGCGCCATGAAGGATCGGCTCTCGCCGCCGTGCGGCAAGCCCTACCGGACACTGCTCCACCACCACACCATCGAAGATGCGCTCGCCGATACACGCAAGCTGGTCTGCTACGACTGCGGCGTGGCGTGCGACCTCACCAAGATGCGCGATGAGCGGCTGGTCTATCTGCGCAAGCTCGATGCGCACAAGAGGGAGGCCGTGGCGGATGCCCCCGATCCTCCCCGCTTTGCTATGCCCACCGAACCGCGCCACCGACGCAAATGCCATCCGACACCGAGTTTCGTCCAGGGCGAGGGCACACGCTACCGCATCGCCTACACCAAGCTGGGGCGCGCCGCCTATGTCTCGCATCTCGACACCTCGCGGCTGTGGCAGCGGCTGCTTCGGCGGGCCGAGCTGCCGGTCATCTATTCGCGCGGATTTCATCCCCATCCCGATCTGCTGTTTGCCCCCGCGCTCGGTCTCGGCATCGCCGCGCTGGCCGAAATTCTGGACGTGCGGATCGACGGTACGTTTGAAGCCGGATCCGTGCAGGAGCGGCTGCGCGCAGTCGCTCCCGAGGGCGTGCAGGTCGACCGAGTCCTGCAGCTCGCTCCGGGCGATCGGGCTCTTTCCAAAGTCTTGGCGCTCGCCGACTATGCGGCGCTGCTTCCGCGCGATCTAGCGAATCAAGTGAGTGCCACCCCCTCCTCTCTCGTGGTCGAGCGCCACCACAAGGGCGAGTGCAAGCCGATCGATGTGGCCAAGTATCTCGTATCGGTACGGGCGGACGATTCGGCGACTCTGCGGGGGCATCTCGAATGGCCCGATGGCATCGTCGTGCATACGCGTGTACGCGCCGGCGGCGATGGCAGCGCCAAGCCGAGCGAAGTCCTGAGCGCCCTCCTGGGTGCAGCTGCACCCATCGAGACGCGTTACGCGCGAATTGGCTTGTGGGCGGCGGAGGGGGCCGATCTATTCGATCTGG
The DNA here is from genome assembly GCA_023248875.1 of Myxococcales bacterium. GTDB lineage: Bacteria > Myxococcota_A > Polyangia > Palsa-1104 > SHYY01 > JAHFDT01. Next base: position 347 of record JAHFDT010000281.1, on the reverse strand, counting down.
CCCTGCTGCGCGCCAGGGTTGCTTCCCAGGAGACCTCTACTACTGCAGTAGCCAGGGAAGCCGGGGTAGCCGCCGAAAACGGCTGAAATTTCGGCCAAACAGCGCCACGAATCGTGGAACGAGATTTGCTTTCGAACGCCGCCATTAGACCGCTTTCACGTTGAAATGAGCGTGCGAGGCGGTCGGGACCGAGGCGAGGCAAGGAGCGACGACGACGCGCTACTAGCGGTAACGCTAGGAGGAGCGACGAAGCATTCGCCGAAGGGCTCGGCCGCCGCAGCCGATCATTTCAACGTGAAAGCGGTCAAGGGAGGAAACATGAAACGACTTGGCGCGATGTTCACGAT
>JAHFDT010000109.1 GCA_023248875.1 Myxococcales bacterium | reverse complement strand
CCTTCCCCGCCTGCGTCTTCGTGATCGCCGCCGTCAACGTCGTCTTCCCATGGTCAACGTGCCCGATCGTCCCGATGTTCACGTGGGGCTTGTTCCGGATGAACTTTTCTTTGGCCATCTCGAATCTCTCCTGGCTCTACGTGGTTTCGCTTCAGAGCCCATGTCCAGGATTGAACTGGAGACCTCGTCCTTACCAAGGACGTGCTCTGCCAACTGAGCTACATGGGCGCTACGCATTCGTCGGAAGCGCTGATCGCGGCTTACCTCCTCGCTCGGCCTCGTCACATACTTCCGTGTATGCTCCTCGGCCTCGCTGCGGGGGCGCTCGCGCTCACCGCTTCCGGCGAACGCTTATTTCAATCCTGTTTTTCTCGTCCTCTTCCTCAATTCTTTTTTCTATCCGTCGAGCGGGCGACGGGGTTCGAACCCGCGACGTCTAGCTTGGAAGGCTAGAGCTCTACCAACTGAGCTACACCCGCGTGTCCCAATATGTTTGTGGAGGGGGAAGGATTCGAACCTTCGAAGCCTAGAGGCGGCAGATTTACAGTCTGCTCCCTTTGACCGCTCGGGAACCCCTCCTTTTTTAGGTATCGTCCTCCTTGAACCCTTTCCTGCAGAGAGCTGGCGACGGGAATCGAACCCATTACCTGCTGATTACAAGTCAGCTGCTCTACCAAGTGAGCTACGCCAGCGCGTCGCTGGAATATACGTGTGATCTCCCTAACCGCGTAAGGAGTGAGGTTTTTAGACCACTCCACTTATGGTGTCAAGACTCTTTGCGCCGCTACTATTTCTTGTTTTTGTGGCGAGCTTGACACCCCCGCCCACCCGTTCCTATTCTCTTCTGATCTCGTGAACCGCATCGCTCCGACCACCGAACTCATCGACCTCCATATCCATGTAGGCGGCGCCGTAGCTCCGCATGTGCTCTGGTCGATCGCCCATGAGCACGGCTTCAAGCTGCCGGTCAAGTCCTACTGGGAGTTTTGCGAGCTGGTGACCGCCAGCCCCGAAAAGGTCTCCTCGCTGGGGGACTACCTCGACATCCTCCACCAGTGGACCGAGAAGATTCAGTCGTCGCCCCACGCCATCGAACGCTCCATTTACGAGGTGATCGGCAAGGAGTACCGCTCCTCGCGAGTCACGGCGATCGAGCTGCGCTTTAACCCGATGAAACGAAATCTAGGGGGCGAGCGCGACCTCGACCATATCATCCACGCCGCACTGCGCGGAATGGAGCGGGCCTGCCTAGAGTATGGTTCGCGCGCGGGGCTGGTCTTCTGTTTGGCGCGCGAGTTCGACTACGAACTCAACGAGATCATCGTTCGCAAGGCGGAGAAGTACATCGGCCGCGGCGTGGTCGGCATCGACGTAGCGGGACCGGAGCGGCATGGCATCGAATTCGGTGCCGATATCGACGCCTATCGCGAGCTGTTTGCGCGCGCGCGGGCGGTAGGCCTGGGAACCACGGTTCACACCGGCGAGACCGCTCACACCGCCGCCCGGGGCGTGCTGGCGGTGATCGAACATCTCAAGCCGTCGCGGATTGGGCATGGCGTAGCCGCCGCCGCCAGCGAAGAGGCGATGGCCAAGTTGCGCGAAAACAAGATCGTTCTCGAAATCTGCCCGTCGTCGAACCTGCGCACCCGCGCGGTCGCCGATTTGGCGGAGCTCGGGACGATTTTGCGCCGCTTCGACGAGAACAACGTGATGTACACGATCAACACCGATGGACCTTACCTGCTAGACAGCCATCTCCGCGGTGAGTTCGATCTGCTTCTTTCAGCGGGCCACCTCACACCGTCGACGGCAGAGCGCTGCATGGCGACCGCGCGCGCAGCCACTTTCTTAAAATAAGAAAACCGATAAATTTATCCTTGTAGGAACTCCTGTCAAGCGTTTTTTTGACGCATGCACCCCACATCTCCTACAATGTAGGCAAGATGAGACGAGCCGCCCTACCGCTGCTTGCCTGCGCTCTCGGGTGGCCCCTCCTCTCGCTGGAAAAACTGCGTACCCCTGAGAAGTGGGGCCACGCCACCCCGCCCCTGCTGCTGCTTCAGTCGGCGGCGCCACGAGCCCCACCGGCCGAGCTGCACCTCGAGCACATCCGACGCGAAGGATCGGGCTATGTGGCAGAGCTACCCGATGGTAGGCACACGGAGCTCACCCTCGATCCCAGGCTACAAGCGTTCGCCGAACAGCTGATTGAAGAGCGCCGCGCGCCCTACGCCGCCGCCGTCGCACTCTCGCTCGATGATGGCCGCCTACTGGCGCTAGCAGGTCGGTCCCTGGCCGAACCGGCCCGATCCGCCGCCTCCCTGTGCCTCGAACCCTGGGCGCCGGCGGCCTCCATCTTCAAACTGGTGACCGCTGCGGCTCTCGTCGATCGGGGTGTACTTCCCTCGGCCAACGTCTGCTACCACGACGGTGTCCATTCGGTCGAAGAGAGCAACCTGCACCCCTCACCGCGGTTCGATCGTTCCTGCAACACCCTCGCCTACGGTGTAGCGATGTCGCAAAATGCCATCCTCGCCCGCTTGGCCTACCAGCACCTCGATGCTCCCTCGCTGGATCGCACCGCCCGTGCCTTCGGCTTCGGTGCCGCGCTGCCCTTCCAGACCGAAGTGCCCCCATCGACGATCACCGTGCCCGAACGTGGCCTGCCCTTCGCACGCGTCGCGGCGGGCTTTTGGCAGAGTACCCTCTCTCCGCTGCACGGTGCTTACCTGGCAGCCACCATCGCCCGGGGTGGCACGACGCCGCCGATCCACATCGCCAAGGAACTGGCCAAGCCTGAGTCCCAACGAGCCCTCGATCCGGCAACCGCGCGCGCCGTCGCTGAGATGATGGTCGGCACCACCCGCTTCGGTACCGCCAAGATGGGATTCCACGACCGCCACGGCCGCGCGCTTCTCCCGGGCATCGAGGTCGCTGGAAAAACAGGCTCGCTGTTCCGCAAGGAGCGCCCGTTTCTCGCCTACTCGTGGTTCGTCGGTTTTGCGCCCGCCGCCAAACCCGAAATCGCGGTCGCGGTGCTCCTTGGCAACGGCTCGCCGCGCGACGTGAAAGCGCAACGCGTGGCGCGCGATCTCCTCGCGGGCTACTTCAGCAATCGCCCAACCATTGTCGCACAGCGGTAGGGTAGTACTACCTACGCGCGCCCCTCGGCCCGCGCCACCAAACGGTCGACGATATAGCTCGCCACCTGCGACGGCCGCGTCCCCGGGCCGAAGCCGGCATCGAAGCCGATCTCACTCGCCAGCGGATGGTCGATCCTCGGCCCCCCGAGGAGCAGAAGGACATCGCGCATGTTGCGCTTGCGCGCCAGCTCCACCAGCTGCGCCGAATTCTCCTTGTGGCAGTCGCGCTGCGTGATCACCTGCGACACCAGAATCGCATCGGCCCGCAGCTCTTGGGCCCGCTCGAGCAGCACCGCGTTATCCACCTGAGCCCCCAAGTTATAGGCATCGATCCAGGGATAGGCCTCGAGCCCCTTGTCGCCGGCATACCCCTTCATGTTGATGATGGCGTCGATGCCCACGGTGTGAGCGTCATAGCCGGTACAGGCACCGACCACCACGACCTTGCGGTGGAGCTTCTCCTTGATCTGAGAATTGATCTCCTTGAAATTCCACTCGGGTGCCGTCACTTCGGGCACCTCGATCTCGGCAAAGTCGAGTGCCACATCGGAGCGGCCGTAGACGACAAAAAAGGAATAGTCGCGGCCGGCGGGCTCCATGGTCGCCACCAAGACCGCCTGTAGACCCAGGGCTTCGGCGTAGCGGCGTGCGGCCTCTTTGGCCCGCGCCGAAGCGGCCAACGGCAGCGTGAACGACAGCTGAATCCGCCCATCGTCTTTTCGGTCGCCGTAGGCCCGAACGAGCTGCGGCGGCCGCTCGGTCACGGCCGCCCCTCGATGAACTGGATGAGGCCGAGCAGCGCCAACCAGGCCGCCCCCAGCGCCAGGGGGATGTGCCACCAGCGAAAAACTCGTGGCTGCCAATCGCTCGGCTTGCGGCGCCGACGACGGCTCACCCGCACGCGCGGGTGAGTCGGTCTCTCCTCGGGCTGTAGATCTGGCTGTCCCATGGGCGAAAAAACACTAATTGGCATCAGTTTCGGCCGATGTCAATGAAGCCAATTGAAACAAATGGGGGCCCGTGACATACGGATCGGGTGCTGGCTGTCGGCATCGACCTCGGCACTACCCATTCCGCTCTTGCCCTGGCGGATCTCAACGAGCGTGCGCCCACGTTGCGCCTGCTCGCCATCCCCCAGCTGATCGGTCCCGGCGAGGTGGCCGTGCGACCGACGCTCCCATCGTTCCTCTACCTTGCCGGCGAGCATGATCTTCCCGCCGGCGCTACGGCGCTCCCCTGGCGTCCTGAAGACCCGACGCGACGAACCCTGGTCGGCGAGCTGGCGCGCAGCCAAGGAGCGCTCGTCCCCGGCCGGCTGATCGCCTCGGCCAAGTCATGGCTCTGCCATCCCGCGGTGGACCGGAGTGCCCCGATCCTGCCCTGGGCCGCCCCGGTCGAAGTCGAGCGCTGCTCGCCGATCGATGCTTCTGCGGCCTATCTCGCCCACCTGGCGGCGGCATTTCAGGCCGAAACCGGTGAGCGACTCGCGAGCGCCGAGCTCGTGCTCACGGTGCCAGCCTCCTTCGACGAGGTCGCGCGCGAGCTGACGGTCGAAGCCGCGCGCCGGGCGGGGCTAGAGCGCCTTACCCTCCTTGAGGAGCCGCAAGCAGCCTTCTACTCCTGGCTCGCGGATCACGGCGCCAAAACGCCGGGCGTACTGTCGGGCGGCGAAACGGTCTTGGTGTGCGACATCGGTGGCGGAACCACCGACTTCACGTTGATCTCCGTCGCCAAGGGCGCGGCGGGGCTGGAGTTCCACCGCACCGCGGTGGGCGACCATCTTCTGCTCGGCGGCGATAATATGGACCTCGCGCTCGCCCGTCGCGTGGAGAGGCGGCTCTCTCCCGCCGCCCCGCTCGATGGCGCCCACTTCCAGACGCTCTTACAGAGCTGCCGCACCGCCAAGGAGCAGCTGCTCGGCCCCAGGCCACGCTCGTCGTGGACGATCCACCTCGCGGGCCGCGGCCGCGGTCTCGTGGGGGGCAGTGCTTCCACAGAGCTGGAGCGAGCGGAAGTGGAAGCTCTGCTACTCGACGGCTTTTTTCCCCGGGTTGGATTCGATGCCGCTCCCGCGGCGAACCGCACCCTCGGGTTACGCGAATTTGGCTTGCCCTACGTTCAGGATCCTTCCATCACCGCCCATCTAGCGAGCTTCCTACGGCGCCACCAGGCCCGACCCGAAGCCGTGCTCTGGAATGGCGGCGTGATGACCTCCCACTCCGTGCGCGAACGTCTTTTGGACATGCTGACCGAGTGGACGGGGCGCCGTCCGCAGGTGCTCGAAAACGATCTCCCCGATCTCGCCGTGGCGCGGGGGGCCGCCTACTACGCACGGGTGCGGCGGGGCGAAGGAATTCGTATTGGCGCCGGCGCCGCGCGTTCCTATTACATCGAGGTCGACGCCCCGGAACCGACCGTGCTTTGTCTCTCCGCCCGCGGTGAAACCGAGTCTCACCCACTCGATCGCGAATTCGAACTCCTCACCAACCGTCCGGTGCGCTTTCATCTCTCGAGTGCAAGCGACCGCCGCGATCCCGTAGGCGCCCTCCTCCCGCTACCGAAGGAGGGGCTATCCCAGCTGCCGCCGATCGTCACCGTGCTGCGCTTTCCCCACTCCTCGCAAGACCGCCTCGTCAAAGTTCGACTCGAAGTGCAGCACACCGAGCTCGGCACGCTCGACCTCCATCTCGTGGCGCCCGAACACCGCTGGAAGCTCGCGTTCGATCTCCGTACCAAGACTGCGCCAGATCCGGAGCCCCCGCGCGAGCTCGACCCCGGGCAGCTGCAGGCCGCCACGGACGTGCTGCGCGGAGTATTCGATCCCGTGGCGCCGAAGCCCATCCCGCCGGAGCAGGCCATGAAACGCCTCGGCCAGGCGCTCTCCACCGACAAGGCCGACTGGCCCACCGAGCTCTTGCGCCAACTCTGGGAGTCCCTCAAAGAGCTGCGCGGCCACCGCGGGCGCACCGAGGAGCATGAGGCGCGCTGGCTCAATTGGGTGGGCTATTGTCTACGCCCCGGCTACGGCTGTGCCCTCGACGATTGGCGCGTCAAGGAGGCGTGGCGGCTTTTCAACAGTGGCCTCATCCATGACCGCGAGCGCCCCCGGCTCGAGTGGTGGATCCTCTGGCGCCGCATCGCCGGCGGTCTCACGCGCGCCATGCAGGACGAGATCGGCAAGCGCGTCTTTCCCCATCTACTCGGTGATAAAAAGAAGACCGCCGATAAACGCAGCCCCTCGCCCCAAGAGCTTGGGGAGATGTGGCGCACCGTCGGTAGCCTGGAACACACACCGGCGGGCGACAAGACCCGCCTCGGTGAAGTACTCCTCGATCGGGTCGCCCGCGGGAGAGCCAACGAGGCGGAGATCTGGGCGCTCGGACGCTTGGGGGCACGAGTGCCCCTTTATGGATCGACCGACAACGTCGTGCCTCGGTCCAAAGCGGAAAAATGGATCGCGCGACTCCTCGATGCTCCCTGGGAGAGCAAGGAGCTGCTCTTCGCGGCCGCCACCCTCGCGCGTGCCTCCGGCGACCGAGCGCGCGATCTCGACCTGCCGCTACGGAAGCGAGTGGCGGCTCGCCTCCTCCCCTCCGCTGCCCCGCACCTCGAACGCCTGGTCCTCGAGCCAGCAGCATTGGAGCCCCGGGAGGAGCGTGCGGCCTTTGGCGAAGCGCTGCCGGTAGGGCTCCGACTCAGCAGCCAGGCGGGTCGTGCCCAGGACTGAAAACTCTCTATTGCACAAGGGGTTAGCCTGTCTCATTATCCGGACTTCGGCCATGCTCCGTGTCCGCTGCCTCGCCGCCCTGCTGATCGGCTCGACCGCATCAGCCCAGCCGAGCGATAGCCCGCTACCGTCGCTGCTCACGCTCGATGGTGCCCTCGGTCAGTTCCGCCAGCGGGGCTTCGACCTGCTGCTTGCCGAGGCCGAAGTGCAGCGCGCCGAGGGCGAGGTGCGATCGGCCGGCGCGATCCCCAATCCGACGGTGGGCGGCGGCTTCTACCGCTCCTTTTTCGACGATAATCTGTTCGAGAGCCACTATGGCTGGTCCGCCAGCCTTGGGGATAGCGGCGCGCTCAGCGATCTTCTCTCGGGCAAACGAGCGCTGCGCGTGGCGGTGGCCGAGCGGGCCTTGGCCACGGCCCGCCTCCACCGGTTCGATGCTCAGCGAAATCTCGAATTTCAGGTGAAACAGCAGTACTTCCAGACAGTGCTCGCGCGCCGATCCCTGGATTTTGCGCGCGAAGTCCAGCAGCGCATGAACGAGTATCTGGAGCTTACCAAGAAACGCCTCGCGGGCGGCGCCATCAGCGAAGCGGATGCCGCGCGGGTGGAGATCGATAAGCTCGGCGCCGATCAGTCCGTCGATATCACGGAGCAGACCCTCCACAATTCCCGCTTCGCCCTCGCCTTTCTCATCGGTGTGCGCAGCCTAGTCCCGGACTTCGATGTCGATCCCGGCCGCATCGACTATTCGATGCCCACAACGCTCACCTCGGTATCGCCCGCCAGCCTACTCGCGATCGCGCTCCAGCATCGACCGGACCTCCAGGCCCAGCTGCAAGAGCGCGCCCGGGCCGACCAAACCGTGCTGCTCGCCCAGCGCCAGCGCCTGCCGGGCTTCGGCCTCGACCTCGGCTTCGCGGCGCAGGGCACCCCCTCGGGAACAGCGGGCCGACCCATTCCGACAGTGGACGCCAGCGGCCAGCCGCTCCCAGGCGGCCCCTTCATCCCGACCACCGCGCAGCCGGCGCTGCCGCCCACCCTGCAGCTGACGCTGACCACCGCCCTGCCGCTCTTCTACCAGCAGCAGGGCGAGATCCGCCAAGCCGAAGCGGATCGGCGCACCCAGACGGTGCTGCAAAGCAAGCTTCTGGCCCAGATCGCCAGCGAAGTGCAGACCGCCTACCAGAACTTCCGCTCCCTCCAGGCGCGCGTCCAGCGGATGGAGTCCCGTCTCCTCGAACGGGCGCAAACTGCACTCGATAAAGTACTGCTGCAGCGCAGCCAGGGGCAGGTGTCGGGTCTCGATGTGACGATCGCACGGCGTACCTACATCGCCACCCGCCTGGAATACCTCCAGGACCTCGCCAACTATTGGATCGCCGTGAGCCAGCTGGAACAGGCGGTCGGCCAGGAGCTTCGATGAGACCCCTTTTCCCCAGCCTCTTGCTTCTCCTCAGTAGTTGTCACGCCAAACCAGTGCCCTTGCCCCCGCAGCCGCCGCCCGGCGAGGCGTGGCTGACCCCCGAACAGGTGCGTGAGGCCAAGCTGGCCATCGCGCCGCTCGGTGAGCAGGATGTCGGCAATGCGCTCGACACCAGCGGCAAGGTGACCTTCGATGATCTGCGCGTAGCCCACGTCTATTCCCCGGTGGCAGGACGGGTGTCGAAGATCCAGGCCCAGCCCGGTCAGCGGGTGAAACGGGGCGCCCCCCTCATCGTCATCCAGTCGCCCGAAGTGGGCCAGGCGGTCGCCGATCTCGCCAAGGCGCAGGCCGACCTGGTGGCCGCCGAGCACGACTTCAAGCGCCAGGAGAAGCTCTACAAGGATGGCGCCGCGCCCCAAAAGGACTACGAGATCGCGCAGGACAACTATGGCAAGACCAAGGCCGAATTGCAGCGCGCGCTTGCCAAAGCCAAGCTGCTCAAATCCGGTTCGGTCAACAGCGTCACGCAAGAGTATACGTTGACCGCACCGATCGACGGCGAGGTGATCGCGCGCAACGCCAGCCCGGGAGGAGAAATTCAGGGGCAATACTCGGGCGCCGGCACTCCAGTGGAGCTGTTCACCATTGGCGAGCTCGACCATGTCTGGGTGGTCGCCGACCTCTACGAAATGGATCTCGCCAAGGTGCGACAGGGAGCGCGCGTCACCGTGGCGGTCCCGGCCTACCCGAACAAGATCTTCCAGGGCCACGTCGAATGGATGTCAAGCTCGCTCGATCCCGCCACCCGCACCGCCAAGGTGCGCTGCTCGATCGCCAACACCGATCATGAGCTGAAGCCCGAGATGTATGCCAAGGTCTCGGTCTCGATCGCCGAACAGCGCGCCCTCGCCATCCCCCGCAGCGCGCTGCTCCACTTCGGCGAACAGACCATGGTCTTCGTGCAAAAGGGCCCGACCGAAGACGGTCGGCTGAGCTTCGTGCGCCGGCCGGTTGCCGTCGACGAGGACCGCGGCGGCGACTTTCTCCCGGTGACGCACGGCCTCGCGCAGGGGGAGCTGGTGGTCACCTCCGGCGCGGTGCTCCTGCTGGGCATGCTCTGATGCTTGAGGTCGATCGACCACAACTACCCGCCGCTGTGGCAACATCATGATTCGGCATCTGGTGTCGGCCGCGCTGCGCGTGCCCGTGATCGTCCTCGCGGTCGTCCTCGGAGTGATCGGCTGCGGTCTGTGGTGCTATGCGCAGCTCGATATTGAAGCCTATCCCAACCCCGTGCCCCCGATGGTCGAGGTCCTCACCCAGCCCGACGGGTGGAGTGCCGAGGAAGTGGAGCGCTATGTCACCATTCCACTCGAGGTGGGACTTTCGGGCATGCCCAGCCTCGACCACATCCGGTCGCAATCGCTGTTCGGACTGTCGGACATAAAGTGCTACTTCAACTGGAGCGTCCCCTACCAGGACGCGCGCCAAGAGGTCATCAACCGGTTGCAGTTCGTCAAGCTACCGCAGGGGATGCAGGCGGAGCTCTCGCCGTGGAATGCCATCGGTGAAGTGTTTCGCTACGTCCTGCGTGGCAAGGGCTACACCCAAAAGGATCTCAAGACCGCGCAGGAGTGGATCCTCGAGCGCCAGTTCAAGCAGGTCCCCGGGGTGATCGATGTCGTCAGCTTCGGTGGCGAGACCAAGCAGTTTCACGTCGAGGTCGACCCCTATCGCCTCCACGGCCACAGCGCCACGCTGCAGCAGCTCATCAGCGCGCTCAGCAATGCCAACTCGAATGTCGGCGGGCAGCGCCTACCGATCGGCGAGCAGTCGTTCAACGTCCGCGCGATCGGTCTCATCCGCACCGTGCGTGACATCGGCAACATCGTCATCACCGAACAGAAGGGCATCCCGGTGCGCGTGCGCGACATAGCCGATACGGTCGTGGGCGCCGCGCCACGGCTCGGCATTGTCGGCCGCGATGAAGATGCCGATGTTGTCCAGGGCACGATTCTCATGCGCTACGGGGGGGAAACGCCCATCACACTCACCGGCATTCACCAGCGGCTCGACTACATCCGCGAAAACCGACTGCTGCCACCCGGCATGGAGATCGAGCCCTACTACGACCGCGGCAAGCTGGTGAAGCTGACCACGCACACCGTGCTCGAAAACCTGGCCCTCGGCATGCTGCTGGTCACCCTGGTGCTGTTCCTCTTCCTCGGCAATCTACGCGCCTGTCTGATCACCGCCATCAACGTGCCGATCGCACTCTTGATCGCCTTCTGCGGCATGGTCGGGACTCACACTTCGGCCAATCTGATCTCCCTCGGCGCGGTCGATTTCGGCATCGTCGTAGAATCGACGGTGATCATGGTCGAGAACATCTTCCGCCATCTCGGCCCCTACGGCCAGGGGTCGATCTTCGAGCGCATCAGTACCGCGGCCGGCGAAGTGGGCGGACCGATGGCCTTCTCGACGGTGATCATCGCGGTGGCCTTCCTCCCGCTCTTCACCATGACCGGTGTCGCGGGCGTGGTCTTCTCGCCCATGGCCTACACCTACGCATTTGCCATCGGCGGCGCCATCCTGCTTTCGCTGACCCTGACACCGGTGCTGGCGTCCCGAATGCTGCCCCCCGATCTCGAGGAAAAGGAGAGTCCGCTCATGCGCGGCGTGGCGCGGCTCTATCGACCGATCTTCGGCTACGCACTGCGCCGGCCCCGCACCGCCATCCTGGTCGGCTTCTTGCCCGTCGCCCTGTGTGCGGTGCTCTTTCCGCTCCTCGGCGGCGAGTTCATGCCCAAGCTCGAGGAGGGCAACTTCTGGATCCGCGCCACGCTGCCCACCTCCATTTCGCTCGACCAATCGGCCAAGTATGTCGGCCGTATGCGGGCCATTCTACGCCAGCACCCCGAGATCGAGACGGTCGTCTCGCAGCTCGGCCGCCCCGACGATGGCACCGACGTATCCCAGTTCAACAACGTCGAGCTCTTCGCGCCGCTCAAACCGTTCGACGAGTGGCCGCGCAGTCAGACCAAGGAGAAGCTGACCAACCAGCTCTCCCAGCAGCTCAATGATGCCTTTCCGGGCGTCTTCTTCAACTTCTCGCAAATGATCTCCGATAACGTCGAGGAGGCGATGTCGGGCGTCAAGGGCGAGAACAGCGTCAAGGTGATCGGCCCCGACCTGCACGTCAACGAGGCCAACGCGGACGAGATCGTCGATGTGATGTCGAAGGTCCATGGCGTCAAGGACCTTGGTATGTTCCGCTCCCTGGGACAACCGAATCTAAAAATCGTCCCCGACCGGGTGGTCTGCGCGCGCTATGGACTCAACACCGGCGACGTCGAGGCGGTGGTGCAAGCGGCGATCGGAGGCCAGGCCGTGACCCAGGTTTACGAGGGCGAAAAGCGCTTTGACCTTACCGTGAGGTGGCTGGAACCCTACCGAAGAAGCGTCGCCGCCATCCAGCGCATCGCCGTCGCCACACCCGATGGCAGCCAGATCCCGCTCGGCCAGCTTGCCACCATTTCGGAAGAGGACGGCCCTTCGGTGATCTTCCGCGAGGACGGGCGGCGCTACTCCCCGGTGAAGTTCTCGGTGCGCGGACGCGACCTCGCCTCGACCATCCAGGAGGCGCAACAGCGGATCAAAGAGAAGGTGCAGATCCCCTACGACACCCACCTCGAGTGGGGCGGCGAAATCACGCAACTCAAAGAGACCCTGGGACGACTGTTCGTGATCATTCCGCTCACGCTGCTCCTGATCGGCTTCCTGGTCTACAGCGCCGTCAAGAATGGCGTCGACACCGCAATCGTCCTCTTCTCGATCCCGGTCGCCTGTGCCGGCGGCGTCCTGGCGCTGCTCGTCACCGGGCACAATTTCTCGATCTCGGCAGCGATGGGCTTCATCTCCATCTTTGGCATCGCCATCCAGGATTCACTCATCGTCGTCAGCTACTACCAGAGGCTCCGCGCCCAGAATTTCACCGTGAAGGAGAGCGCTCACCAGGCTGCGACGCGCGGCCTGCGCCCCGTGCTCATGACCACCCTCGTCGCCATGCTCGGCCTCTTCCCCGCTGCAATTTCCCACGGCATCGGCTCGGAAACGCAAAAGCCGCTCGCCATCGTCGTGATCGGCGGCGCGCTGATGCTCTCGGTGGTGCCGCGGCTGCTGCAGCCCGCTCTGCTGACGATCGCGCACGGGTGGTTCGAACGGCGTCAGGCCGACCGTGCAACGGAGCATACCGGGGCGATGCAGTTGCACCCCTGACCGAATTGGGTGCATTGTGGAAACGTGGCGTTTGCTCCGCAATCCATGCGTGGTGCGGCCCCTGAGATTGCGGGACGCTATCTCATTGAGGGCGAGCTGGCGCGCGGCGGAATGGGACAGCTCTTGCGAGTGCGCCATCGCGAGCTCGACAAACCCTTTGCGCTGAAGCTCCTGGGTGGAACAGGCAGCGATCCGGCGGTACGTGCGGCGTTCTACCGCGAAGCACGGATCGCGGCATCGCTGGACCATCCGCACATCATCCAAATCTACGATTTTGGTGAGGATCGGCAGCGCGGCCTTTACCTCGTGATGGCGCTACTGGAGGGGGAGAACGCTGCACGCCGGCTGTTTCGAGAGCGGCAGCTGGCGCCGATCGCGGCCTGTGACGTGGTTGCTCAGACGGCCGATGCCCTCGACTACATCCATTCGCGCGGATTGGTCCACGGCGACGTCAAGCCCGAGAACATCTTCCTGTCCGCCTGGCCGGAGAGTTACCGCGCCGAGGCCGATCTGCGAACCAGCGACCTCCGACGGAACTTCGTGCGGTTGGTCGATTTTGGATTGAGTCGGCCACAGCTAAAACCGGGCGAGGTTCCGGCCGAGCGCACCCACCTCGAGGGCACGCCTGCCTTCTTGGCTCCGGAACTGGTCAAAGGGGGCGAGCCCGACGCGGCGAGCGACCTCTATGCGCTCGGAGTGACGCTGTTTGAGCTGCTGGCGGGGCGGGCGCCTTTTGTGGGTGCCTTCGGCGAGGTGCT
>JAHFDT010000108.1 GCA_023248875.1 Myxococcales bacterium | reverse complement strand
TCCGTAGACTTGAGGGGAGGATCGTCGGTCACTTGCCTACGGGCAAGCTCCCTCCTCGTGCCTTGCCAACCGGGCGCCTCGTGGCCGAGCTTCGATCGATTTGTTCATACGCGGGCCCTAACTGCAACTGTCTTGAGCGATCGCCTATGCTGCTCGCCAGTTTCTGGCTCTTCTACGCCTCTTTGGGCATGGGAGCTCCCCCTCCGACGGTGCACCTCCCACCGCAGAGGATACCGCGCGTGACATCTCCCGACCGCTTCAAGCACCGCCGCTACGATCGAGAGGACATAAGCCGCCTCTATTTCTTCCCGCGACGCACGGCCGCTCTGGCTAAGACGCGCACCGGCAGCCCGGTGCCGCTCGCTCTCCAGGACCACACCCGCCTGGGCGCCTTCTGGTCTCGTCCGCACCCGCATGCGCCCACGATCCTTTACCTCTACGGCAACGGTGAGACCGTCACCGATCAGCTCGGCCACTGGCCACAATGGGCCGAACGTGCGGGCGCCAATATGTTCTTTGTCGACTACCCGGGCTTTGGGACCAGCGATGGCAAACCCTCGCTGCGAGGCGCCGCCCAGGCGGCCGAGGCGGCGCTCGATTATCTGCTCTCGCGCCCTCCTGCCGAGGTGCCCTCGGTGGTGGTGATGGGCCGCTCGGCCGGGTCACTGTTTGCCCTGCATGCGGCCCAGCGCAAAGATCCACGGATACGCGGTGTGATCCTCGAAAGTGCAGTCGCTGATGTGAAGCAGCGCTTTGAGTTTCGTCTGGGCGATCACCCGGATCGGGAGAAGATCCTCGACGAGCTCGCCGAAGACTTCGATCATGAGGCGAAGGTCAAGGCGCTCAGCGTCCCGCTGCTCGTCCTGCACACCGCCAAGGATACCGTCGTTCCGTCATGGCACGGCACCCAGCTCGCGAAATGGGCCGGCACCCAGCCCATCCTGTTTCCCAACGGGGATCACAACAATATCCAGCAGACCAATCAGGCAGAGTACCAGCGCCGGCTCGGCGATTTTATCGCGCGTGTCGCTAAGTGATGGATTCAACCTATGTTTTCGTGGTAGCTTTGCCAACTGGATGTCGCCTACGTTGTTCCCCAAGCGCCAAGTACGCCTGCTCCAACAGGCCATCGCGGTGCTCCTGCTTCCGAGTGTTGTACTCGGGACGGTAGTCGGTACGGTCTCCCTCTTCCGTTGCCGCTACGACGGGATCGCGCGCTCGATTCGAGCCTGTGAACCGACCTCGCACCTCGGGCCGACGGTAGGGCTTAGTAGTGCCTGCTGCTGCAATCTCGAGCACGTCCACCTGACCTCGATGCCTTCTCAACCTGCCCAGCGCAACCTCGCAAATGCTCCTGTCGGGAAAACGGTCGTCCACGCAGTTGCAAAAGACTTTCACACCCGCTTGGTCCTCCGCGAACGGGCCTCACATCGCACTACCGACCCTCCCTGTCTGCTGCAAAAGCGCGTGCTTATCATCTAGCAGGCTGTTGATAAGGTCGTTTTTAGGCCGCCACGGGCGGCCCGGCCGGGAGTCCGGCCGCAGCAAGAGAGGGGCCCCGGCGAGCTTTGCTCGACGGGGAGAGGCGGCACGCCTCTCCCTAGATCGACTAGCAGGCGGCATTCACTGGCTTGGTTTTTTGTGCTCATTTGAGTTTTTCAACAGCCTGCTAGCGCTCTGGCAGCACACTGGATTCTCAATTCTGCACCCAGGAGGGAGGATGCGCCCGATGCGCATGAAATGGATTGCCTTCGTACCGATCGTCGCGTTTTCGACAGCAGGAAAAGGAAAGGAGCTTGCCGACCCGCTGAGCCTCGCAGAGGTGATCGACATCCTGCGACGACAGAATCCCGAGATCATCGAACGGCGTGAACGGGCGCGTGCAGCTAGCGCGCGCCCGGGATCCATTCAGCCGGACGATCCGACGCTGTCACTCGAGTGGTGGCAACAGCCGATCAGCTTTTCTCAAGTACCCATCATGGCCACGGTGCGGCAGCCCTTGCCTTGGCCGGGCAAGTTGAACGCACGTCGCGAAGTGGCGCTTCGTGAAGCGGCGACCCAACGCGATCAGATCGCCCAGGTGGGCCGGCGACTCGAAGCAGAAGCAAAACGGGCCTTTTTTGAAATCCTGCTGGCCGAGCGGCGGCTCGGGATCAACTCGCGCGTGCAAACGCTACTTCGGGCGATGGTCGCCTCGGCGGAAGCGAAGTACCGCAGTGGCCAAGTGCCCCAGGTCGACATTCTAACGACGCAAACGGAGCTACTGACCCTCGACAACGAAGGGCTGGATCTCGAGCGGGAAAGAAACGAGCAGCGCGCACGGCTCAATGCACTGCTCAATCGTTCTTCCGATGAGCCGTTGTCCCTGCGAGCGGCCGAATTGCAGCCGGCCAGTGTTCTTCCCCTCAGCGAGCTTCTGGATCGCGCACGAACGCACAATCCCGAAATTGCATTGGCTCGCGATGCGCTGCGCGAAGCAGAGAGTCGCCTCGCGCTAGCTCGGCGGGAGACGAACCCCGAGCTCAACGTCTGGGCCGGCTACATGGTCATGGTTTATGGCGTTGACACCTTCACCGCGGGGGTTTCGAGCACCTTGCCTCTGTTTTCTCGTCAGAAAAAAACCTCGCAGATCGGAGCGGCGGAGGCGGAGGTGGCGGCTCTCCGCGCTGCACTCGTGGCCCAGGAGCGGCGGACCGAGTGGGCATTGAAAACGGCGCTGCTAGAAATCGAGGCTGCCAAGCGCCATGCGAAACTCCACGCAGAAAAAATCATTCCGCTCGCTGAGCTATCCCTACAGTCAGCAAGCGCGGCCTATCAAAATGGCCAGAGCGAACTTTTTGCGGTTTTAAACGCGGCCCGGATGGTGCGAGAGCACCATCTAGAACACGAGCGCTACCTCATCGAGCAGCAGCGCTGGCGAGTCGAGCTCGAACTGGCCCTTGGCGAAGACCTTGCACTCCCTGAGAAGGGCCTATGATCCGCCCTCTGCCCCTGATTCCACTGGTGGCCCTGGTAGCGAGCTGTCACCGCCAGGAGGTCGGGCAGTGGACCTGCCCGATGCATCCCCAGTACACCGCCGAAAAACCGGGCGACTGTCCAATCTGCAGCATGAAGCTCGTTCCTGTGCAGACCGTCTCGCCGCGTAAACCACTTTTTTATCGCCATCCAATGAACCCCCAGATCACCTCACCGGTTCCGCGCAAGGACGAAATGGGGATGGACTACCTCCCGGTTTATGCGGAAGAGGGCTCCGCGACCGCGTTACCCGGTCTGTCGATGGTGAAACTCAGCGCTGATCAGGAACGACTGCTCGGTCTGCGCACGGTCGAAGTGAGGCGCGGTCCGATCACCGCCAAGCTACGCACGATGGGACGGATCACCTTCGACGAACGTCGCCTCTTCAAGGTGACCGCTCGCTTCCATGGCTACGTCGAAAAGGTCTTTGCCGATTTTACCGGGCGCGCGGTCCGAAAAGGGGAGCCGCTCGTGTCTATCTACAGCCCGGAGCTGCTGGCGACCGAGGAGGAGTACCTTCTCGCCCTGCGGGCCAGTCCCTCGCTGCTCCAGTCGGGCCTGCCCGATCTCGTCGCTTCGGCACGCGATCGACTGCGCCTCTTCGGAATCGGTGAGCGCGAACTCGAGGGGATCAAGCTGCGCGGTCGCCCCGAGCGCGCAGTCCACCTCGATGCCCCTGCGGCGGGCTTCATCCTCTCGAAAAACGCGATTCCCGGAGCCAAGGTAGCGCCGGAGGAGTCGCTGTTCGAGCTGGCGGATCTGTCCCATGTTTGGGTGCTCGCGGACATCTATGAACAGGAGCTGCCGCGTGTGGCGCTCGGACAATCGGCCGAGGTGGCGCTCTCCTATTGGCCCGGTCGCAGCTGGCGGGGCCGGGTCAACTATCTCTTTCCCACCGTCGATAAGGAGACCCGCACGGCCAAGATCCGCATCGACCTTCCCAACCCGGCCAACGAGCTTCGTCCCGAAATGTTTGCGGAGGTCACGCTGGCAACGACGCCGAGAATGGCGCTGCTGGTGCCCGAGGACGCAGTGATTGAAACGGGGATACGAAAGCTGGCCTTCGTCTGGATCGCCCCGGGGCGCTGGGAGCCGCGCGAGCTCCAGACGGGCCTTCACGCGGAGGGAAAGTACGAAATTCTTGCGGGCCTGAAGGAGGGCGATCGCATCGCCCTGGGAGCGAGCTTCCTCCTCGACTCGGAGTCGCGCCTACGGGGCACGCCCTGATGATCCGGCGAATCATCGAATTCTCTGCAACCCATAGGTACCTGGTGCTCGCATTGACTGCGATCGGCGTCGCCTTCGCGGTGCTCGCGGTGCGTGCCATTCCCCTCGACGCCATTCCCGATCTCTCCGACACCCAGGTCATCATCTATTCGCGGTGGGATCGCAGCCCCGATATCATCGAGGACCAAGTCACCTATCCCATTGTCACCGCGCTACTGGGTGCGCCGCATGTAAAGACCATCCGCGGCCTTTCCGATTTCGGGTTTTCCTACGTCTACGTCATCTTCGAAGATGGCACCGATCTCTATTGGGCCCGTTCGCGGGTGCTGGAGTATCTGTCGAAAATCCAGTCCCGCTTGCCCGAAGGCGTCAAGACCGAAATGGGTCCGGATGCGACCAGCGTCGGCTGGATCTACGAGTATGCCCTGGTCGACGAGACGGGAAAAAATTCCACCCCGGAGATCCGCTCCTTGCAGGACTGGTTCCTCCGCTACGCCCTCCAGTCCGTGCCCGGCGTCGCAGAGGTGGCCTCAGTCGGCGGCTTCGAAAAACAGTACCAGGTCACGCTCGATCCCCGGCGGCTCGCCTCCTTTCGGCTGAGTCTTACGGAAGTGGTCGATGCCCTCCGCCGGAACAACAGCGAAGTGGGCGGGCGGCTCATCGAGCTTTCCGGACGCGAATACATGGTGCGCGGGCGCGGCTACCTTCGGGGGATCTCCGACATCGGAGAGACGGTGGTGAAGACCAATGGGCAGGGCACCCCACTTCGTCTCGGCGATCTCGGTCGCGTTACGATCGGTCCGGAGATCCGCCGCGGCGCCACTGATCTCGATGGCCAAGGCGATGTGGCCTCAGGCATCGTCATCATGCGGCAGGGCGAAAACGCGCTCGATGTCATCCGCGCGGTCAAAGCCAAACTCGAAGCCCTGCGCCCCTCGTTTCCGCCCGGGATCCGGCTCGTCACCACCTACGATCGCTCGGAGCTGATCGAGCGCGCCATCACCACCCTCCAATCGAAGCTGGTGGAGGAGATGATCATCGTGGCGCTGGTGATCCTTCTCTTTCTCTGGCATTTCCCGTCTGCCAGCATCCCCATCGTTACGATCCCCGTCGCAGTTTTGTTTGCCTTCATCCCGATGCACGCAATGGGTCTCGGCGCCAACCTCATGTCGCTCGGCGGAATTGCGATCTCGATCGGCGTGCTAGTCGATGGCGCCATCGTCGAAGTGGAGAACGCCTACAAGCGACTCGAGCAGTGGGAAGCGAGCGGTCGGAAGGGCGATTTCCACGCAATTCGGCTGGCTGCGCTGAAGGAGGTGGGCCCCTCGGTCTTCTTCTCATTGCTGGTGATCGCGGTGGCCTTCCTGCCAGTCTTTACCCTGATCGACCAGGAGGGGCGACTATTTAAGCCGCTCGCCTACACCAAAACCTTGGCGATGGCGATGGCGGCCCTCTTGGCCATCACGCTCGATCCGGCGCTGCGGATGGTTTTTACGCGTATGGAACGATTTACGTTTCGTCCGCGTCCGCTTGCGTGGCTTTGCAATCGCATCCTGGTTGGAACCTATTATCCCGAGGAGAAGCACCCGATCAGTCGGCTGATTTTCGCGGTCTACGAGCCGGTGTGCCGCCTGGTTCTACGCCATCCGAAGAAGACCATCGCGGCGGCGCTGCTGCTGGTCGCAACCACTGTGCCCGCCTACTTCAGGTTGGGAACCGAGTTCATGCCGCCGCTTTACGAAGGCTCTCTCCTCTACATGCCGACGACCCTGCCCGGCATCTCGATCGGCGAAGCGAGCCGGCTGCTCGAAACGCAGGACCGACTGCTACGCCAGTTCCCCGAGGTGAGTCGCGTCTTCGGCAAGGTCGGCCGCGCCGAGACCTCAACCGATCCAGCACCGCTCTCGATGATGGAGACGACAGTTACGCTCAGACCCGAATCGGAGTGGCGACCGCGGCCCCGCTGGTATTCCGCGTGGGCGCCCGACTGGCTGAAGGGTCTCCTGCGCCCCTTTTGGCGCGACCGTGTCTCCCACGAAGAGCTGGTCGAGGAGATGAACCGCGCCATCCAAATCCCGGGCGTCAGCAACGCCTTCACCATGCCGATCAAGAACCGCATCGATATGCTCTCGACGGGCATTCGCACACCGGTGGGGATCAAGGTGTTTGGCCCCGAGGTGACGGGGCTAGAGCGGATCGGTGCAAGACTGGAGAAGATCTTAAGGCAAGTTTCAGGTGTCCGTTCAGTGTTCGCCGAGCGCGCCGCGGGCGGCTACTTTTTCGATTTCGATCTCCACCGCAGTGCACTTGCCCGCTACGGGCTCACCATCGACGATGCCAACCAGATCGTGATGTCGGCCATCGGAGGCGCGGTCGCGACCACGACCGTCGAAGGGCGCCAGCGCTACACCGTCCATGTGCGTTATCCCCGCGAGCTGCGTGACAGTGCCGAGCAGCTCGAGCGCGTACTGGTTCCTACCCGAAGCGGTGCCCAAATCCCGCTCGGGCAGCTGGCGACGCTGCGCCTTCACGATGGTCCGGCCATGATCCGGGACGAAAACGGTCTACTCACCGCTTACGTCTATATCGATTTCGACCCCGCCAAACGCGATCTCGGGAGCTTTATCGAGGATGCCAAGCGGGCCGTCACAGCGGAGCTCGGTGAAACGCCCGGCTATACGATCGCCTGGAGCGGGCAGTTTGAAAACATGGCGCGAGTGCGCGAGCGGCTCAAGATCGTGCTGCCACTTACGCTGATCCTGATTTTCCTCCTGCTCTACGCCAACACCAAGTCGACCTTCAAGTCTCTGCTGGTGATGTTGGCGGTACCCTTCTCGCTCATCGGTGCCGTGTGGCTGCTGCTGCTGCTCGGCTACAACCTATCGATCGCGGTCTGGGTAGGGATGATCGCCCTCATGGGCCTCGATGCCGAAACCGGGGTCTTCATGCTGCTCTTCCTCGATCTGGCCTACGATGAAGCACGGCGTAACGGACGAATGCAAACGCGCCCAGATCTCATCGCGGCGATCCTGCACGGCGCGGTCCGAAGGGCGCGGCCCAAGGCGATGACAGTCTTTGCTGCCCTGGTCGGGCTTCTGCCGATCCTCTGGTCGATCGGTACCGGTGCCGATATGATGAAGCGCATCGCCGCACCGATGGTGGGTGGTCTCGTCACCTCTTTCGCGCTCGAGCTGCTGGTCTATCCGGCGATCTATCTCTTGTGGAAGGAGCGCGAACTACCGGGAGAGCTCCCGAGTCGGGACCCACCCAGCGCGCTCGAAGATGGCGCGATCGGAAGCTGAGAGCAGCTTTTCCCCGGCGAACTGCTGCACGGTATAGACGCGCGCCCACTGGGCGGTGGACCTTGCCTCTCGTACCGAGGCGACTGCTGCCTTGCCGGAGAACCAGGCAGTGACGGCTCCGGCGACTCCTCCAACTGCCCCGACGACCAGCGCAGATTTGGCATCCTGGGTAAGCGCTGAAGTCGCCGCAGCCGTGGTGAGCGCGCCCGTGAGAGCCGTAAAGGCCACATCTCGGATCGCCTGGTCTCGCTTGGCAGGGACAGCGAACTGCTCTTGCACAGCCTTGTATCCCGCGGCGAAGTTGGGATCCGTCAGACGCAGACTAAGAAACCGAGCGCGCGCTTTTTGGCGTGCACTCCACGACGGCCTATTCACTGTCGCTGCCTGCGCGGGCACACTGGCACCGATGAGGAGCACTGCAATGGCTATAAAGATGGAGCGATTCATGGTGACCTCTCAGTTAGTTGAACCAACCGGCGCGCTCGAAAACCGCGCGGTCCGAGGGTGAAAGCAGATTATCGGTGGCGAGCTGCCGCACGGTGTGGATGCGAGCCGCCCGCTTGGCATCGCCGAGCTGGCGAAAGGACTGTGCGGTTTCCCATCCCGACATTCCAACCACGATAGGCCCAGCGATCGCAGCGGGTGCCGTAAGGACGGCAAAAGGAGCGTAGGTCCGATGAAGGAGAGCGACGGTGGTGACCACAGCGGCTCCTACCGCCAAGGCGCTCACGTAGGCGGTGGCACCTAGGCACCTCCAGGCCTCCGTTCGTAGCGCAGAAACGCCACTGCGGGCCTGCGCCGCCCGGTACTTCGCATTGGTCTCGCGGCTGCTGAGGCTCATGCCGAGGAAGCGGTCATGCGCCCTCCAGTGATCCATTCGAGTGGGCTTCGAGGCGAAGGCCGTGCCGATGGACAACGCGAGTCCAAGAATGATGGAAACGATCGGTTTCATAGAAGTCTCCAATTCCGGGGACACTAAGCAAGCGATGTGCCACGAGGTCGACTTCCATAACCAGCTGATGTTACTTGATATGGTTTTGAAAACGCCGATGCCGGGGTGGCGGGTCGAGCTGGATCAGGTGCCCAGGCTGGCCAGCAGTCCACCTGCGACCGCGATCGTCCAGACGACTGCCGCAAGGCCCACCGCGAGCTTCCAGGAAGAAGCGCGGGCGATGGTGAGGAGGGAGGGCAGGTTGATCGCTGGCCCGGCGAACAGGACGGCCACGGCGGCACCCGCTGGCAGGCCAGCGGCGACTAGCGTCAAGGCCAGCGGGAGCTCAAAGAAGGTAGGGAGTGCCAGGGGCAGCGCTACCGTCGCCGCTAGCAGCACGGCGATCGTTGGTCGCAACCCCAGGAGCGACGAAGGCTGCACGAACAGGCTCAGCCAGCTCGAAGCGATGATACCGATGAGAATGACCGGCACGGTCTGTAGCGCCACCCACGCCACCGAGCGCACAAACAGCCCCGGCGACGGCGCGAGTTCCGGATCCGGCGCGAAACCCGCGGCGTTGGCTGCGACCCGAAGCCCTGCCATCCTCTCCGCTACGAGTGTACCGATGAGCACCGCAAGGAGAGCCATTCCCACGCGCAGAAGACCGAACTTGGTCCCGAGGAGCACGAAAGTGAGCGCAAGCGCCGCCAAGTTGAGCGACGGTGCACCCAGGGTGAGGGCGAGCGCGGGTGCAGCTCGGCCGGTGGCCTCGTAAACTCCGGCAAAAAGCGGGGCGGTGCAGCAGGAGCACAGCATGAGTGGCGTAGCCGCCGCCGAAGCCACGAGCTGCGAGCGCATGCCTTTTCCAAGCAGGCGCATGAGCAGTGACCGTTGTACGAACACACGAATCGATCCCGCGATCACGACGCCGAAGACGAGCGCCGGCCAGATCGTCTTTAGATAAGCGAGCGACCGCTCGAGCGGATCGCCGGTGAAAGCGGTGGGCAGGGCTCCTGTCTGTAGCCGGTGCATCGCACCCATCGCCTTGTATCCGACCAGCGCAACCACGGGAATGAGCGGCACCCAGCTCGACCAAGGCCACCGGCGTTGCGCCTCAGAGTGCCGCTCACTCTCGCTCATGCCGCTCTCATTACCACGCGGGTACACGAAGCGAGAGTAGCAAATGCCCGATGAGTCAGCACTGTCGAAGGATATCAGCCTCCGAGTATTCGAGTGACTGCATGATCCGTGTGCTGCTCCCGGCTGGCTTCAGGCGGGTGATCCAGCGCATGAAATGGATCGGCCGGGCGCGACCAGGCTCCGCGTTACGTTCGAAGCGCGCGGCGCCCAGGCCCACGTAGAGTTCGAGTACCGCGGCCTTGTCCCGGCTGAAGCTGCGAAACACGCCATCGGCTGGCCACACTTCATCGAGCGTCTCGGCGTCGCGGCGGGTGGTGGCGACCCCGGACCTGACCCGTGGAAGACGTCGCCGCCGCAATAGCGTAGACCGCCGCTAGATCAGAGCGTTTGTCCCGACCAGGCAGCGGTCGAGGTAGCATTGTCGACGGTTGATCAATCAGATATTCGCGGATCGAGCGCGAGCGCTCGCCATCATGGTCATCATCCGTCGGGAGCTGCCTCTGACAATCGTTCGCGGGTCCGAGCTGAAGCTCTGTCGCATTGATCACATCGAGGATTCTCCGTATCCGTGAGCCCCTCGACCGCTCTCTGCTCGGCTTCATCATCACCGATCTCAGCGTAACCTACGGCGTGCGATCGGAGCCGGTCACTCCATCCTGACAATCTTCAGGGCGGCGGGGCGTTTCTGTGGGCGGGCTAAGCAGATTGCAAAGCCAGAGCCCGTCCACAGAAAGAGCGCAGCGTCCCCGCGGCCGCTCTACGCTGCCCGTCAGGGTCGGCCCCAAAGATAACCAAGACGGAAGCGGCCTACTACATCGGTAGTGATGCGAAGCTCGATAGGTCTTCGGCCTCGATCTCCTCTGCCTCGGGCGCGGACGCCCTCGGACCGGGGGACCCCGCAGACGTCCTCGGATCGGACCACCCGGCCGTCGCGGCGCACCGGATCCGGTACCACGGGTCCGTCCCGACCGCAAGGGTGTCACCGGCGCCTACAAGTGCGCAGGCTAGGACCACGACTACCTACTCCGCGTCCTCACCTCGGGAGCGCGCTAGAACTCGACCGCCCTGCTCCTGCGCATGAGGAAATTGTGTTTTTTTTTGACGTATTACCCTGTCAGCCACTGTCCGATCTTCGACACTCAACGACCCAACTCTCCGGTACATCGATTGGCCCGTGACTTGCTGACGAGGCGACCCGACCAAGGAGACGACCATGAGCCGGTTACTGACTTTTTCTTTCATTGCCGTGACGATCTCGGGCTGTGCGACGCCTGGCGTGGTGAGGATCCCCCCGGCCTATTTCGCAGAGGGAGCAGCGCCACTCAATTCCGGACAGATCGCAATCACAGCGGTCGGTGGCGGAGGCTATGAGGTGACCCGGGCAGTGGGTGGCGGCGGAAGCTTGCGCGTCCGTGTCGGTGTGGGTCATCGGCAGGAGGTCGGTCTCGAGGGGGGCGGCATTGTGGCGAGCAGCCCGGCTAGGACCTGCTGGGTTCCAGACTGCCGACCCGCCGAGAACTCCGATGTCACCACTGCCAACTACCACGGCAGACTTTCATGGAAAGTTCAGACCAGCCCGCACCTTGCTGTCATTGCCGGAATAGGGGGAGCCTACAGTGACCGGATCAGCGGCGATGCCGGCAGCAGTGAAAGAGTTACTTACTACCGAGGACTATCGCTAGCGGGCGACCTTGCCGCGCTGGTTTCATGGGGTCGTGAAGATAGCTTGGTCAATGGATACGGTGGCGCCCGCATTGCGTTTGGCGGCCCGCTTCAGTCGGCGAGCAATCCCGGCTTCTCGGACGGCCTCAACGCAGTGTTTACCGGTGCGGTGGGTCTGCAACTGCGCCCCACAAGGATCCTGCACCTCTATCTTGAAGGCGGCCCTCGGGTCTCCTATTCCCCGGGGGTTGAATTCGGCCTCGGTCTACAGGCGCTCGCAGGAATTGGGATTGTCTTGTAATTCGCGTTCGGCTCTCCCTTCGTAAATTGGTGTATAGATCAAGCTCATGGGCCTCCTGGACGATCGTGTCGCAGTGATCACCGGCGCGGGACGTGGGATCGGTCGCGCCTGCGCGCTCACCTTCGTGCGCGAGGGGGCGCACGTCGTCATCAACGATGTCGACCCCGAACCGCTCGCCGAGGCACAGGCCGCCTGCGAAGCGGTCCGCGCCGGAAGTGCGACTACCCACGTCGGCTCGGTCGCCGACCGCGCTGCCACCGACGAGCTCATGAAGCTCGCGGTCGACCATTTCGGCCAGCTGGATATCCTCGTCAACAACGCTGGTGTTACGCGCGACAAGATGTGCCACCTCATGAGCGACGAGCACTGGGATCTCGTGGTCGACGTCAGCCTGCGCGGCACCTTCAACTGCATCCGCTCGGCCGCACCCTACCTGAGGGACGTTGCCAAAGCAGAAATGGAACACCACGGAAGGCCGATCTACCACCGCAAGATCGTCAACTTCTTCTCGACCGCGGCGATCCGTGGCAATCCGGGCCAGGTCAACTACACCGCCGCCAAGATGGGCAACGTCGGCATCACCCGCACCGTAGCGCAGGAATGGGCGCGTTTCTGGATCAACGTCAATGCGGTCGCACCCGGCTTTACCAATACGCGGCTCACTCAGCCCAAGAGCAAAGGCGATGAGCTGGGGGTGCCCGAGGAGCAGCGCCAAGCGACGCTCGCGCGCATTCCGATGGGGCGCTTCGGCGAACCCGAGGACATCGCCAACGCGGTGCTGTTTTTTGCCTCGCCGCTGTCCGATTTCATCACGGGACAGGAGCTCAACGTCTCGGGAGGGATGCAGATCCCCTGAGTAGTTCACCGCCTTGCTTGACACCGCAATCCTTACCATCCTAGCCTCCGCTCCTCATCCGTCTGGGAGGCTCCGATGCGCTGGCTCTGGCTAGTTCCGCTCTTGCTCTGGGGTTGCGGCGAGAGCTTCGCGCCCTCGCCCGATCTAGGCGTGACACACGATCTCGCCGCCAAGGTCGGCGACAGCGGTACGAAAGACATGGCCTCGGCCCCACCGAAGGATATGGCCTCACTCCCTCCCCCGGACATGGCGAGCGGCCTTCCTAAATTGGGCGACGCCGGCTTTCCCACCTTGGGCGTCGACGGCGGCCTGCCCAATTTCGATCTCGATGGCGGACTCTTGAGCTTCGATCTCAGCGGGCTGTTCAATTTCGACCTGGGCACTTTCATCGCGTGCGACCAGATCCCCTGCTTCGGTCAGAGTCAAGTTTGCAATCTGGTAGGTTGCGCGATGTGTTCCAACAACGGCAAGTGCTCTCCATAGGTTGAAATCGACCCAGACTGAGACCAAAATGAGGCGCCATGAAAAATGAACAGGACATCGAATCGTATTTGTTCCGGATGGAGCTGCCCCACGATGAGCCGCGGCAAGGAACTTGGCTGGTGCGCGGTATCGATGGCATCGATAACCTGGTGGTCACCATCGCGGGGCCGGTGGTGGTGTTTCGGGTCAAGGTGATGGAGGTACCGCGGCTCCATCGCGAGGAGCTATTCCGCACCCTGCTCGAACTCAACGCGACCGAGATGATGCATGGGGCCTACGGAATCGAAGGGGATGCGGTGGTGATCTCCGACGCACTCCAGCTCGAGAACCTGGACTACAACGAATTTGCGGCTACGGTAGATGACATCACGCTGGCGGTCGCCAGCCACCATGGACGGTTGGCCAAATTCCACGAGGCGGCGTAATGGGAATTTTTCAGCGGCTGGGAACGCTCATCAAATCGAAT
>JAHFDT010000107.1:8354-13565 GCA_023248875.1 Myxococcales bacterium | reverse complement strand
TTGCCCGGATCACCATAGATCACGGCGCGCTGCTGCCAGACCGGCAGCACAGCGATAGGGAGCCGGGTCGGAATGCCGCCATTCATGTCGTTGCGCGCGGTTAGGCGCCATCCCTCCCCGTACTGACTACTGGGCCCGACCCAGGTGTCGATGAATCCGC
Source organism: Myxococcales bacterium (assembly GCA_023248875.1). GTDB lineage: Bacteria > Myxococcota_A > Polyangia > Palsa-1104 > SHYY01 > JAHFDT01. The sequence goes on along the minus strand of JAHFDT010000107.1, from coordinate 13,405 downwards.
GAATGGTGACCGTCCCGCTCAGCAGCGGCCGTAGGTCGGTGATGTCGAGATCCCACGAAGCGCCAATTCCGAAGGGCGTGACGAATCGGGCGACCTCGACGACTGTGTCTGGACCACCGTCGGTTCCCTTTTTCGTCACTACGCCGATCGTACTAAGGCGGTCCCACACGTCACATCCCTTGTTTGGGCATGAGAGCGCGATGTGGAGATTGATCGATTGATAGGCGCCCTCGGTCGGGAACGCGGCGGCGACATTGACCGTCCGCTGATTGTCGCCGGGAATGAAATAGACGGGCTTTTGGTCGAAGGCGCTGACGGTTGTGTCAACACCCGGCACAATGGTGGGAGTAAGATCGGGCTCCGGTACGATCGCATCGACGGTGGAGATGGTGGTGGTAGAGCAGGCGGTCAGGGACGCCAGAAAGACCAGGAGACACGAGCTACGCATGCTTCGACTCTACCACACCTCTTCTTCTCTCGACCCCGAGTCGTGCTAGATGCGCCCCATCACCTTTCTTTTCGATCCCAAGCCGCACTCAAACGAGAGCAGCTTATCGGCGAAGCGTTACCCGCGCTGTATCAGAAGAGGATTCAGGATCTCGAAGAGATCATTCGACGTGATCGAGGACCCGCGGGTCGCGGCGAAGATCCTCCAGTACCTGGGACTCCCGACGAGGGCCCCGCCGCGCGGGCAACCGTGGTGACGACTGCAGTAGCTCGCCGTCGACGACGGTCCCCACGTGGACGGCGTCGACGAGCCCGCCGTCTCCGAGTCGTTCAGCCCCACTGTTCACGCTGCGTCTGATCGCGGTGGCGGAGACGGGTGCGCGCCGATCGCTCTCGGTGGTGATGCGGATCACCGTTGGTGCAGCTCCAGTTGACGTCGAGCGGACAGAGGAAGATCATCTGGCCGTGGCGGACGGGGCGACGGGCGATCGAAGAGGCAGTTCGTTCGCCCTATGCGCTCATCGATCACCTTCTCTAGCACCTGTGTGAGCTTCTCTGGACCGATCAGCTTCAACGTCCAGGCATGGTCGAGCCATTCCTTATCAAGCCCAGCGTGATGATCTTCGCGAAGCCATCGCGCTTTGATCCGTCGATGCAGGCGCACTACACCGATGCGTAGTGTCGGCGCGACGAACGCCGCGCCGATGGGGCGCTCACGCCCGCTATTGTGCACAGCGACGAGGGGGTTCCCTTGGGGGGGCGAAGAGCGGTGGCGGCGCGGGCTTCCGCCCCGTGAGTTGCGTATCCCGGCGAGTTGGGTGCTCCGCCCCGTGAGTTGCGTGTCCCCACGAGTTGGGTGCTCCACCCTGTTGCGTGCCCCCACCCTGTTGCGTGCTCCAACGCCCACTAAGCCGCGAGAGTGGGGCGGCGTGAGCGGGGCTTCTGCGGAGGGCGAGTTGCGCAGACGCCGCAGGCGCCGAGCACCGTGTCTGAGCCCGGAGCAGAAGCCTCGCGAAGTCAGCCGCCCTGCTCTAGCCGAGCCCCATTTTTTCGAGCTGCTCTTCGTCCAGGCCGAAGAAATGCCCGGTTTCGTGAAGTAGGGTGGTGCGGATCTCTAGTTCGAGCTCGGCGCTATTGCGCGTGTAGCGTTCGACATTGCGCTGGTACAAGAACACCCTATCGAGATGTGGTGGTGCGCCGCCCAGGAGATTCTTTTCGGGGTAGGGGATACCGGTGAAGAAGCCCATCATGCGCGGATCGTTGCCTTCGGCGACCAGTTCGAGCGCAGGGTAGTCAGCGGTGTGGATCGGGACATTGGCGAGCAGGGTGCGGATCTCGCTGGGAAGCTCGGTGAGCGCCTGTTCGGCAAGCTCGGCAAACCGCTCGGCAGTGACACCCCAGGGCGGTGAGGGCTCTTTGAGATCCTGCTGGCGTACCTGGAGAAAGGTCTTGGCCATGGCGCGCAGATCGCCGCGCTGTTCATAAACTAGTGCCAGGGTGTGCAGCGCATCGGTCATCGATTCATTGCGCTCGAGGGCTTTCTTGAGGTGGCTCTCGGCGGATTCGAACTCGCCGAGATCGAGTAAAAGTCTTCCCGTGCGAAAATGAAAGACCGGCTCCGGTAGATCAGTGGTCGATGGCGGAAGCTCACCCAGGGTCGTTCTGGCCTGAGTCGCATCCCCCTTTTGCAAGAGGATTTCGGCCTTGAGGAGCAGGGCGTCCAAATACTGCTCCTCTTCGTCGGCAAGGTCGAGCGCCTGGCCGCAGAGGGCGATTGCCTGGTCGAGATCGCGGGCACTTTCGAGGTGGAGCTCAGCGGCATAGAGCAACGGATCGACGAACTCGGGATCCAGTTCAGTGGCACGTTCGTAGTGGGAAAGGGCCTCATCGATGTCGCCCCTGGCGGCGGCGATGGCACCCATCAGCGTGTGGCCCTCGGGGCTATCGGCCTCGAGGTCGAGGATATGGCGAGCAGAAACCTCGGCACGTGCTAGATCGCCGCGCTGGACTAAGTTCCAGCCTCGATCGAGGTGGGCAGTCAATTCGTCGAGATCGAGCGTTGGGACCTCCGGCTCATCTTCGTGCGTCAATCTGGCAGCTCCGGCGTGGGTTTGGTAGGTTGGGCGTATGATGCATCGGGGCGCACTGTGGCGCAAGCGCGGGGCAGCGAGGCTGCTGCTGGGGATCCTCGCTCTCGGGCGGCCGAGCGGCGCTTCCGATCAGACTGCGTGGCACGCGGAACAGGCGGAGGCGGCCGTGCGGGCGGGCAGCCTGGCCAGAGCCCTGGGAGAATTTGAGCAGTACTTCAGAGGGGCACGGCCGGTGGAGCGGGACTACATTCGCGCTCGTGTGTCGGCCCTGGGGGCATCGTTGACCATCGAGCGGATCGGCGAACTGTGTCGCCAGTCCCGTCTGGCGATGGCGGTCCTGGGGACGCGGCTACCTACCGAGGAAGCGGGTCCCGAAGTGGTTCGAGCAGCACGACGGGAGCTCGGCTGGAGTGAGGATCCCAGTCGGGCTCTTGAGGAATTGGCGGTAGGATTGGCGCTGCCGCTCTCCGGGAGGAGCCACCTGCTCGGCGAGCGAGTCCTGCGCGGCGCGTTGGTCGCAGCCGAGGCGTTTCCGCCGGGTGCGCGCACGCTCGAACTCTGGACGCGCGATACCGGCTCGACTCCCGAGGGAGCGGCGGCGGCGGTGGACGAACTGGTGCGAAGCGGAGCAGCGGCGGTGATTGGCTCCCCCGACCGCGCCGAATCGGCGGCGCAAGCGGCACGCTCCGCGGCGCTGGGCGTCCCGTTCTTGGCGCTGGCTCCGGGAGACGAGGGGCCGGGAGTGTTTCGCCTACTCTATCCAGCGGCAGCCCGGGAGGAGGCGCTGGCGGCCCACGTGGTTCATTCGGGGCTACGGCGGGTGGCGGTGTTCTCCCCGGAAAGTAGCTACGGAAAGAGTGTCGCCGGAGCCTTTGTTGCGGCCCTGCGTAAGCGGGGTCTCGTGCCGATCGCCAACTTGACCTTTCCCGAGCGGGCGACCACCTTCATCGGGCCAGTAAAGAAACTTGCGCAGGCGAGGCCCGATGCCGTGTTTATTCCCGCTCCAGCACCGCAGCTCGAACTGATTGCGGCTCAGCTCGCGACCACGGGTGTGGCGCGCGTCGAAGGCGGGCGCGCCAAAGGGGCCGGGGCGGTGGTGATCTCTCCGGGCGATGGCGTGGGAGAAAGATTCCTCGCACGGGTCGGGCGCTACCTTCAGGGGGCGGTATTGGCTCCGATCTTTTGCGTCGATGTGGCCCCCGCTTCCTTCGTCGATGGTTATCGCGAAGCCTACGGTGAGGAGCCGCTGCTGGTGGATGCCCTGGCCTACGATGCGGTGGCGGCGCTGCGCGCGGCGCTCGCTTCGCTCGATCCCAACCAGGGGCGCGCGGGCCTCATGCAATGGCTCTCTGCCGGGCAAGGCGAAGGGCTCACTGGTCCTTTGGGGTTCGCTTCCTCCAATAGTACACATCCTGGCGCGCGGGCGGGTGCACCGCAGCTCTTTCGAGTCGCAGGGGATCGTCTGGTCTCCGTCGAAAAAGCGGAATAACTGCGGTATAAACCGCTGGATGAGATATTCCCGGCTGCTAATCCCCACGCTGCGCGAGGCCCCTGCCGAGGCGGAGGTCGCGTCCCACATTTTTCTCACCCGCGCCGGCTACATCCGCAAAGTGGCAGCGGGGATCTACTCGCTCCTGCCGCTCGGGATGCGCGTGGTGCACAAGATCGAGCGCATCGTACGCGAGGAGCTCAATCGCGCCGGAGCAGAGGAGGTGCTGCTGCCGATGGTGCATCCGGCGGAGCTGTGGCAGGAGTCGGGGCGCTGGCAGGCCTACGGGCCCGAGCTCCTGCGGATCAAGGATCGCAAGCAGGCCGAGTTTGCGGTCTCGCCGACGGCGGAGGAGGCGATGGTGGATCTGGTGCGGCGTGACGTGCGCAGCTTCCGTCAGCTGCCGCTGACGCTCTATCAGATCCAGGACAAGTTCCGCGACGAGATGCGGCCGCGCGCCGGACTCATGCGCGGGCGGGAGTTCATCATGAAGGATGCCTACTCGTTTCACGTCGACGAGGCGGATGCCCACCGCGAATACCAGAACATGTATGACGCCTATTCGCGGATTTTCCGTCGCTGTGGACTCGAGTTTCGCGCGGTCGAAGCCGACACCGGTGCGATCGGCGGCAATAAGTCGCACGAGTTTCAGGTGCTGGCGACCTCGGGTGAGGATGCGATCGTCGCTTGCGATCGCTGCGACTATGCCGCCAATGTCGAAAAGGCAGAGCTCGTGATGCCTGCCGTCACATCGATGGCGGCTCCACGCGCGCTGGAAGAGATCCACACACCGGGAAAAGGTGGCATCGAGGAGGTCGCCGCTTTTCTCGGAGAACCGATCGATCGGTTCGTAAAAACGCTGGTCTTTGTAGTCGACGGAAAACCGGTCATGGCTCTAGTGCGCGGAGATCGTGCGCTCAACGAGGTCAAGCTCAAGGCGGCGATCGGTGCGACCGCGATCGCCTTGGCTTCCGACCCAGTGGTAGCGCAGGTGACGGGGGCGCCGCTGGGTTTCGCCGGACCGC
>JAHFDT010000107.1:0-8344 GCA_023248875.1 Myxococcales bacterium | reverse complement strand
TACGCGGATCCCGAGGTAGCCGCGATTCAGGACGGCATCACCGGCGCCAACCGCGCCGATTACCACGTGCGCGGCTTTCAGCTGGCCCGCGAGGTGCCGAGTGCCAAGGTGGTCGATCTGCGCACTGCGGCCGCAGGGGATCTCTGCGCGCGCTGCCAGAAGGGGCACTACCACGCTTTCCGGGGCATCGAAGTGGGCCACGTCTTTTTCTTGGGCACGAAATACTCGCAGGCGATGCGCTGCACCTTTCTCGACGCGGAAGGCAAGGAGCGGGTCATGCCGATGGGCTGCTATGGCATCGGCATCACCCGCATCGCTGCAGCGGCGATCGAGCAGAATCACGACGACAATGGCATCCTCTGGCCGATGGGGCTGGCGCCCTTTCAGGTCGAGGTCGTGGCGGCCGGGAAGGAGCCGGAGGTGCTGGAGGTGGCGGAGCGCATCTATACGGAGCTCGGCCGCGCTGGTATCGAAGTGCTGATCGACGATCGTGACGAACGACCGGGGGTGAAGTTCAAGGATGCCGATCTCCTCGGCATTCCGTTGCGTGTCACGGTGGGAAAGAAAAGTTTGGCGGAGGGCATCGTCGAGATCAAGCCGCGCCGGACCGGCGAGATGGAGAAGGTGAAGGTGGCTGATGGGGTCGCGCGGGTGCAGGCGCTGGTGGAGGCCGCTCTGCAATGAGTGCTGTGGATCGCCTGATCGTCGCTCTGGATCAGCCGACGCTCGACGCAGCACTAGGGCTGGTCGATCGGCTATCGGGGCTAGTGGCACGATTTAAAGTCGGGCTGGAGCTGTTTTCAGCCGCGGGGCCACGCGCGGTCGAAGCGGTGCAGGCGCGAGGCGGACGGGTGTTTCTCGATCTCAAATTTCACGATATTCCCGAGACGGTGCGGCGCGCGGCCGCGGCGGGCGCAGCGAGTGGGGCTGAGCTGATCACGGTTCATGCGGCGGGGGGATCTCGCATGCTTGTGGCCGCAGTAGAGGGAGCGGGCGGCGCTGCCAAGGTCTTGGCCGTAACGGCGCTGACCTCGGTAGATGCGGCAGAGCTGGCGCGCGTGGGCACCGTAACGAACGATCTGGAACAGTTGGTCCTGCAGCGCGCGCAGGTAGCGCGGGAGGCGGGCTGTGACGGCGTGGTCGCCTCACCGCTCGAGGCCGCACTGCTTCGGGCAGCCTTCGGCCCCGGTTTTCTGATCATTACGCCGGGCATCCGATCGGCGACTTCACCGTCGGACGATCAGCGCCGCACTGCGACCGCGGGCGAGGCGATCGCTCGTGGCGCGGATGCGGTGGTGGTGGGGCGCCCGATTCGGGATGCGGCCGACCCCAGAGGAGCGGCCGCCGCGCTGCTCGCTGAGCTGGCATGAGTCGCCTGGTCTATGGGATTCGGCCGGTCGAGGAGCTGTTGCGATCGCGCCGCCCCGTCGAGATGCTGTTTGTGGCCGAGCGATCGCCGACACTGGCAGCACTCGTCGATCGGGCCCGCACGCAAGGCGTCACAGTCCAGTCCCGCACTGCGGAGGAGCTCGACGAGCTGAGCGCCGGAAAGCTGAACCAGGGCGTGGTGGCGCTGGCGGGCGATTTCGTCTACCTGTCCGTGGAGGAGCTGATTGCCCGTGCTACCTCACCAGCCCGGGTGCCGCTTTTACTGCTACTCGACGGAGTCCAGGATCCGCAGAATCTCGGCGCTCTGGTGCGAAGCGCTCATGTCTTGGGAGCGGACGGGGTGATCCTACCGAAGGACCGCGCGGCCTCCGTGACGGCCACGGTGGTAAAAGCCTCGGCCGGAGCCACCGAGCATATGCCGATCGCGCGCTGTACCAATCTGGTGCGGGCGATCGAACAGCTGAAGGAGGCCGGCATCTGGACGGTCGGAGCGGCAGCGGAGCCGGGCGAGCTGCCGTGGGCGATCGATTTCACGGTGCCGACGGCTCTGGTTTTGGGAGCGGAAGGGAGGGGGCTGCGACCGCTGGTGGCGCGCAGCTGTGATCGTGCGGTCTGTGTGCCGATGGCGGGCCAAGTGGCTTCGCTCAACGTGTCGGCGGCGGGCGCGATACTGCTCTACGAGGTGGCGCGGCAGCGAAAAACCGGGAGGGGCTGATGGCACGGTCCGTGCGACCGCTTTTGCCTTCAGCGGCCGAATTTCGCAAGGCGCATGTCGTGCTGTTTGCCGCGGTGGCGGTGCCCGGGCTACTGCTGACCGCAACCGGGATCGTTTCGCTGGCTTTGCACCGCTTTACCGTCGACGTCGTGCTGGGCGTTCTGACCCTCGCCTTTGCCCTGTGGGTCGTCGTTGGTGGACTGGCGGTCTGGCTGCTGGTGCGGCGCAGCGAACAGCTGACGCGGCTGCAGCACGATTTTGTTTCCAATGTCTCTCACGAGCTGCGAACGCCCCTGGCTGGGATCCGGGTGCTGGTCGAGACTTTGCGGCAGGAGCGAGCTGATGCCGAGACGCGGCAGCGCTGCCTGGAGTTGCTCGATTCCCAGTCGAGACGCCTGGTCGGACTCGTGGAAGAGGTGCTCGAGTTCGGCCGGCTCGAGGGTGGGCCACAGCCGTTGACGCTGGTGCCAGTTTCGTTGGAGGAGGTGGTCTCCGATGCCCTGAGGGAGTTCGAAAGTCTGCGTGCGAGTCGCGCGATCAGCGTGGAGTACCAACTGGCGCCCGGCCTGGCGGTGATGGCGGAACGTCGAGCGCTACGCCGCGTTTTGATCAATCTACTGGAGAATGCCCTGAAGTACAGCGGGAGTGGCCAGCGCCTCTGGGTCCGTGGAGCTCGGCAGGGAGAAGAGGTGGAGATTGCCGTGGAGGACGAGGGGCCGGGCGTGCCGTTGCCGCTGCGCCGTAAAATATTTCAAGCCTTTTATCGCGGCGAGAGCGAGGCGGTGCAGTCGCAACCGGGAACGGGTTTGGGGCTCGCGATCGTGCAGCGGTTGGTGGTCGGTCTGCGCGGGAATGTCCGAGTCGAAGGGCGCCCTGGCGGCGGAAGTCGCTTTGTCGTAGAGCTGCCTTCAGCAGGAGAAGCCGCATGAACGGGTCCATTCTGGTCGTGGAGGACGATCCGGCGATCGTCTTTGGGCTGAAGACCAACTTAGTATTCGAGGGATTCTCGGTGGCGACGGCGGTCGACCTGGACTCCGCTTTACGTGCCGCCGAGGAGCAGCCCCCCGATCTGGTGGTGCTCGATCTCATGCTGGCCGGCGGTTCGAGCGGCTTCGCGGTGATCGAATCACTGCGGGGGCGAGGCTTTCGTGGTCCCATCCTGGTGCTCTCGGCGCGCGGGGCAGAGACCGACAAGGTTTCGGCGCTGCGTTTGGGCGCGGATGATTACGTCACGAAGCCCTTTGGCCTGGCCGAGGTCAATGCGCGGATCGCAGCTCTGTTGCGGCGGTCCACTCCGATTGCTCCAGCAGTTGCCGAGACGATTCGCTTTGGCCAGTGCGAAATCGATGTCGGCGCGCGGCGGCTCCGCGTTGGTCGCAGCGAAGTGGTGCTGACGCGGCTCGAATTTGATCTTCTGCTCTTCTTGGTCCAGAACCCAGGACAGGTGCTATCCCGTGCGCGTCTGCTGCGCGAGGTGTGGGGGCTCTCTCACGATGGCTCGGCGCGCACCGTCGACAATGTGGTGGCCCATTTGCGGAGTAAGCTGGGCGACGCACGCCATCTCGTGACACTGCGCGGAGCGGGCTACCGTTTCGAGCTGGAGCCATCTCGGTCAAGAAGTAAGTAATTCGCTATGAGCTTCACAGGGCAGTGAATTCGAGGGCGATGCTGCTCTCTGTTCCGGGCTTACTGGCCGCGACGATGAACCAGTACTTGCCCGCCGGGACATCGTTGAACGTCACGGTTCCGGAGCCGCTGCCATTAGAGGCCTGGCAGCCGATGGCCGAGGCGGCTTCGCAAATGAGCCCCGCCCCGAGGTAGGGGTAGATCGCAAATACGTGGTTGCCGAACTGCAGGAATCCGACGGTGAGATTGGCCTTTTTCGGCATGTTGAGGAAGATGACCGCGTTACCGCCGCCGGGAGCGGCTTCGCAGGAGGGCTGCGCCGTCACCTGTTTGCCGACCGTGGTGAGGAGCTTGTCCACCTTGGTGCCACCGACTGGCATCGGATCGATCGTGTCGTCGGCTTTGCACTGCTTTTGGATGCAGTAGGGTGAGGTCGCGCACTTCTTATCGGCACAGTCGATGAATCCATCCACATCATCGTCGATCTTGTTGTTGCAGATCTCGAGGGCGCGGTCGAAAATCGACGAGAGCGTGAGATTGAGCGTCCCCTCTTTGCCCGCCTGGAAGGCCTCGGCGATGACGTAGTAGGTGCCGGGCTGCAGATTCGGGATCTCATAGTTGCAGCCGAACGGGATGACCTTGGGGTCGCCGCAGGCCACCTCCTGCTTGTCGCACCCATCGCGCGGACCCGCCTGGGCGAAAAGTCCCAGCACCGCATCGGTGCCAAACGGCTGGCTGCAGAAGAAGCCCATGCCGGCATTTTCGGCCAGCGTAATCTGGACGATCTTGGCTTTGCCGCCGCCCTTCGCGCAGGAGAGCGTTTCGTTGAGCACACCGGTCTTGAGGTCGAGCACCGTCGACTTCTGGTCACCGATGTGCAGCGTGCCGAAGTCAACATCGGGCGTGCAGGGGGGCGGGCCGCAGCCGGGATCGGCGTAGCAGGAGGGGTCGGCGCAGTCGATGAGGCCGTTGCCATCGTCATCGATACCGTTGTGGCACAGTTCGACTTTGCGATTGATGTGCGCCTTCAAGGTGACATCGATGTGCCCTTCGTCGCCGATCTTGTTGGCCTGGAAGATGAACAGGTAGGTGCCCGGTGATAGCTCGCTCCAGTCGATCTGGTTGCTGTAGTTGGGGCCGGGCGGCAGCATGCAGTCGAGCGGTTTGGCATCGCAGGCGTTACCGGCCGGAGGCAGGCGATAGAGGCCGATCGAATGGTCGCCGGTTTCGCTAAAGGTCATGAGCACGCCGGCTGGCTCCGAGAGCGAGAACTGAACCGCCGTCGCCTTGCCTTTGGCACCGGCGCACTGGACGCTGACGCCGGTGGTCTTGCCGTTGATGGCGTCGAAGCTCAGGCTCTTGGCCGCGTCGCCCACGACCAGTGTGCCGATCTTGTAGTCGGGATTGCACTGCTGCATCTTGCAGTTTTGCGCGTTTGTGCAACCGGGGTCGGCGCAGTCGATGAGACCGTTGCCATCGTCGTCGATCCCGTTGTCGCACACCTCCGGCTTGATCGAAGGCGAGGTCGAGAGCGTCACATCCACGGTGCCTTGATGGTTCTTGGTGAAGGCCTGGACGATCAAATAGTAGTCGCCCTTGTTGAGCGACCAGGTGGTGTGGCCCGAGGCCGCGCTCTTGGGATCGTAGCAGTTGACCGGATTGGCGCCGCACTTCTGATTGACGCCGGAGCGGAACAGACCAAACACATGGTCGGAGTTGAGCGACTGGATAAAGTCCATACGCACGGCGGTGCTGTCGCTGGCAACGTTGAACTTGGTGACCACCATACCGCCGCCCCCGGGTGCGCAGGGGGTGATGGAAACATCGACCGTGCCGATGGTGCTGACCGTTTTTTTCGAGCTCGAATCGTGGGGATTGAGGGAGCCCAAGTCGACCGTTGGCTTGCAGACCAGATCTTTACACTTCAACTGATCGGCGCAGGCCGGATCGCTGCAGTCGACGTTGTTGGGATCGCAGACATGCGGTTTGCAGCCCGGGAAGTTGAAGCAGACCGGATCGAGGCAGTCGATGAGGTCATTATTGTCGTCGTCGAGACCGTTGTTGCAGATTTCCTGCCCCTTCTTGACGCAGGACTGATCACCGGCGCACTGAGGGTCTTTGCAATCGATGAGGAAATTGCAGTTATCGTCGACGAAGTTATTGCAGATCTCCTTTTTTAGATTGCATGGGATGACCATGTCAGGCTTGGAGAGATCGGGTGGAGGTAAGAGCGCATCGCCGAGATCGTCTTGGGAACCATCTTGACCGCCATCGAAGGCATCGGATCCTGCGTCGGTGGCGAAGTCGAAGAGCCAATCTTCAAAAATGAAGGAGGTGCACTTTCCGTCGAGGTAGAAGGTTCCAGGCGGGCAGGGGACGCACTTGCCATCGATCAGAACCAGGGGCGGCGAGCAGACGAGGCTGATATCGGGAGTGGCATCCTTCGGCCCATCACTAAGACCTCCGTCACCTACCGGGGGACCTCCGTCACCTACCGGATCGCATTGTCCCGCGCTGTTGGGCACTGTTCCGGGAGGGCACTCCTCACCACCGATCAGGCTCGATCGGCCGCAGGCCGAGAGCGCGAGGAGTAGCAGCCACCAGGAGCGCTTCATCCGGACCTCCTACCAGTTAGGCTAGGCAATATCAGAGTATCCTACCCTTGCCGTCGGGGAGCTACAAGGGCTAGCTTGACAGGGTTCGATGGAAGGATTGTGATGCAGGTCACGAAGGAGTCATCATGGCGCGTGTCCGCTGTGCAGTCGTGGGTGCCACAGGAGTGGCAGGGCAGCAGTTTCTGATCGCACTCGATCGCCATCCGCAGTTCGAAGTGGTCAAGCTGGCTGCGTCAGAGCGCTCGGCTGGCAAGCGCTTCACCGATGCGATCCGGGAGCCGTCGGGGCGCACGCAGTGGTACTGCAAGGAGCCCTTGCCAGAGGAGTTTGCGCGGTTGACGGTGGAGAATGCCGCTGCGATGACCACCGACGGGATCGATCTGGTTTTTACCGCGATCGAAAGCGATGCCGCCCGCGAGCTCGAGCCGCGTTTCGCCGCACGGGTACCGGTGATTTCGACGGCCAGCGCCTATCGCTACGAAGAGGACGTGCCGATTTTCCTGCCCGGGGTCAATCTCGGCGCCGAGGGGACGGCCGACCATGTTGGCCTCATCGAAGTGCAGCGCCAACGGCGTGGCTGGCGCGGCTTCATCACCCCGGGCCCCAACTGCACCACCACCGGCATGGCCATCACCCTCAAGCCGCTGGCGGACGCCTTTGGCCTCGAGAAGGTGATGATGACGTCGCTGCAGTCGCTCTCGGGAGCCGGCCGCTCGCCCGGCGTTGCGGCCCTCGAGATCGTCGATAATGTGATCCCCTACATCGCCAAAGAGGAGGAGAAGGTCGAACGCGAGACCCAGAAGATCTTGGGCACGCTGGTGGGGGACCAGATCCAGCCGGCGCCGATCAGTGTCTCCTGCACCTGCACGCGCGTCAATGTCCTCGAAGGCCATACGGAGGCGGTGTTTGCTTCGTTTGCCCGGCGCGGCACAGTCGCAGAGGCAGCGGAAGTGTTGCGCAACTTTGGCGCAGGGTTTAGTGCTCTCAAGCTCCATTCCGCTCCCGAACGGCTGATCGAGGTGCTCGACGATCCCTATCGGCCGCAACCGCGGCTCGACCGCGATGCGGGTGGTGGCATGACGACGGTGGTGGGGCGGCTACGCGAAGAGACCACGCTCGGGGTGTGGGGCGTAAAATATGTGCTGGTCTCGCACAACACCCGCATGGGCGCAGCGCGCGGCGGGGTGCTCGTCGCCGAGTATCTGCTTCACCAAGGGACTATCAAGTAGTGTGGGAATCTGTTCACGGGATCGGAGCAGGCCTACTATCGGACAGGGATAAGCAGATGGCGACCCGTGTTATAGCGCTACTGACGGTGGTGACACTTGGGTGCCATGCGGGCTGCAGCTCGATGGTGCAGCCCGATGCGCAGGTAGACGCCGCCGTGGTGGATCTGAAGATGAATAAGGGACCGGAAGACCTGGCTAAGCCCAGCGATATGGCCCTGGCCGGCGATATGGCCGTATCGAATGATATGGCCCTGGCCGGCGATATGGCGATGCAAAGCGCTTGTCCTCCACCAAGCACAAGTCCCCCCTGGGCTCCCAATGGGGAGGTCCGCGCTATCGCCCAGATGGGGTGCACTCTCTTCCTCGGCGGGGTGTTTTCCGGATTCGGGCGCTTGACCGGCCCTCTGGCCCCCCTCAACACCACCACAGGGGAGCTTGTGAGCGGGATCGCGCTGCCTCGGGTAGTTGGTATCGTTAACGCGATCGCGCTTGATGGATCGGGAGGTTGGTTCATCGGGGGATCATTTAGCGAAGTTTTCGGCATAGCGCGCCACAATCTCGCCCATCTCAAGTCCGATGGCTCGCTCGATATGAACTGGAACCCCAACGCGGATAGTAATGTCCTTGCGCTGGCCATCAGTGGGTCGACCGTATACGTGGGCGGGACCTTCACGAAAATGGGCGGGCAGACGCGAAATCGCCTCGCAGCTATCGATACCAGCGGCCAGCTGCTCGCGTGGAACCCCAACGCGGATAATAATGTTCTTGCG
>JAHFDT010000106.1 GCA_023248875.1 Myxococcales bacterium | reverse complement strand
TTCGGCTTGTCCTCTTCCTTTTCGTCCTTGCCCTTGCCCTTGTCGCCCTTGAATAGGCTGAGGGCCTTTTCGAGCACCTTGTCGACCGCGGCGTGGACCTTCTCCTTTACCTTGCCGATGATCTCCTGGAGCTTCTTGGCGATCCCGCCGAGGTTGAGCAGATTGGCGAAGAAGCTGATCACGATCGGCACAAGCCGGGCGAGCGAGGTTTCGATAGCGATGGCCGCTGCGCTGATGGCACCGACGACGATCTCGTTCATCGATCCCACCACCGCGCCGAGGAATCCGGCGATGCGTTTGGTGTTTTCGGCGAGGAACGTGAAGAGGCCCCAGGCGGTCTGAATCAGCTGGATGATGGCGCCCACGGGGTTGAACATGGTCGCCAGCTTGATGACCGCCTGCTGGACCATCTTGACGACCACCCAATCTTTGACTCCGCCGATCACCATCTCCCAGAGATTGCCGACGAAGCCCTGCACGTGATGCCAGAGCCCGCTGATGCCCTCTGAGACGGTGGTTTCGATCCACTTGTAGGCGAACTCGAGCCGCTGAACGTTTTTTTCGCCGATGATCTTGACGGCCTGTTTCCGCAACCAGGCCTTGGTCAGCTCGAGCACATGGGCGACCAGCGTGAAGATCCCCTTGAGATCGAAATTGGTGATGAGGGGGATGCCGACCGCGGCCATGGTGCCGAACAGCCACTTGACGATGCCGCCCTTGAAGTGCTCGATGAAATTTCCACCAAAGCGCTGGACGCCACTTTGCAGCGCACCGACGAGATGGGCAACGAACTCGCCTGGGTGCTCGATGATCCGATCGAGGTTGTCTCCGAGCTTGGCGATGAAGCCATAAAACTGCTCGGGCGGGATCTTGAGCTTCGTCAGAATCGCTTCGAGAACCGCCTTGCCGATCCCTTTCCAGTCGCCACGGATGGCGGCGGCAGCGATGAGAGCCGCGGCTTTGACCAGCCCCTGGCAGAGGTTGACTAGGGTCTGCAGCCCCTTCTTGAGCCCGTCGACTAAAAAGGAGACGCCCTGCTTGAGCCACTCGGCGCCCTTGTTGATCGCGGCTTGGGCCATGGCCGCGGCCTTATCGATAAACTGGTTGAGCTCCCGGGCGAGCCCCGGGAAAACCGAGCCCAGGAGGAGCGAGACGGCCCCCTTGAGCCAGCCGGCAAAGAGATCGATCGCAACGCGGACAAAGGCGTGCGCGGCATCGATGATCGCGCAGGCGACCGTCTTGGCCGCATCGAGGAGCGCGCGGACGGCCGACATCGCCGCGGTGAGCACCTGGTCGACCGCATGGGCGACAGCATGGACCTCCTCGCAGACCACATCGACCGCCTTGTCCCACCAGCCCTTGTCCTCTTGGGACTTCTTGTCGAGCGCCTGTTTTTTCTGCTTCGCCTCCTGTTCGGCGTGGTGTTGCGCCTGCTCGGCCTTGGCGTTGGCCTGATCGAATTCCGATTCGATTTTTCCCTGGTCCGACTTGATCCGCGCATCGATCTGGCCGAGCGTCTCCTGCCGCTTGGCGGAGCTCTCCCCCTGCAGCTTGTCCAGTTCGGCCTGCTGCTTGGCGAGCGTCTCCTGCTGCGCCGCGACGATGGCGACGCGTTGGGTTTGCACCTCCTCGCGCTGCTTTCGGTTGGCCTCGAGGTTGGCGGCCTGTACCTTCTTCTGCGTGTCGGCGAGCAGCCGATTGCGCTCTCGGTCGCGCTGGGTCTCGGCGCCTGAAATCTGCAGCCTGGTGTCGGCCAGCTTGGCATCCAGCTGGGGCTTGACCGTCTCGTCGACCGCCTGCTTCACGTCCGGCCCGAGATGCGTCCAGGCCTGATACTTCTGCATCCCCTCGACCGGATCGAGCTTGGGGGTCTGGGGGATCGCGATCGCCGGGAGCTGCATCTTCTCATCGAGAGCGATCGGCTGAACCTGCGCCGCGCCCGGCCCCTGGAGAACTTTTTCGCGCTGGTGTCCGAGCTCCTCGGAAGATTGCGCCAGCGCTTGTGAGTCGAGCTCGGGCATCCGAACGGGATCGCACTGCCCTCCCAGCTCGATGACCGGTGCGGGGTCGGGGGGCGCGAGATCCCGAGCGCTGGTTTTGATGCCGTCGAGGGCCCGCTTTCCCTCGATTTTTAGCTTGGTCTTATCCTGACCGACGGCGCGAACGAGCGCCTGGGCGGCTTCAGCCCCGGCGCGCGCCGGCTCCACCGGTGGCAGCTCCGGTTTGACGACCTGCGGATCGGTCCCTTTCGCCGGGCCACCCTCGAGCTTGGGAGTGGCGCTGCGCGGCGCTGCCGCCCCTTGGGGCTGGGGCTCGGTGCCGCCCAGCAGCTTGGGGAATTCCGGGACCTGGTCATGCCATCTCTTCTCGCCCTTCTCGAGGGTCGCTGCGGCCTTGCTCCCGGCACCGCTCCATTGCGCCGCCATGTTCGATGGTGGCTGGCCGAACAGATCGCTAAACGGGCTCTCCTCCTGCCCCTTCCCATGGACTTCGACGTGGGCACGGGCGGAGAGTTTGAGCTCCTCCTTCGAGCGGAGCTGGTGGTCGGCGGTGAGCTTAGGCGGCCGCTTGGCGCGCGCCTTGGCCGGCACCGGGGCGCCGGCCTTTCTCAGGCGCTCCTGCTGGTTCGACAGCTGCTTGGTACGAGCGCTTCGGCTCTTCGCCAGCCCCGTCGATGCGGGCGCCTCGGGGAGGATCACCGCTTGGAACTTCGCCTCGACCACCAGCTGTGCCTGGAGGTCAGCCTCCGCCTCGTCATGGCTGATCGCCACTCCGCTCGTGAGCCGCTTGGCGGCCGCGCGCAGGTGGGCTCGCGTCAGCGACTGGGCCACGTGGGCCACTTCGTGCGCAATCAGGAAATCGCCGCGCTGTGTGCCGGGTGCAAACTCGCCCGCACCGAAGAAGATGTCTTCGCCGATGGTGAGAGCGCGCGCGCCATGAGCGGCCGCCACCGCTGCTGCGTCCTCATCGGTGTGCAGGCGAGCCTGCGCCGCCGCTGCGCCGCCGATCTGCGCCGTGATGGGATCGACGAGCGTTCCCGGCAGACGAGCGCCCTCCCGCGCGGTCAGCTCATCCGGGAGCGTCTTGCCACCGGCTTTGAGCGCCAGCCGAAGGGCAGCACGGCGCGCCGCGGGCCAGGCCGCCGCGCGAGCCAGGGGCGTCGCGGAAAGCAGCTGTTCCACGCCCTCCTCCTCCCCCGCGGGACGCTGCGGGCCGGCCGGCATCTGCCCGATCGCTGCCACCGCGGCCCCCCCTGTCACCGCGTCCAAGACCTCGAGCGCGCTGCGCTGGGAACCGGGCCAACGAGCCTGGCCGAGCAGCGAGAGCGCGGCGCGTGCGATGTGCGGCTCCGCCAGGTGCAGCGCTTCGGCCAGTTCGTTCGGCTCGAGGTGCGCAGCGAGGAGTCCATCGACGAGGGCGGTCTTGAGCGCTTCGGCGCGCGCCAGGTCGCGGGCGGCCTGGGCCGGCGGCCGACTGCGTCCGAGGCGCGCAATCGATACGGGCACCGGTACCGGCGTGCCAAAGACACCCGTAAATAGCCGCCCGGCCGTCTCCGCGCCGAGCTCACGCACCAGCACTACGTGGGCCATCCGGCGCTGCCACGGCGCGATGCGCTCGCGTAGGTAGGTGCCCAGCGCCTGTGGCTGACCGCGCATCCGGCGGATTGCCAGTGCCAGGCGGCGCTCGCCGAGCGCGCCCTCGCGCTCTTCTATCCCCTCCTCCAGATCGGCCTTTCGCCGCTGTGCCCCGCGCGGTGCCGGCGGGTGGAGCAGATCGTGCCTGTGTTCAGACATCGGGAGGGCTCCTATATTACTAAATTATCGGCCGCCCTGCTGGGATGTTTCGTGCAGAAAAAACCTTGTCCTTTCAGGGTGCTGGGACTCTGTTTTCGAAGTCGACCCAGATCCGCTGGTCGGTGCGGCAGTCGTAGGTGCGACAGGTTGCCGGCCGGTGCTCGTAGACCGTGCAGCGCCCGGTGTGGGGCTCGCTGTGAAGGCAATAACCGTTGCTGCGGTGGGCGATCTGATAGGGCCGCCCGTATTCCCACTGGACGATCCGCTCATCGAGATCTTGGGTCGAGAGCGGAAAGACGAATTTGCAGCAGCGCGCGTGGCACAGCGGCAGCCGAGCTTCGCAATCGATCTCCGGCAGATCGGCCAATGCATACTTGTCGGGCGTGCTATCGAGCACCACCAGGGCGGCGCTGCGGATGCGCTCGTTTTCGTGCCGCAGGGTGGTCTGTCGTCGGCGTTCGTAGTCGTCGAGCGCCACCTGCCCACTAGCGACCATGGTTTCGAGCAGCGCGTAGAAGCTGGCGGCCAGCTCGGTCACCTGCTGCTTGGTCTGCATCTCGACCACGTGGGAAAAGCGCAAGCCGTTTTCAACGTCATCGGGACGTGAAGGCCTCGGGTCCGCCATGGCGCCTACTATACAACGCATGGTAACATTCCGTCGATGTACCTCTCCTCGGAAGAGCAGGTGTTCGCCCAGATCGAGCGCATTCGGCGGCGGGCGGCGCGCCTGCTCCAGGGCGAGGCGGCGCCTCCGGTTCCCTCCACCTCGGCGGAGGAGGCGGCGCATGAGGCGGAGGCACTGGCAGGGAAGGTCGAACTGCGCCTGCCGCTGCTGGTGCAGAACTTTGGGCTTTCGCCGCTTGGCGCCGATGCGGTGGTCTGTTTGCTAGCCGCCGAGTATGACCCGTATCTACGCACGCTCGGGCGAGCGCTGCAGCGCGAAGTGGGGCGGCCGTGGCTCGAGCTCGGGACGATCGCCGAGCTACTCGATCTGCCGACGGCTCGCGTCTCGGAGTTGGCGCGGCTGTTTGTGCCGCACGGGCCGCTATGCCGCTGGGCGCTGGTGCGCATCGACGAAACGACGGGCGGGGAGACGCCGGTGGTCAGCACGAAGGCCAAATTGACCGCGCGGGTCGCGCAGCATCTCGTCGGCGACGATACCTTGCCCCACGGGATAGCGCTCCTCGCGCCGCGGTCGGTGCTCGACGAGTCGCTGGTACCGGCCGCTTCAGCGCAAGGGGTGGTGCAGCGCGTGCAGAGAGCGCTCGAGGAGTCGAGCCCACTGGTCGTGGAGGTGACCGGCGCGCGCGGCACCGGTCGACGTCACTTTGCCGAAGGGCTCGCCGCCGAGCTGGGACTACCGCTCCTGGTGGTCGACCTGGCCGTGGACGGGCTACCCACCCTCGAGGGGCGGCTCGCGGAGGCGCGGCGCGAAGCTCGGCTTGCCCACGCACTGCTCTGCCTGGCGAACTGGGACAGTCAGCTGCCCATGGGCTCGCTGCCACCGAGCGAGGAGACGGCGGCGGCGCCCATTGCGGCTCCGCGCACGCTGGCCGGGCCGCTGGTTCGCTTTCTGGAAGAACTCTCCGGTCTCGTGGTGCTGACCGCCGAAGAGCGCGAGCCCCTCCTCGAGCGACATGTGCGAACGATCGCGCATGTCGCGGTGCCGTTTCCGAGCCCCTCGCAACGCGCGGGGCTGCTCGCGCAGGCGCTCGAACAGGCGGGGCATCGGCCCGAGGTGGATTTTCTGGCGATCGCGCGGCGCTTTGCACTCGATCCGGCGCGGATTGAAGTGGCGGCGCGCGGTGCCCTCGAGCTCATGCTCGAGCGCGCGGGAGAAACACTGACTTCGTCCGACCTGGTCGAGGCCTGCCGCCACCAGCTGCACCACGACCTCAAGAGTTTGGCCGTGCGGGTCACGGCCAGTCACCGCTGGGAAGATCTCGTGATCCCGAGCGAGGTCTACTACGCGCTGCACGAGATGATCGCCTATCTACGCCACGCGTCACAGGTGTACGAGGAGTGGGGCTTTGGGGCGCGGCATAGCTTGGCTCAGGGCGTGTCGGCGCTGTTTGCCGGGCCGCCCGGCACCGGCAAGACGATGTGCGCCTCGGTGGTGGCGCGTGAGCTCGACATGGAGCTGTTTCGCGTCGATCTCTCTCGCGTCGTCTCCAAGTGGATCGGCGAGACGGAAAAGAATCTTGGCAAGGTTTTCGACGAAGCGCAGCGTTCGAACGCCATCATTCTGTTCGATGAGGCCGACTCGCTATTCGCCAAACGCACCGACGTGAAGTCCTCGGTCGACCGCTATGCCAACCTCGAGGTGAACTTCCTGCTTCAGCGGATGGAGTCGTTTGGGGGGGTCACCATCCTGACCACCAACTTCGAAGACACGCTCGATACCGCCTTCAAGCGGCGCTTGACTTTTCGCATGCGCTTTGAAAAGCCCGACGCCGATGGCCGCAGTGCCCTGTGGCGAAAAATCTTCCCCGAACAGGCGCGGCTGGCCGAGGACTTTGATCCCGTGCGCCTCGGCCAACTGTTCGAGATGTCGGGCGGCAACATCCGCAATGCCGCGGTGCGGTCCGCCTTTTTGGCGGCGGCCGAAGGCAAGGCGATCGATATGGCGACCATCTTTACTGCCGCCGAGCGGGAGTCGCGTGAGATGGGGCTGCTCACCCAGTCGGTCTATCCGTCCGTCTCGGAGCCGGCGTCCGTTTCCGCTGCCGAGCCCGCCGCGGAGCCAGAGCGACGTTCTCCTACGAGTGGTGCACCGCGCCTCGTGCCGGTGACCCATCCCCGCAAGTAGAAAAGTAGCGCCGCGTAAAACGTCGTCGTACAACCAGAGGCGTGCCACGCGACGGCGCCCGGGAACTCGGTCCAAAACCGCACTGGTGGAAGCGCTGGCGCGGGGCCGCGAATCGCCGCATTCGGCCGATCCCCACTGAGGTCGACGATAAGACCGCGCCCATGCGCAGCCGTTTCTTGCGTCTGGGTCTGTTCCTCCGCATCGCTGCCCTGCTTGGGATCGCATCCGCCGCTACGGCTGGCATCCTGTTTCTGCGCCGATGGCTCACCCACAGTCCCAAGTTTGCCGTGGTGGAGATCCGGACCGCAGCCACCGCACATCTCAGTCGTGAGACCCTCCTCAGCCGGATCGGTATCGAGTTGGGCAGTAACCTGTTTTCCCTCGACCTCGAACGGGTGGCACGCGAACTCCAGACCGATCCCTGGGTGGCACGCGCGCAGGTGCGGCGCGAGTTGCCGCGGACGCTGGTCATCGAAATTACCGAGCGACAGGCGGCCTGCGTGGTGGCCTTCGGCACGCTCTATCTGGCCGATGCGAATGGCGAAGTGTTCAAGCGCGCTACGCCGGAGGAGGCGGTGGGGCTACCCGTGATCACCGGGGTGCCACGCGACGCCTACGTCGACGATCTCGATTCGGCCCAGGCGATGATCCGCGAAGGGCTCGGCGCCTGGGCGGTGTGGCGCGAACGGCCGCGGCCGGTGGTCGGCGAGATCCATGTCGACGCTGCAGCGGGGGTGACGCTCTACACCGCAAAGGAGTTTGTCGGTGTGCGGCTGGGCCGTGCCGAAACGGGACGCGCGGCCGAAACATGGCGCGAACGGCTGGCGCGATACGATGCGGTGGCCAGCGCGCTGCGCGAGTCACACGAGCGGCCGCGCCTGGTGCTGGTCGATGGCAAGGCGAAGGATCGGGTGACGGTGCGGCTCGCTTCGCTAGTCAAGCTTCCCGCCATAGACGATCGGCAACGATAGCTCTCGCTGGTGGCGCGCACGCTCGGCCTCCACTTCGGCCGTTGACACCTCCCCCAGCCGCAACTCTTCAGCCATCGCGGGTTCATCGAGGGGGCGAAAGTAAAGGTACTCGTGGGCCGAGAGCCAATCCTTGGGAACCGACTTGCGCTCCACAAACAGGAGCGATTTTGGGTCCCAGTAGACCAGGGCCCACCGTTCCCGCGCCATCAACAGATGGTACCAGGGGCGCTGGAAGGGTCGGGTGGTGCCGTCGGGGTAGGAGCGCACCGTTTCGAAATGGACATCAAAGAGGGGAATTAGCGCGCCGCTCAGCTGTTTGCCATCGAGCAACGCCCGCCAATTCCCGAGATCTTTTTGCGCGCCATCCATCTCGGCCAGCTGATCGTGAAAGAGGTAGCGCCCATCGCAATAGACGCGATACCAGGGGCGCAGGCGCCAGCCGAGGTAGCCCCCCTGCTCCCACAGGTTGAAAATCCGAAGCGACTCCAACACCCGACGCTCGCGGGCCATGAATTCCGCGGCCTGGGGTGGGATGTACCGATCGTGGAAAACTCCGCCCCAATAGATGTGCGGCAGGAGCCACGCGATCCAGGCGGTGCCGAGGAACCCCAAGGCTCGCACTCCGCGCCGAACCGTGCGGGTCTCGAGCCAGCCCGCCGGACTGGCGATTGACCCGATCAGAATCAGAGCGACCGGCGGAAAATAGACCGAGATTCGATTGTGGACCAGGGTGGCAACCCCCAAATAGAGCGTGGCCAATAGGGGCGACCAAGGGAGCGCGTGAAGACCCGCTCGCCACCACCGCACTAAGATAGCGACCACGACCAGGCCCATCGTAAGCCAGACCGACCAGTACATCGGATGCCATAGCATGAGGGGCATCCACTCCTCGATGTAGCGAGCGAGCATGGCGCCTTCGTCAATATGGCGCCAGGCCACTCGGTAGGGGCCCAGACCCGAAGGGTTGCAAAGCGTGCCGATCGTGGCCAGCACTAGGGCCAGGAGCAGCGACCGGACGTTCGCAGCGCGGCCGGAAAACCCCTCTCCCACCGCGTAGAGGGCGAGCAGCATCAGCCCCAATGCAAAGCCGCCGTGGCAATTGGTCCAGATCGCAAAGCCAGGGACCAGGGCGAGTTGGGTAGGCCACGAGAGCGCCTGCCCCAAGCGCAGCTTTTCGAGTCGATAGAGGAGCAGCGCAAACAGCACCAGAGAAAAGAGTTCCGGCCGGATGTCGGAGTGGGCAGCCTGGGCGCTACACCACAGCCCCGTGGCCGCCGCCAAATAGAAGTTCGGCATGGAATTCAGGCGCAGCGTGATCACCGTCAGGCCCAGCGCCATCGCCATGAGGAGGGCTTTGATGAGCCATAGTGCCACCATGCCGCCGAGTGCATAGAGCCCGAGAAAGATCAGCTGGGAGAGCCATTCGAAATCGATCCAGGCCGCCCCCGGCGCGGTGAAGGAGAGAAAGTCACTCCGCGGTAGCGCCCGGTGCTCCACCATCCAGCGAGCTGCCGAGAGGTGCCAAAAGAGATCGGGATTGGAGATCGGCTGAAGCAGTGCCAGCAGGAGGATTGCGGCGAGCGCCAGCCAAGCCAGGCGCCCCGAAAACCACAAGAATTTTCTAATTTGACGGTAACTCTTCAACTGTGGCACATCTTCCGGGGCGTGTTGGCTGGGAAGTTAGCATTTATAGGGATAGTCCTGTGCCTTCTTTCGTCTCTCGCACGGGCTCAGACCATCACCGGCACCTATACCGGCGACGGTACCTCCTATCTGAGAGTTCAGGGCATGGGATTTCAGCCTGATATCATTATGGTAAAGGCGACTTCTACCATCACCAACTCCAACCAAGTTCTGTGGACCCGAACCATGGGAACTACCAATGCGAAGCGGATGGACGGCTCCTTCGGCGCCAATCTGATTGCCAATGTGACGGCCGACTCCTTCGACGCCAGCAGCACCGGTACGGTCAATCTAAATAACAGCGGCACCGTCTACTACTACGTCGCCATCAAAGCCATTTGCAACGACTCGACCGGCTCCTGCATGGCTGGAACCTGTACTGACGCCAAACCCTGCATCGGCTCTTATTCGGGCAATGGCATTGCAAAATCACCGCTTTCCGGCATGAGCTGGAGCCCCGAATGGGTCATGGTCGCCTCGGGCAACACCACGACCAAGGTTTATACGGCCGCGGTCGGCTATGGCAACGATCTCTCCTTTGAATTCACGGGAGGGTCATCAGCCACGTCCGGCCTGATCAACGCGATCAACACCGATGGCTTTAGCGTCGGCACCTCCACGACCATCAACGGTAGCGGCAACACCTACCACTGGATCGCCTCGAATAGCGATACCATCAATTTTGGCGAAACCACCTACTGTGGATCGGGCAATGGCACCACCCAGACCATCAGTGGGCTGACCAACGGTAGCGATAGTAGCTGGCCCACCGAATATGTCATCGCGATCCCCGCGTTTGGCAAGCAGATTACACAACAGTTCGAAATCAATAACTCCCCCTCGCAAGCGTGCCGGGGAACTTACCTGTTCAGCACCTCCGGAGTACAGAATTGCACCAACAGCAGCAGCCAATGTGCTTTCAACTGTTCGATCACGAATATGACTGACACGGGTTTTGTGGTCGGCACCAGCAATGCTTCGCAGAGCGATTTCTACTCGAACCTGAGCAATGCGACCAGCTGCGGCAGCCCCAACAACCGCACCTGTACCGCTCCCAACTGCCCCTACTACGCGGTCGCTTTCACTCGCTCACAGCCCACACGAGCGCGGCTACTGGAAAGCTCGGCGGAACGGGTCAATGGAGGGGTCCTCGTCCGTTGGCAGACGAAAATGGAGCTCGATAACCTTGGCTTCGAAGTTTATCGCGAGCAGGGCAACACGCGGAAGCGCGCCACCTCGGCCATGATCGCCGGCTCAGCGCTGATGGTCACGCCGCGCACGATGCTGGGATCGCGCCAGTTTGCTTGGCTCGATCGCCATCCCCACGGCGGCCGCTATTGGGTGCAGGCGATTGCCACGGATGCGAGTTTTGAGTGGTATGGGCCGATCAGCGTCACCGCCAACGCGGTCGCCACGGCTGCGCCGCTTTCACCGACAATTTCCACCACTGCCTCGCTACATCCGGTACGTCTCGAGCACCCCGAAATCGTTCTCCCTACGACCGCTGCGGTCACCATCGATCATACGAACTGGGATTTACCGGCCGAGGCGGCGATCAAGCTGCGGGTCCGGCACGATGGGTGGCAGCGCGTATCCCTCGCCGAGCTGCGCTCGGCAGGACTTGATCCTTCGGTGGAGACCAGCGAGCTCGAGCTTTGGGTCGACGGCCATCCGGTGAGACGCCATGCACTACCCCAAGCGATCGAATTCTACGGCGAGGCGGCCGATACCCTTTGGACTGACGCACACGTCTATTGGCTCGCCGTTGGTAAAGAGCCGCTCGAGATCCAGCTCATGCCCAGCCTGGATGCAACCCAAACCGCGCTCAGCTTTCCGCACACGGTCGTGCATCGCGAGCGGGAGTTCTACGTCAGCTCAGTGCTCCAGCGAGATGGGCAGAATTGGTTTGGCTCGCTTCTCGGTAACAGTCCGCTCGAAGAGCCGCTGACAGTGCACCATCTCGCCATCGAGGAGGCTCCCGCGCGGCTATCGGTGTTCCTGCAAGGGGTTGGTCGCGGCCACCACCGCGCTGGTGTGCAGTGGGGCAACCAGTCACTGGGGGAGATTGTGTTCGACCAGGATGCCGTGGGATCGGGCCAGTTTGAGGTGCCGGCGACGCTGATCAAGGAGGGAACCAACCCGATCCGATTCGTTCACCTCAGCAGCGATGACCTCGCCTTCTTTGACGAACTCAAGCTCACCTATGCTCACCAGTTCGCCGCGGATCTGGATCAGCTGCGCTTTACGTTAGCGAGCGGCCAGCGAGCGACGGTAGCCGGCTTCACCCATCCGGTCGTGCGGGCCTTCGATATCACTGAACCTCGCCGAGTGAGCGAGATCCCCACCACCGTAGTGGCCCATGGCAAGAGCTATGACGCTACCGTGGCCCCCGCCCTCCTGGGGACGCGGACTCTTTTGGCGGTCGCTCCGCCCGGGGCGCTGGTTCCGGACCAAATCCAGGCGAACCAACCCTCGCTGCTGCGCTCCGAGCGCGAAGCGGATCTGCTGATCGTGGCGCACCACTCCCTGCTCGAAGCGATGGCGCCGCTGGTCGAGCAGCGCGAGCGCGAGGGCTTGGTGGTGGATGTGGTGGATATCGAAGATGTGCAGGATGAGTTCAATTTTGGTCAGAAGAGCCCCCAGGCCCTAAAGCAGTTCTTGCGCTACGCGAAGGAACACTGGCGCCGCGCGCCGCGCTACGTTCTTTTGGTCGGTGATGCCACCCTCGATCCACGGAACTACAAAGGCTTTGGCAAGTTTGACCTCATCCCCACCTACACTATGCCGATCACCTTTCTTGAGACCGCGTCGGACGACTGGTTTGCCGATTTCGACGAGGATGGTTTGCCCGAAATGGCGCTGGGTCGCCTACCGGTACGTACGCCTGAAGAGACTGCGGTGGTGGTGAAGAAAATCGTGGCCTACTCCCACACTGCCGGGGATTGGCAAAAGCGACTGCTGATGATCGAGGACCATGACCCCAAGCAGGATTTTGATTTGCTCGAGGCGCACGCCGAAAGCACCATTCCCGGGGGGATGGAAATCCGACGTGCGTATCGGCGCAATTCCAGCAATTGGCGCCAGGAGATCCTGAGCGGACTGAGCGAAGGGCAGCTCTTAGTCAACTACATCGGACACGGCTCCCAAAGCGTTTGGGCGAATGAGCATACCTTTAGCGGAGACGATGCGCTTGCGCTCAACAACGGTGACCGGTTGCCCTTTGTGATCAGCATGACCTGTCTCACCGGACTCTTTCACGACATCTATGGGGAGAGTCTGGCGGAAAGCCTGCTGCGCGCTCCTCACGGGGGTGCCTTGGCGGTGTGGGCCTCCACCAGCCAGTCCTACACGGAGAAACATGGGATCCTGAACGAAACTTTATTGGAGAGCCTGCTCAGTGGAAAAGCGGAGCGGATCGGCGACGGTGTGCTCGCTGCCAAAGCTGCCGCACGCGGCGGTGAGGCACGTCGCAGCTGGGTGCTACTCGGCGATCCCAGTACCCGACTGTCGGTGCCCCAGCTGGTCAGGGGACCGGACGCCGCGATGGCCTCCTTAGAGGCACTTCAGGGTTGCAGCTGCCAGCTCGGCCGTTCGCGCACGAGGGCTTGGATCATGCCACTCATTGGGGCTCTGATCGCGATCCTGTCTACCAGAAAGCGGTTTAACGCGCCTGAACGCTGTTCGGTGCGCGGAAGGTGAACGGGTAGAGCACTGTCACATTGCGCGCTGTGATGAAGGTCCAGCGACCGGCTTGGCGGCGCAGGCAGTCGATCACCTCGGTGTCCGCCAGCTGGTCCTTCTCGACGTTCGTTTGCAGCACTTGACCGCTGCTCCCGATCGACAGCGCGAGGGTGATGGTGCCTTGGAGCGACGGATCGCGCTTGAGACTATGTTCGTAGCAGGCGGTGATCTCCCGGCGGTGCGCCGCGGCCAGCTGCTGCAATTCGTCCGGTGCCGGTGGGGTCGACTTGGGTGCCACTTCGGGCATGGCGAGACGCAGTTCGCCCGGCTCGTTTCCGATCGCCGCCCAGCGCGTCACGGTGCCAAAGCCGGGGCGTGAGAGCTCGATGAAGTGGCGCCCCTGGTCACGCCGCACGGAGAGCGGCGTTTGGCCATAGGCCACGCCATCGATGAGCACCGCCGCGGTCGGCTCCGGCGCGATGCGCAAGAGCCCCGTACCCTTGAGCGCCTCGGGCAGTCCCGGCCAACGTGACAGGAGACCGATCTCCCCCGCCTGCTTTCGTTCTGCCGCGGCGCGGCCGGTGAGCGTACTGGCCTCCGTCGCCACACCCTGGCCGCGCCGGAACAGCACGCGTTGTGGAGCTACGATCTTGGTAGACGAGCCGTCGCCGTCGCGCGCTGCGATCTCGACGACACCTTCCAGCGCTTCGACGAGGGTGCCGCGGCGATCGACGGCGACGACAAACCAGGTGCCATGGACGGTGACGCTGTGGTCGGGGCTGAGCACTGCGAATGTTTGCCCCGGCGCCCGAGGAC
>JAHFDT010000105.1 GCA_023248875.1 Myxococcales bacterium | reverse complement strand
GGGCGCCTAGAAGGTGGACGGTCTCGACGAGGAATTGAGCATTCTCGGGTGGCGTAGGAGGGAGAATGCCGTGTCCCAAATTGAAAATGTGGTGCGGGCCGGCTTGGCGGATGACCTCGGCGGCGCGGCGCTCGATTTCCGGCTGCGACGCAAACAGCGCACAGGGATCGAGATTGCCCTGGAGGACGATCGCATCGCCAAGGCGCGCGCGGACCTTATCCATCGGTAGCCTAAAATCGATCCCGAGCACATCTGCACCGGCGGTGGCGGCATCTTCGAGCAGCGCCGCGCCCTCGTTGCAGAAGTAGATGAGCGGTGCGCCGAGCGGACGTAGCGCGGCGATGATTTCACGCACATAGGGCAGGGCGAAGGTGCAGTAGTCTTCGCGCCCGAGGGCACCCGCCCACGAGTCGAACAGCTGCACCACTTGGGCACCGGCGCGGATCTGCGCCGCAAGATAGTCGATGGTGGTGGTAGTGATCTTTTGCAAGAGCAGATGCGCCGCCGCGGGTTCGGCGAAGAGCAGCCGTTTGGAGTCGAGGAAATTGCGACTGGTGCGCCCTTCGATGGCATAGGAGAACATCGTCCAGGGGGCGCCAGCAAAGCCGATCAGCGGCACGCGTCCGTCGAGGGCCCGGACGATGGCACGGATCGCCGCCATGACAAAGGGGGTCCGCTCTTCCGCGACGGGCACCACTAGAGTTTCAATTTCCTGGCGCGACCGAACCGGTTCGAGGCGCGGTCCTTCGGCATCGGAAAAGTGTAGCGGTATTCCCATCGCCTCGAGAGGAATCAGAATGTCGGAAAAGAGGATCGCAGCATCGACACCCAGGCGATCGACCGGCTGTAGCGTCACTTCGCAAGCGAGCTCAGGCGTCTTGCACAGCGTTAGGAAATCACCGGCGCGAGCGCGGGTCGCACGGTACTCGGGAAGGTAGCGCCCGGCCTGGCGCATGATCCAGATCGGCGTGGTGTCGACCGGCTCACCGCGGCAGGCGCGGAGAAAACGGTCCTTCATCGCTGGACTCCCGGCAACTGCACTTCGATGGTACCTGAAGTGGCTCCTTCGATGACGCGTACTTGGCAGGAGAGCCGGAGTTTGGAGATGAAGTAGGTGTTGCCGAGGTGCTGCTTCTCCGCCGGATTCTGCGGGACCAGCAGCTCCTCGCCAGCGAGGATTTTCACCCGACACAGTCCACAGCTGGCTTTGCCGACGCAGGCGGTCGAGATGGGCACGCCCGCCCGTCGGCCGACTTCGAAGAGCGACTGACCGGCACTGATCGGCAGTTGCGTGCCAAACGGCTGGAAGGTGACGATCACCATCCCACTCTTCTACCCCATCCGAGTTGGAACTGCATTTGCGATCGAAAAGCGCATGCGATGGTGGATCTGTACGGTGCTGGTCGGCTGCAGTGCTTCGGCACCCAACGAGGATGGCGGCACGGTGGACGCGGCCGGGGGCGATGGAAGGGTTGGCGCCGATGGCGCTGGGCCGCGCGATCTCGCCGTGCCCGATCTGAGCCGGCCCTTTGCTCCGCCCAGCGGATCGGACGATGTTCTGCAGCATGCTCTGGCAACGTCCATCCCGGTACAGCCACTGCCACGCAGCGATTCTGCGGCGATTTTGGACATCAGCGTCGATAGCGGCGGCGGGATCTGGGCGGTCTCGACCAGCACCGTCTACTACTGGCCGAGTCTGAAGTCACCCTTCACCTACCACGCGAGCAACGGCCTTGCGCGGAAGAATGGCGCCAATCTGTTCGCATCAGTTGCCGGGGGGCTGCCCGGACAGGCGGTGGTGGGCAACCGCGGCGCAATCGCGGATCGCCTCGAAGTGGATCCCCAAAGCGGCGCGATCCAGTCGCTGGTCAATCTGGAGGTGCCCTTCTCCAATTCGCCCGAATACGTCGAGCATCTCATCCGCGTCGTGGCGGGGCTGCGCGTTGTGATCGATCTCAAGGGCACATTCGGCGGGACCGCCTACATCGGGGGCATCCACGGCTTCACCACGCTCCATGGCCTGACGGTGCCTTGCAAGTGCATCGCGTTTCA
Organism: Myxococcales bacterium; assembly: GCA_023248875.1. GTDB lineage: Bacteria > Myxococcota_A > Polyangia > Palsa-1104 > SHYY01 > JAHFDT01. The sequence goes on along the minus strand of JAHFDT010000105.1, from coordinate 11,813 downwards.
GGAGCATCAGCACTTCATGCCCTCGGATGCGATGGGCAACTGCGACTCCACGGTGCCGCCTAACCACTGCTGGGGCGGCGATGTCAAAGGGCTAGCGATCTCTCCGAATGGAGACCTGTGGGCGGGCGACGAGCACTTCGTTTCACTGTTGCCGCAACGTTCACTTGGGCTGTCGACCGATTTCTTTCAACCCTTTCTCTTCGGCATCGATGTCTTTCCGCTGGTCAACGATGAGGTGTCGGCGCTCGCGAGCGATGGCATGGGCGGCGTCTGGGTGGCGAGCTTTGGCAACGGCCTCGCCTATCTTGAACCCCTGGCGCACCTGCCCAGCTATTTCGACCGGGCGAAGGAGCTGCCGCAAAACCGATTGACGGCGGTGCTCGTCGATGACGACGGCAGCGTCTGGGTCGGAACCACGGGCGGTGGGATCGCTCGCTATTTCGGCAAGACCACCTGGCGCTACTATACGGCGGGCAGTGGGCTACCGAGCGATGGTATTACGTCGCTGGCGATCGACCACAGTGTGAATCCACGCCGTCTCATCATTGGGACGGTGGCGGGCGTCGCGGTCTATTCGGGAATGTGATCTTGCGCGATAGCCAGCGGCTTTTCGGATCGACAAAGCGCCACGGCTTTTTCGCCCATTCACCAGCATAGTCGACCCCGATTCGAGGTGTGGCGAGTCCGATGACGCGAGCTTCACCGCGGTCTTCGATCCAGATGCGGTCACCAGCGGTCAGATCGCGACCGTTGTCGCTCCGCTCGATCGAGAGGGCCCGACACAGTTTGCCCGGTCCATCGGTGCGCAGCGGAAGATTGCCCGGTTCGAGCGCGCGGATGAGCACGGCTGCGGCCGAACCCTGCGGCTCGCATACAGCGTTGAAGCAGTGGTGCATGCCGTAGACGAGAAAGACGTAGGCGTGGCCAGGCGGGCCGAAGAGCGTGCGGGCGCGCGGCGTCGGACCGTGACGTGCGTGGCAGGCGAGGTCCTCCTCGTGAATGTAGGCTTCGGTCTCGACGATGCGTCCGGCCCGCACTCCCTCATCGCCAGCGATGCACAGGTACTTGCCGAGCAGCTGCCGGGCGACGGTGAGGCAGGGGCGGTCGTAGAAGGCGCGCGGGAGGATCACGGGATCGCAGTGTGCAATAGTCGCTCGTGATCGATGTGGCGGCAGAACTGGGCGAGCCGCGGCTCAGCGGCGAAGGCGGTGAGGAGATCGGTGACGATGGTGCGATAGGCATGACCGGTGAGGTGCCCTTGCAGTAGGCGAAAGCGGAAGAGCAGCAGCGCGGTCTGTGCGACATCGGACAGGCAATAGTCCTTGATCACCTCGAGCTGTCCGGCGTTGAAGAGGCCTTCGACCTGGCTACCATCGACGCCGACCTTGCCCGGCAGGCCAATGAGCCGGGCGATGGCATCGAGGCCCATCGCCCGGGCGGCGCCATGGTCGGTGAGCGCATCGCAGAGATCGAAGTGACCCTCATCGCTGTAGCGGTAGCGGTAGTCGCGATCTTGGTAATAAAAGGCGAGCGGCACGCCGTGGCGCAGACAGCGTAGTGCGATGACGGGCAGGTCGAAACCGCGTCCGTTGTAAGTCACGAGATGGGGCCGTTCGCGCTCCACAAAAGCGGAAAAATCCGAGAGCATGTCCGGCTCTTCTTTGCCTTCGCCGATGACACCGAGCCGTTTGAAGCGGTAGGTCTCGTCGAGCCACAGCACGCCGAGCACGATGGGGCGATGTGCCCAGAGCGGGGGAAAGGCACGCTCCTCGCCCGCCTTGACTTCGGGGGTGTAGAGCGTCCGGTCGGGGACGGTTTCGATATCGAGTACGAGAAATCCACGCTTCATAGCGGAAGCACCCACTCCAGGGATCCGACCTCGGCATCGCCATACTGAAGGTGCGCGCTGCGGGTAGTGAAATAGTGGCCGTACGAAAGGGCGAGCGATCCGTCGCTCAACCAGTGGCCGAGCGGAAGGACGGGATGGTCGAGGAAGCGCAACGGCACGAGCAGGCGCAGCTCGAAGAACATCGACTCGAACTGGGAGAGCTTAGCGTCGCCGGTGTAGCAGAGGCAGTGGTTGGGATCGTCTCTCTCTCGGAAGGAGATGCCGCCAGCGGGATAGGTCGGGATCAGCATGGGCACACCGTCCGGGTCGCGAGGATAGAAGGAGGCCGCGCCTTGCGCGAAGTAGCGCCCAGTGAAGCGCAGCTCGAACGGACCCCAGCCGGTGTAGGTGCGAAGCTCAGGCGCATGAGCGGCGATCCCCCAGTCGTCGCGGTAGTAGCGGTAGCGCGCATGAAAAACCAGGTGGCGCAGGAGGCCCAGCGGACCGGGGACCGCGATTCGCAGCTCTCCGGAGAGCGCGAGGCGATTGCGCTCAAGCGGTTCGAGCTCGCGCTGCGGGGTGCCCGAAACCACCACGGTGCGATAGGGATTGGCCTGATAGGTCGCATGGTCATTCGCATCGCCGAGGCGCGAGAGCTCGAGCGAGAGATTGGCGGTCGCCCAGCGGGAGAGTACTGGCGACACCGAGAAGATGCCGATCCAGCTGTTCAAGTGGCCGACCGGAATGTAACCGGTGGGGCCGCCACGACGGGCGACCTCGGCATGGCTGTAGAAAAGCGAGGCTGCGAGCGCCAGGTTTTTTTCGAAAAGATCGGCGGCCATCGTGCCGCCGCCGGTATGGGCCCAATAGTCGCTCTCCGTCGAGTAGCGGTAGTTGCCGGTCAGCGTGACCGGGCCGATTCGCTGCCCGAGACGCAGGCCGATCTGATTGCGTAGCTCGGTGAAGGGCTGGTCCGACAGCACACCGGCCGCGACTGACGCGGAGGTGATGGCGTCGAGCAGATAGCCGCCGCTGATGCGCGTCCCCGTCGGCAACTCTTTGTCGAATTCGGCCTCGGGCGCCACCACACGCGTATTGCGATCGCGCCAATAGTTGCCGCGAAGTATCAGCCCATCGGCAAACGCCGGTAGCGAGGCGAGAAGCAGGAGAAGCGCGCCTGTTTGCATGGCCAACCTGAAGGCTGACCTTCGGGCACGGATCAACTCCGTTTGTGAGGAAACTTGGACGGTATCGGAGACGGTGTTGGTGTCGGTGTCGGAGACGGTATCGGAGACGATGTCGGAGACGATGTCGGAGACGGAGACGGTATTGGAGACGGTATCGGAGACGGTATCGGAGACGGTATCGGAGACGGTATCGGAGACGATGTCGGAGACGGAGACGGAGACGGAGACGGTATCGGTATCGGAGACGATGTCGGAGACGGAGACGGTATCGGAGACGGTATCGGAGGCGATGTCGGAGACGGAGACGGAGACGGAGACGGAGACGGAAACGGTGTCGGTGTCTGGCGCGAAAGCGGAATAATCTGACGGATATGGCGATCTCTCAGTTGCAGCCACAACCGCCTCCGGCCGACCCATACCCCCCCGCCGCTCCCTCCCGGGATTCTTCATAGTGCTGGCGAAAATGGCTCTCCGCCGTCTCCCTGGCCGGATCCATCGCCGGCAGGGAGAGCAGTTCGCGCTGGTAGGGCTTGACGCGAGCGCAGCCACACGCCGCGACGAAACACAGCGCCAAGCCCAGGGTTTTCATGAGCGGCGATGTTACACCGCCACCTTACGCAAGTGCCGCGAAATGTGCATGATGCGCGGATGGCACAGGTGGGCGATCGCTTTGCGCGCGCAGTCGTCGCCCGCCCCCGCCGGGTGGTCGCGTTGGCCCTGCTGCTGGTCGTGGCAGCGCTGCCGCTGGTGCTTCGCTTGCAGCTCGATACGGAGCTGGGGGCTCTGCTGCCCATCGGTGCACCCGAGGCAGCCGCCTTTTCACAGTATCGTCGTGCTTTCGGCGAAGAAGAGCGGCTGGTTCTACTGGTCGAGGGAGCCCCCGAACAGCTGCCCGGTTTTGCGGAGCACTATGCCACCGCACTGCGCACGCATCCGGAGGTTGCGGAGGTACAGCTGCGCGTGGGACGCGCTACGGTGGAGCTGGCCCGGGACCATCTGTTCGATCTCCTCACGCCGGCGGAGATCGAAATCCTAGCGGCGCGCACCACCGATCCGGCGCTCGCCCAGCAGGCCCGACGCCTGCGCGCTCTGTTGAGCGCTCCCGGGGGGAGTGCGATGGCGCCGCTTCTCATCGCCGATCCGCTCGAGCTCCTGCCAATGATCGAAGCACGGCTCTCGGCAGGACTGGCGGTCGATCGGAGCGGCTATTTTCGCAGTACTGACGGCCGGGCGCTGCTGCTGCTGGTACGCCCCCGCTTTCCAGCCAGCGACTTCCAGCGGACCCGTGGGCTGCTGCGGTTTGCCGACGAGCAGGCGTGCGTCTTGGGCGCCACCGTCGGGGTGCCCGTTGCGAATGGCTCGTCTCCGAGCGTGGGCTTCACCGGATCTTATGCCTACGCGGTCAGCTACCGCGACACCTTGCATCGCGACTCGACGCGCTCGACCGCGCTTTCGGCCGCTGCGGTGCTGCTGCTGTTCGCACTGCTGCTCGGAGCGTTGCGCGTGATTCCGCTGGTCGCTCTACCGCTCGGGATTTCGATGTGGCTTACGGTGGCATGGGCCGCGCTGGTCTACGGTCGGATCAACGCAGTGTCGCTCGCCTTTGGGACGCTTCTCCTCTCGATCGGCATTGACCTGCCCATTCAGCTCTACAGCCGCCTGCGCGAACAGCTGGCGATGGCGACGAGCGATACCACCGCCGTGGTGGAGCGGACGCTGGCAACGTTTCTAAAGCCGGCGGTGCTAGCGACGCTGGGGCCGGCCGCGGTTTTTTTCGCCTGTGGGATCAGTCGCTACCCGGGGCTTGGGCAGCTGGGACAGCTGGCTGGATTCGGGCTGCTCATCAATCTGCTGGCGATGGTCGGTCTGTTTCCTGCGCTGCTGGTGATTTTGCCGGTTCGCTGGTGGAGGCCGACGATCTACCGGATCAAGAGCGGCTCCTGTCTGGCTCGCGCGACCGATGCGATGGCCCACCATCCTCGTCTGTTTCTGGCGATCGCCATCGCTGCAGCGGCGATCGCGATTCCCGTCGGCCTGAGGCTGCGCGTGGAGCCCGAGCTCATCTCGCTCCAGCCGCCCAGCCTCGCCGTAGTTCAGGTTCAGAAGGAGCTCGAGGCGCGTTTTCATACTCAGCGTCCCTTGATCGCACTTTTGCACCATGCCGATCCCGAGCGGGCGCTGGAGCTGGCTGAGGCCTGGCGCACCGAGGCGGAGCGGCTCCGGCAGTCGGGCCTTTTGAACGGCTATCAGTCGGTAGCTACCCTCTTGCCACCGCGCAGTGAGCAGCAGCACCGCCGGGCTCGCTTCGAGCGTCTTGCACCGGAGCGAATGGCTCTCTCCCTTCGCCAGGCGCTTGCCGAGGCAGGCTTTGACCTCGTGCCGTTCGAACCGTTCTTGGCGCGGCTGCATAAGCCCGCTTCGCTGCTCTCTCCAAGCGATCTTCCCGCGGAAACCCGTCTTCTCATCCGATCGCTACTGCACGACGACGGGGAGGGGCGAACGGTGGCCACGGTGCTGTTTCCTGCGCCCGAGCGCGCCGCCGAGGCTCAGGCGGAGCTCGAGCGATTTGCCGCAGCGGCGCCGGAACGCGGAACCGTCACCGGCGTGCCGGTCTTGGAACAGCTCTTCCGCCGAGTCATTAAACACGACGTGGTGCGGGTCACGCTCGCTTCGATCGCCGCCGTCACCCTGCTGCTGGTCGTCGCCTACCGTCGCTGGCGTCCCATCGTTGCGGTGCTGACGCCGCTGGCCCTCGCTTGGCTGGCCTTCCCCGCGCTCCTGGTGGGGCTCGGCCAGCCGCTCAACCTATTCAATTTGCTCACCGTGCCCCTGGTGGTGGGCTACGGCATCGACGACCATATCTTCCTGCTGCATCGCCGCCTCGATCGGCCCGGTGCGCCGCTCGGGCCGGCGCTGGCCGCTCCCGCGCGCGCGATCGTCATCACTTCGCTTTCGACCATCGCGGGCTTTGCCGGTTTAGCGGTGGCCGAATTCGATGGGTTGCGCCAACTGGGTATCGCCGGTGCGGCGGCAGTCGCTCTCTGTCTGTTCGCTGCACTCGCGGTGCTACCTGCGCTGCTTCAGTGGCTGATACCTCGCCCGGCAGGGTGGTGAAAACTCAACACCTATCGGTGAAGAGCTAACAGGCCGGCCGTGTATTAATGATAAAAGCGGCCGCGGGGCAGGGGGTTGCTGGGAGCCTTCGACTGGCTGCAGTTTTGCACAGTAGGCGGCGCAATGTTATTTGACGAGGCCCAGCGCTTGAGTAGGATGCCGTCGCGATGAGCGATCGCTTTGCCATCGGGATCGCGGCCCTCGGTCGGCTGCCGCTCTATGAGCTGGTGCCTATGTTTGTGCTGCCCGGGATCTTTATCGGCGGGCTGGCCGTTTTTTGCCTTCGCTCGGCGCTATACGGTATGCCCCGCTCGCCGCGGGTGGCCAAGGTGAAGCAAACCTTGCTGCCGCGCATGGTGCTCGAATTTGGCATCTGGTTCTTCGATCTGCCGGTTCGCGGACTGGCAGCGGTAGGTGTAAGTCCAGATAGTTTAACGATTACTTCTGGGTTATTGGCGCTCGTCAGCGCCTTCTATTGCGCCCTCGGCCATATGCTGCTTGGCGGCTGGCTGCTCTATCTTTCCTTCATTTTCGACCTTCTCGACGGCGCGGTGGCGCGCAAGTTGGGCATCAGTTCCGACCGGGGCGAATTCCTCGACGCCTTGGTAGATCGCTACGCCGACTTTTTCTTGTCGCTCGGCTTTATGTGGTACTACCGCGACGATCCGCTGCCGCTGGCGCTGGTCGCTCTCGGTATGATCGGTGCCTCGGTGATGGGCTATGCCCGCGCGAAGGGTGAGGCGGTGGGGATCGACCCGAATGTCGGTTGGTTGCAGCGCCACGAGCGCGCGGTAGTGATTGGCACCGGTACGGTGTTTTCGCCGATCGTCTCGGCCTTCGTCGAGCCGAGCGCGCTCCATCCGCGCTTTCCGCTGCTCATCCTTGCGCTCGGAATTGCAGCCTTTTTCACCAATCTTAGCGCGGTTTGGCGGGGCGTTTATGTGCTCCGCCGCATGCCCGCCCGGCCAGCTCCGGCGCCGGCCGGCCGAGTCGCCACCCGGCACGATGAAGAGGAGCCTCGGGCGGCATGAGCCCTTGTGGCGACATCCGAACGGCGATTCCCGGTCCGCGCTCTCAGGCTTTGCGCGCCGAAGAGGCGGCCTATTTGGCGCCCGGCACGCAGGGGGTTTCGCAGCTGGCCGGCCTCGCCTTTGACCATGGCACGGGCGCGCTGCTCACCGATGTCGATGGCAATACCTTTGTCGATTTTGTCGCGGGCATCTGCGTCGCCTCGCTCGGCCATGGCCATCCTGCACTCGGGGCCGCGCTCGGCGAACAGGCCGCCAAGTTTGCCGCCGGCTCCTTTACCAGCGCGCCGCGCGTCGAGCTGCTCCAGCGCATCGGTGCCCTGGCCAGCGACATCACGCCCGGTTCGAAGCTCAAACGCACGCAGCTCTATTCGGGCGGTGCAGAGGCGGTCGAAAGCGCGCTGCGTCTGGCGCGCTCCTACACGAAAAAATACGAAGTCGTTGCCTTTTGGGGCGGCTTCCACGGCAAAACCGGCGGCGTGCTCGGTCTCATGGGCTCCGACTTCAAGCACGGTCTCGGTCCCTTGCCGACGGGACAGCACTTGGCGCCCTACGCCGACTGTTATCGCTGCCCGCTGCAGATGAGCTATCCCAAGTGCGGGCTTGCCTGCGTCGATTTTCTGCGCCAGCTCATCCGGTTCAACACCACCGGTTCGCTGGCAGCGATCATCGTCGAGCCGATCCAGGGCACCAACGGCAATGTGGTGCCGCCGGCCGACTGGCTGCCGGCAGTGAAATCGGTGGCGCACGAATTTGGCGCGCTCCTGGTGCTCGACGAAATGATCACCGGTTTTGGTCGCACCGGGAAAATGTTCGGCGCCAGCCACTATGGCGTTGAGGCCGATATCATGACCTTCGGCAAAGGCGTGGCCTCGGGTTACCCGCTCACGGGGGTGATCTCCACCGATGAGATCGTTCGTGCCGAACCCTGGTCGAAGCCCTCCTTTTCGTCCTCGTCCTATGGTGGCGGTGCACTCGGTGCCGCTGCGGGCAACGCAGTGACCCGCGCGATCGTCGAGGAGAAGCTCGATGAGAATGCCGCGGCCGTCGGCGCCGCCATGCTGGCCGAGCTCGAGCTCATCAAAGAGCGCTATCCCTTCGTCGGCGATGTGCGCGGCAAGGGGCTCATGGTTGCGATCGATCTGGTCAAGGACAAGAAGACCAAGGAGCCGCTCGACAAGCGTACCTGCGAGTGGATCTTCCAGGAGTGTCTCGAGCGCGGCCTCTTGACGATGGCCTACGCACCGCGCATCCGCATCAATCCGCCGCTCAATATCACGCGCGCGCAGGCACTCGCCGGTGTGGCTGTCATCGACGAAGTCTTCGGCAAGCTGGTGCAGCGAGGGTGGACGTGAGCGCCGAAGCGGTTCGCCGTCACTATGGGCAGTGGGCCGAAAGCTACGGCAAGCCCGAGGACGACGGTCTTTTCTCGTTCGTGCGCGCGCGCGAAGTGCGCATGGTCAACGAGCTGCTCGCGCTGCGCGGCGGTGAGTCGATCCTCGACGCCGGCTGCGGTCCGGGGATCTATGCGGCGGCGCTGCATGCTCGCGGCCATGAGGTCTGGGCCTGCGATTTTGCCCCCGAGATGGTGGCGCAGGTCGAGGGCAAGGTGGACCGCGCTCTCGTCGCAGACGTGACCACACTCGACCTCGGGCGGACCTTCGATCGCATTCTGTGTTTGGGCGTGCTCGAATGGGTGGACGCTCGCGCGGTGTTGCCGCGGTTGCGCCGCCATCTTGCCGAAGGCGGCCGCCTCGTGGCGCTGGCGCCGCGCACCGGCCCAGGTGGCTGGTTCTACGCGCGCGCCAAGCGCAAGCATGGGCTGTCCGCCCGATTGCATTCACCATCGGAGATGCGGGTCATCGCCGCCCAGTCGGGGCTACGCTGCACCGCGGTGCACACGCCGTTTGTTCACAATTTCGTCGCCGTTTTTGAGCCGAGGATGCAAACGCCATGATGACCCAAAAGAATGCGCAGCCGAAGTATGAGCCGCTCACCGCGGTGGAAATGGCCACGCTGTGGCGCGACAACCGCCGCCGTTTGGTCGATGACCATCTCGAGGCGCGCACCGTGGCCACCGGTCGACCGGCGCACATGAAGATCGAGCTCACCAACTACTGCAACCTCGCCTGCCCCATGTGTCCGCATGAGCAGATGGAGCGCGACGTCGGCTACATGAAGCCCGAGCTGTTTCGGCGCATCATCGATATGGCCGCGCCCGAGCTCGAGTTTGCCTATCTGCACCATCTCGGCGAGTCGTTGTTCCACGGCAAGATCGGCGAGCTCATCCGCTACGGTCGCTCGAAGGGCGTGGCGATGGGGCTTTCTACGAACGCGACCTACCTCGACCACCGCAAGGCCAAGCTGCTGCTCGAAAACGGCCTCGATTTTCTGGTCATTTCGATGGATGGCGCCTCGCCCGATACCTACGCACGCATCCGCGTGGGCGGAGATTTCGCGACCACGGTCAAGAATGTCCGTAACTTTTTTGAGTTGAAGAAGCAGATCCCGAACGACCTCACTGTCGTGGTGCAGATGATCGTGACCGATGCGAATCGTGCCGAGGTGGAGCCCTTCGCGACGTTATGGCGCGACCTCGATGGGGCGCAGGTGATGATCAAAGAGGCGCGCGATTGGGCCGGTCAGGTCAAGCTGGTTCAGCTTGGCAAAGCCAGTGTCCCAGCGGTCAACCACACGCCCTGCAAGATGCTCTGGACCGAGCTGACCGTGCTGTGGGACGGCGATGTCGTGCCCTGCGTCAATGTGTACGAGAAGCAGAACGTCCTCGGCAGCCTCGCCCACCAGACGCTCGACGAGGTGTGGAACAGCGCGCGGATGCGGCACCTGCGCGATCGCCATCTCGCCGACGAGGTCGACGGCATTGAAGTTTGCGCCACCTGCCCGCGCCACGGCTTCGACCACCCCAACTTCGTCGCCCACGATCAGCTGACCCAGCGGATGCGCAACTACGTCCGCACCGATCTGACGCCGCGCGCCGGCCTGAGCTGAGCTTGGCGTCGTCCGCGACGGAAACGAGCGCTGCTCCGATGCCGGCTCATGTCCGCGCGCTGACCAAGAGTTCGATCGCTTCGACCACTGCGCTGCTGGTCGAGCTAGCGATCTTGCCGATCCTATCGTATGGCCTCCGGGTTGCGCCGTGGCTCTCCTATGCCCTGGTGCAGCTAGTGGGGCAGGCCATCACCTTTAGCCTAAACAAGTACTGGGTCTTTGAGGCGAGAAACCTCGGATCGATCACTGGGCAGGGCACTAAATCGCTGCTCGTGTTCGTCGGAAGCTACGCACTCAACACCGCGCTGCCATCGCTCGCGCACTATGGATTCGGCGTCGAGCGCGTGGCCGCCTTTGCGCTAGCCCAAGGGCTTGTCTACCTCGCCTGGAACTATCCGATGAATCGCTATTGGGTGTTTCGGCGGTAACGCGCTGCTCACGCGCGTTGATCGCGGCTTTCGTCCTCGCTCGGCCTCGTTACATATGAAAAGTATGCTCTTCGGCCTCGCTGCGGGGGCGCTCGCGCTGAACGCGCCTGAGCAGCGCTTTATTTCGTGTTGGTAATCGGCGCGTCTGCGTCGGCCAGGGGCGATAGGAACTGGTAGCCGGTCGTCCCCATGAAGGGGACATCGAACAGGAGGAGGCCCGAGACGGCGCCCGAGAGGGTGCTATTGAGCTGCGGTACCTTGTTGCTATGCTCCGGGGCACAGCGGCAGTCGGAGCTGACGGTAAAGCCTTTATAGAAGGTCGTCCCGAAGAGGATCTCTTTGGCGTCCGGATTCGCCTGGCCGGTCGGCTGCGAGCTGGAATTTTGGCAGGCCATGGTCGGTTGCGCGCCCGCCGACTGCGGGATCATGGCAAAACCGGTCTGGCCGGGGAAGGTGCTGCACTTGGTGAAGCTGGTGTTACCCATTTCGGTGGGCGACCAGTCATACATCACGAGCGTTTCGGGTAGCGTCAGGCTGACCTTTTGGAACCAGAGTGCGCTCTTGTTGGCACTGCGCTGGAGGTCGGCGAGGGTCACGGTCTTGGCCGCGGGGGCCGTTCCGGCGCCCTTGTCGACTACGGGTGAATCGGTGGTCGCGGAGTCGGCGATGTAGAAGGATTCCGAGAGGGTCTTTGACGACTTGATGAAGTTGCCTTTGATCGTCACCTTCTGGCCGACCGGGAGTGCTGCCACCGCATCCGACTGGGTGCACTTGTGGCTGGTGCTCGACGAGGAGCACTGGGCCATCATCGCCGAAAAGTCGCCACCGGCCGGGTCCTGCAGCCAGAGTTTGGCCGACTTGGTGCTCGGTCCGACGGCGATCACCACCACATCGGTGAGCTGGTAGTTGCCAGACGGCCCTTGGCGCATCGCAGCGACCGTCGACTGGATAAATTCGCCGCTGGTGCTGGCATCCACTGGCGAGAGTGCCGCATCTTTGGCGCCGCCGTCACTAACGCTCCCCTGGGGGATGTCGTTGCGGCAGGCCAACATGGCCAACGAAATCAGGCTAAGGATCTTGCGGTTCATAAGCGACCTCCGAGGCGACCGACATAGCGCAAGGAGCACGAACGATCAAGCTGGAAATCCTTTCGCCGCTTGTGGAAGAATGGATAGGTGATCTTTCGCGAATGCAGCGTGTGCGACAAGGTGGCGCTGCC
>JAHFDT010000104.1 GCA_023248875.1 Myxococcales bacterium | reverse complement strand
CGGGCCTGAAGATACTCATCGATCTGAGCGGGGGAGACTCCCGCTTCCGCGAGCTGGTTGACCGCCGCCGCCGCGATCTTTTCATCGCTTGCCTTGCCCAGCGCCACAAAGAGCGTCCGGACCTTCGGCGACGGGGTGTAGGGATCGTGCGGCTTCTCCACTTCCGCCGGTGCCGGGAGCCCCTCGCCCCCCTCCTCCTTCGCCCGCTCCTGCTTCCGTGCAAGCCGGCCCGCCAGCTTGCGCTGAATGAGCGCCGTGCCAACCCCCTGCGCCCCCATTGCCAGCATCGGGATGCGACTCGCCGGCGCCGCCTCCTCCACCTTATCGGTCGGCCCGGCTGCAACCTGCTCGTCGACCGTACGTTCGGACAAGCGTCCCTCGAAAAAGAGTTAGCCTATCTCATTATCGGCACTTCTTCACCAAAGTTGCTATTGCTGCTGCCTACTTGCCCGGCTTGCCGAAGTAGACCGTGCGCGTGTGCTCTGAATTGATGGGCGCCACCAGCGGCGCGCTCACACCCAAAAGCAGCGCTTTTCCCGTGGTTTTGCCGCCAATCCCGTTGGTGGAGTTCTCCACACCTACGCCGGCCGCCAGGCGCATCCGCACATCCCCCGCCGTCTCCACGGCGTAGTGGCCGCCGACCTTGGTGGTCCGACCGGGCTGGTGCTGGCCGCTACCGACTCGCACGACGCCCTCCACGAGGGTCAGCGCGCCTTGGCTACGTGCGGTGCGCACAAAGGGCCGTATTCTACCGTTCCCCTTCACGAACCCCACATCGGCACCCACCACCCGACCGAGTGCGCCCACGCGGACGCCGACCGAATACTCTCTGGCCGGCGGGGCCGGCTGCCGGGCCGCATCTCCGTGAGCCACGGCCGCCTGCAGCAGCGCAGTCATTGAAATTGCCAGTAATCTTTTCATGAGGGTCCCTCCCAGACTGGGCGATTCATGCAATCCACTGGCCGCACGACTTCCCTGACAATTCAGAGAGATACAGCCGCTCCGGACGGCTACCCCAGTGGCCAGCTGAAACTGTGCTAGGGTGCCTACCGTGAGCCGCCTCGCCCGTCTGTTCCAGTTTATCGTCGCCCGAAGAGGCTGGGTGATCGCGACCTATGCCGTGCTGATGGTCCCCGGCACCTATTTCGCCCTGCGCGTCCACCACGACAACTCCATCGACCGGCTGATCGTCGAGAGCGATCCCGATTACCTCACCGCCCAGGAGTTCAACAAGGTCTTTGGTACCGGCGAATACATCGTGCTGCTGGCCGAATCGGACGACCCCTATGCGCCCGCCGCACTCGGCCGCTTCGACGAGCTCGAGCGCGCGCTACAAAGAATCCCGAAATCCGAAACCACCTCGATCCTGACGATCTTCCGCCGCGCCCGCGCCGGCTTCGAGGTGGCCGCGCAGGCGAGCGAGCTGCACCGCTTTGCCACCGGCACCGAACTGTTTCGCAAGCAGGGTCTCGTCGGCGACCGCTTCCTTTCGATCGCCCTAGTGCTGCAGCGCCAAAGCGCCGACCAGCGCCGCACCGCGCTCGCCACCATTGAACAGATCGCCGCCCGATTCCGCGCTCCGCCTTTTACCGCGCTGCGGGTGGTCGGCCAGCCGGTCGTCAATCTCCTGCTCGATCAGCAGACGAGCAGGGCCGGCGTGCTCTATTTTTCGCTCTTCGGCCTGTTTGTGGTCATCCTCACCCTTGCACTCTACCGTTCCTTCCGCGCGCTCGCCGCCATCCTCATCACCCTGGGCGTCACGAGCGGACTCACCGTCGGCTACATCGGGGCGACGGGCGGCGTCTTTACCATCGTTTCATCGCTCGTGCCGATGACCATCCTCATCACCTGCATGGCCACGCTGGTCTACATCCACTCGCGCTTTGTGGAGCAGCCACTCGACCGAACCGTCGACGAGCACCAGATCCTGGCGCTCGCCCACAAATTTCCTGCCTGTAGCGCCTCGGTATTTGCGACGGCGGTGGGCTTCGCCGCGTTGGCGGTCTCCAAGATCCGCCCCATCCGCGAGATGGGCATCTGGGTGGCGGTGGGCCTGCTCATCACCTGGATCACGGTCTTCACACTCTTTCCCGCGCTACAGAAGATCCTACGCACTCCGACGCAGCAGGAGCGACGAATCTCCGGTCAGTGGTTCGAGCGGTTGACCTCGGGATTGCCCCGCTGGAGCTACCGCTACCGCTGGCCGCTGGTGGTCTCCTCGCTGCTCCTGTGCGGTGCCGGGACGGTGGCACTCTTCGGGTTCCCCGGCCATCTCGAACCGATGCAGCTCGAGACCAATGCTCTCGAATACATCAACCACGAATCGGCGCTCTACCGGGACACCAAAGCGCTCGGACGCGTCTCGCCCGGCCTATCGCTCACCGAAGTGTGGCTCCAGGCGTCGCGGTTTGGCGCCGTCAGCGATCCGCAGGTGGTGCGCGGCCTCGACCATTTCCAGCGCACCCTCGAGGAGGACCTCCGCCAGTTCGAAGCAGACGAGGCGCAGGCTCACCACAGCGAAGCGCTCGCGCCACCCGCGGTCGTGGGCCTGCCGACCATGATGCGGGTCATGCACTACATCGGAGGGCAAGGCGATCGGCTGCCCGAGAGCGACGATGAGCTCGAAAAAATGACCGGCGCACTGGAAGCTCTGCTACCGCGCGAGCCCATGCTACAACGCTTCGTGGCACTCCCCCAGCTCGACGAAACTCATCTCGTCGTCGTCACCCACACGAGCACCTATCGCGGCTATCAGCGTCTCGAAGAGCACATCTCCGACCGCTGGCAAGCGGCGACCCAGCGCGATCCGGTCTTGGCACAATTCAAGCTGCGCACCACCGGCATCGCCAAACTCCAGGCCAAGATCTCGCACCACCTCATCCCGACGCTGATCGAAAGCTTCCTGCTCTCGGTAGCGATCATCTACGCCGCTTTCCTCGTGGTATTCCGCAATGGCGCGGCGCGCCTCATGGCGATGATCCCGTCGCTGTTTGCCATCCTGGTCATGTTTCTGGTGATGCGCCTCGTCGGCATGGGGCTCAACGCCGCCACGATCCTGATCGCTTCGACCACGCTCGGCGCCTCGGAAAACGACCAGATCCACTTCTTCTTCCACTTCCTCGAACGCCGCAAGACCGGTACCGATGAGCAGAGTTTGCGCCACGCGCTCGCCATCGCCGGCCGCGCGATTTTCTTCGCCACACTCATCAACGCCGGCGGCTTCCTCGCCTTCGCCCTCGCCGACTTACCGCCGATCCGCCAGTTCGGCTTCCTCTCCGCGGTGGCTTTTATCCTATCGATGCTGGCCGACTTTACCGCGCTGCTCGGGGCGCTCTGGTTGATCTTCCGCAGCCGACCCGACGACGCCCCGAGATTGCCAGACCGCGCCCAGGCCAGCCAGTAGGCTGCCTACCACTTCACGATCGGAAAGACCGCACTGGGGCGAGCCAGCAGATACCCTTGCAGCAGATCGCAGCCCAAGCTGACGATCATATCGCGCTCCGCTTCGGTCTCGATCCCCTCGGCCACCACCATCAGCCCTGCTTGCGCGCACACCGAGGCCAGCGATCGGATCAGCTTCTGCTTGAGCGGGCTCTTTTCGACATCGCGCACCAGCGACATGTCGATCTTCACCACTTCGGGCTCGACCTGGACGAAGCGCGTGAGACCCGCATAACCGGCGCCGAGATCATCGACCGCCATGCGAAAACCGAGCTGGCGCAGCGCTGCAATGCGGGTGCGTACATCGGGGATCGCATCGAACGACTCGCGTTCGGTCAGCTCGAACACCACGCGCGGTGCATAGGGCACGAGCGGCCCGTCCGGTTGGGCCAGCTCTTCGTCGAGGAGATCGTGCGGATGGATGTTGACGAAGAGCACGGTATCGTGGGGTGCAGCGGCGAGTGCATCGGCTGCGCGCTGGCGCACGGTGCGTCCCACTTCGAACAAGCGCCCGATCCGTTCGGCGGCATCGAGCAGCGCCATCGGATTGAGCAGCGAAGCCTCCTCGCAGCGCATCAGCGCCTCATAGCCATACAGGCGCCGCTCCGACCAGCAGGCGATCGGTTGGAAAGCGAGCGTCAGCGTATCGAGCGCATGCTCGAAGCGCGCCTCCAGCGTCGCCAGGTCGCTGAGCGGCCCCACGCCGAGATGGTGGAGCATCTGCTGCTTGGCGCGCGCGATGCGCCGTAGCCCCACCGCCTGCCCTAGCACCTCAGCGAGCGCACTGAGATCCATTGGCTTCGTGAGATAGCGGAGCGCACCAAATTCCACCGCCGTGACCGCTGTCTCGAGCGAAGCGCCGCCCGTCATCAGCACCACCGGCACTTCGAGATGGTGCTCCTTGACCGCTCGCAAGAGCGCCAGCCCATCGAGACCCGGCATATTGATATCGCTCAGAATCGCGTCGAAATCGAAGGCCCGCGCGGTGGCCAGTGCGTCCACTCCGGTGCTGGCGGTGTCCACCTGATAGCCCGAGGCACGAAGGACCCGCTGGTAGGTGCGCAGAAGCGTCGGGTCATCATCGACCAGGAGAATGCGCCCTTTGAGCTCGGCCGTTTTGCCGCGGTTCATCATGATGGCTGAAGCATTGACCGCCATGAGCCCTCCAAAGCGGCGAAGCACTGCATGCCTTGGACCAGATCGAACCCCTTGTCCGTCATGGGGTTCCGCTAACCCTGTCTCGCGCGATCGTAAACTGGCTGACGATCGTGTCACCGACTTGACGATCAGATGCCGCACTACGTTGATCTCAAGATGCTGAGGTTCAGACTACCGCTGAACGAGCTCTTGAACCGGCGGGCACTATAACCTCCGGTAGAGCATCCGCCAGATATGAAGTCCTTTCGCCGCGCAACGCACTTCGCGGAGCGAGCGCGCGCCAAAATCATGGTCGGGCAAAAAGGACCAGGCGCCACGCTGATTGACCAGGCCATCGGTCGATTCCAGAACAGCCATGGCATCGAGCGCCAGCTCCCACACGTCGGACTGAAATAGCAGCTGGCCACTGACGGCCAGCTTTCGTTCGATCGCCGCCGCCAACTCCGGTGTGAGCAGGCGCCGCTTGTGGTGACGACGCTTGAACCAAGGGTCGGGAAAATTGATAAAGATCCGCTGCACTCTTCCGTCGGGAAGAAGCCGGTCGAGGTCGCGGTTGATATTAGCGAATACCGCGCGCAAATTGGTGAGCCCCTGGGTCGTGGCGCGCAGGTTCACGTCGTGGACGAGATCGACACGGATTTCGATGCCGATGTGAACCCGAGCCGGAGCTAGTGCCGCCCGCTGAAACAGAAATTGCGCATCGGCACAACCAAGCTCCACTTCGACTTCGCCCTGGGATGGGAGAACCAGCGATTCGCGAGCCCAGGTTTCGAGCTTGAGCGGGTTGACATGATTACGAACGCGCGGCATTCCTATGCTCCTACCATGGCCAAGGCGAAAAAGACGCAGCCGCGCAAGACTGCATCCAAGAGGGCGTCACGCACACCGTCCGCGCCCTCCTCCACCGAGCTCGAAGCGGCTCTCGCCGATGCACGCGCGGATGCGCGAGCGGCGCGTAATGAAGTGGCCCGGCTCGCCGACGAGAATGAGATGCTGCGCACCCGCCTCGATACCGCAGGCCGGTGAAGCGACCGGTCCAGATCAGCAATCCCTCAGACGGGGGGCTGCTATTCTGGCTGCTCAAGCTTTACGGTTTTACGGCGTTCGCGTTGCTGGCAATCCTGCTCTACGCACTCGGTGGCCTCTACATTTTCTTTGCGGCGCAACCGCTGCCCGATTTGGCAAATTTTTCCGATACCGCACCCTCCACGACGCGGTTCTACGGTCAGGATGGCGCGCTGCTGGCCGAATTCGCCACCCAGCACCGCAGCCTGGTACCGCTTGAGCGTATCCCCAGGACACTGGTCGACGCCTTCATCGCCACCGAAGATCGCCGCTTCTTTCGCCATGGCGGTATCGACTACCGGGGCACCTTGCGCGCGCTCGTCACCAATCTGCGCGCCGGCCAGGTAGCCCAGGGCGGTTCGACCATCACGCAGCAGGTCGCGAAGTCGTTTCTCTCTTCGGAGCGGAGCTTTTCGCGCAAGATCCGGGAGGCGATTTTGGCGCGCCGGCTCGAAGCGCGCTTTTCGAAGGAGGAGATCCTCGCCACCTACTTGAACCAGATCTATCTCGGCAACGGCGCCTATGGCGTCGGTGCAGCAGCGCAGCGCTATTTCAACAAAGAGGTGTGGGAGCTCGATCTAGGAGAACAGGCGATGATCGCGGGCCTAGCGCGTGCACCGTCGCGCGATTCGCCGCTGGTGAGCGAACGCACGGCCCGCGATAGACGCGCGCAGGTGTTCGCCAATCTCGTCGCCGTGGGCGCACTCAAGGACCAGGAGGCCGCGCGCTGGAATAGGACGCCCCTGCGTGTCCAGCCGCGCCGCGACTATCTCGCGGAAGTGGCTCCCTACTACTCCGAACATGTACGGCGCGCGCTGGTGGAGAAGCTCGGCGCCGAAGCGTTTTATCGCGGTGGCTACCGCGTCGAGACCGCGGCACTACCCTACCTCGATGCACTGGCCGCCGACAACGTCGATGCCGCGGTGCGCCGCCTCGATAAACGCCAGGGTTGGCGCGGCCCCGAAGCACACGTCGATGGCGCGCTCGCCGAGCTGTTCCGTCGCCGCGCGCGGGAGCTGTATGGCGACGGTCCGCTCCTCGAGGGCAAGCTCTACTTGGGTCTCGTCGAGCAGGTGGGCGGAGATGCCCGCGTGCGCGTGGGTGATACGATCTATCCGCTACCGCTCGTCAACATGCAGTGGGCGGCGCGCTATTCGGCACGCGACGCGACCAACGATAAACTGATCGCCTCGGCCCATGAGGCGCTGCACAAAGGCGATGTCATCTGGGTGCGCTGGAATTTCCAGTCCCGCATCCCCCGCTTTTCCGAATTTAGCTACGATGAGCTCGGCGAGGTGGCCTGGATTCCCGAGCAGGCCGATCGTCCGCCCCCGCCAGGACCGCAAATCCTGGCGCTCGAACAGCAGCCGCGCGTCCAGGGCTCGATCTACTCTTTCGACCACCGCAACGGCTATGTGCTGGCGATGGTGGGTGGCGACGATTTCGACGCCAGCGAGTTCAACCGCGTCGTCCAGTCCTGCCGCCAGCCGGGCAGCGCCTACAAACCGATCTACTACTCGCTGGCACTCGACCGCGGCTACAGCTTCGACACGCTCTGGAACGATAAGCCCAAGCCCGAGATGGATCCCGTCACCGGCGAAATGTGGATCCCGGAAAATATCGACGGCAGCTACGGCGTGCAGGTGACGCTCGAGCGGGCGCTGGTCTGGTCCAAAAATCCCCCGTCGGGCGAGATCTTCGCCACGCTCGGTACCCAGGCGGCAGCGGACTGGCACCAGCGGTTCGGCTTTTCCACTCCGCTCGTCCCCGATGAGGTGTGTCTAAAAAAATACTGCCCCTCGCTCGCGCTCGGCGCGAGCTGCGTGCACACCGACGATCTCGCACGCGCCTTTGCGATCTTTGCGCGAGCTGGGCGCCCGATCGAAACTGTCTATTTGCGCCGCCTCATCGACCGCAACGGCCGCGTACTGGAAGACCACACGGCCTGGGACGATCCGTGGCTCGATGGCGCGAGCCGCCTCGACCGCATCCAGGCGCGCTTTGGCGACGATCCGGATCCAGTGCTCGCACCGCGCACTGCCTGGCTCACCTCCCACCTTTTGCGCAAGATCGTCACTCAGGGCCATTCGGCGCCGATCCGTGCGATCAAGATCCCGGCTGCGGGCAAGACCGGCACCTCCTCGCGCACTTCGGATGTCTGGTTCATCGGCTACACCTCGCGCTGGCTCACCAGTGCCTGGATCGGCGACGACACCTACGAGCGCCAGCTCGGCTACAAGGACGCCTCATTCATGCTGAGCGTGCCGATGTGGGCGCGCTATATGGCGGCAGCCTCATCGGAGCTGCCGATCGAAGAGATCCCCTGGGAGCGCCCGCCGGGCGTGAAGCCGCACGACACCGGCGGACCACTCAAACTCGGATTTCCCCCGCCGCCCGCGCTCGGTATGACACCCGATGGCAAGCCCTACGCGCCGCCGATCTTGAAAGAGGGCGTTGCGATCAAGCCTGCTGCGAACTTGCCACTCAGTGTAAAGCCGCCGAGAATCATCCGCGTGCCCGGTGCGGCACCTCACCCAACCAAGGAGCCGTGATGGCCAAGCGAGCGAAGAGGCGAGTCAAGCAGCGCGCCAAGAACCACAAGAAGGGAGTGAAAGCCGGCCGCAAGATGCGCAAGCGCCGCGTCGCCCGCGGGCTACATCCAGCGAGCAAGAAGCGCCGCATCCGCGCCACCCGGCGTACCGCTAAGAAGAACCGGCGCACCGCCAGGGAGAAATAGTTTACGGGCCACGTTCTCATGCTGTTCCCATTCGGTACACCCGACCGCCATCGGCGTCCACCAGTAGGTCGTCGCCATCGCAGAGCAGCTCCGTCGCTCGACCGGTGTTGAGGACCGCCGGCACACCATATTCGCGCGCCAGCGTAGCGCCGTGTGAAAGGGCGCCACCATGGTCGGTGACAAGCGCGGCGGCGCTGGGAATGAGGTAGCCGAGCGATGGCAGAATCGCCGGCACCACCAGCACTGCACCTTCCGGCAGCGTCGCGGGCAGGTGGGCCGGATCGCGCAGCACGAGCGCGCGCCCCCACGCGCGACCGCGGGTGCCCACCCCGCGCAGGACATCGCTGGCGGTGGCGCCACGCCAGCTCGGCCGGCGCCCGACGATCTCGGAGGGCGGAGACAACGCCCCCTGGGCCAGTCGCTGGGAGCGCGCTGCGAGCGCCCGGTCGCGGTCAAAGGGCTGCCCAATGGGGAGCTCAAAAAGGAGCGAAGGGTCCTCGGCGGGCCCTGTCGAAAGTAACCTGTGGCGCACCCGCTGCTGCGCGCGGAAAAACAGAAAGTCATCCGCCTCTCCGATAGCGAGCGCCGCACGCACCACCGGCAAGAGGTGCTTCAACGCCCCGCGCGCCATGCGGTCGAGGCGTGAGAGAATTTCGAGCCTCTTTTCATCGGCGCGCAAACCGGCCTGCGCATGGCGCTCCTCGGGCGAAGGGCCGCGCGCCACCAGAGCGGCCATGACCAACACGCGGTTCGGCAATTCATCATCGCAGGGTACCGCCACATCCCAAGCGGGTGCCAGCGCCCCGAAACGACAGTTGTACTCCCCAAGCAGCGCTGGCCGCGCTGCGGGATCGGCACGCCCGATCCGCCACAGCGCCGCATCGCGCACTACCGTCGCTTCGCCGACACCAGCCAAAAGTTCAGCATGCCTCGTCAGCGCCTCGCCCAAGTTCTTTTTCAAGAATTCGTCGAGCAGGGTCCTGGCACGCTCGAGCGAAGGAGAAATCTCGCCGACATGGCGCGCGAAGATTGCACGGTAGCACTCGATCGGATCCGTCGAAGCCAGCAGGTGATCTGCCCAGGGGACGATCTCGTCATGAAACAGGTTGGGCAACCGATGGGGCGGTACTCCCTCCCCGGCTTTTTCTCGACGATAGAAAAGATACCCATTCAGCATCCGTTGATGCAGCCCACCGATGCCTTCAACCCGCGCGACCAGCGATGCCTGCGCCGCCGAGAGCGGCTCGGGATTGTGCTCCGCATCGCGCTGCCAGATCTCATCGTCGCCCGGATCCCAATCACCTCCGACGAGGATTGGCGCACTCAACGGGCGGGCCTGCAGGAACAGTGGCCCCTCGCGGGTCCATGCATATTCAATATCGAGCGGCCCCCCTAGCAGCACCACCAACCGTACCGCACCCAGCCCTAGCGGTTCACGCGGATCCACTTCGCGGGGCGCGATCGAGCCCCACTCCGGCTCATCGGGCAATCGCTCCTCCGCACGCCAAACATCGGTGTGAAGCACGCCCAAGAGCTGCGCTGCGACCTGCGGCTGGATCAGCACCGCCATCCGCGCCGCAGGAAGACCACGCGATCCCAAGTAGGCACGCGCCGGTTCCGCGAGTGCCGACGCTCTCACCCGCTCGATGGCCGCCGGGACTTCATCCGGCGCCACCCCCACCACACTCTCGAACACCCCTGGCGCGGTCGTCCCTGCGGCATCTTCTACATCGGCGGACGAGCGCACGACAAACCGATCTCCGAGATGGCGCAGCGCCTCACCGAGTGCCTGTGCGTCGATCTCCTCGCCAGGCAGCACCACGATCCCATCGGGCACCGGCAAGCCCGCTGCCCACATCTGCGCCAGCGTGCGCGCCTTGTTCCCGGCTTCGGGCAGAGCAGCGACCTCGCCGAGCCGCTTCATCCGCTGGTTGTAGCACGTTTGCCGCTGGGCGATGGCCGAGCTACCCTTTGGGAGTGAAGTGCTGCGCACTCCTCCTTCTCCTGGGCTCGCTCGCCCATGCTGCGCCCGACGTCTCGAAGGGCGAGCTCCTCTTCGATTTCGACGGGATCGATGCCAAGCTGCCGCTGCGCCCCAAGATCAAAGAGTGCTGCGGCTATCCCATCGCCGCCAAGGATGGCTTTCGCCTCTCCTTCTACTGGCTCGCCTACGAGTCGGACTATGCCAACGAGAAGTACGACACCAGTATCTACGACCGCTGGGGCATCTGGATCGGCCGTTTTCCGTCGGCGTTCGTCTACGAACTGAAGCTCGAAGGCACTGGCGTCCTGCGCGACGGGCGGCTCCTCAACTATGCCGGCGAGTGCAAGTATGGCATCGGCACCTGCTTCGACACCCTCGAGCCCGAAGCACATCCGCTCGGCCGCGGCGTGCAGTCACGTGCCCTCGAACCTTTTCGCTCGGTCGCTGTCGATCCGCGCCTCATCCCCATCGGCTCGCCGCTCTACCTCCCTGAAATTGTCGGCCTCGTGCTGCCCGATGGCACCCGCCACGACGGCTGCCTGCGCGCCGACGATCAGGGGGGCGCGATCAAGGGCGGCAAGATCGATTTCTTTGTCGAGAGCTACCCCAATTTCAAATACCTCGCCGACCAGCTCTGGTGGCATCTCAAAGCCACCCCGCACCTCGACGAGCCGCGCTGCGAATATCTGCGCCTTCATGAGCCGCGCGAGCGCAGCAACGAGCACACCGACTGGGCCTTTCTCCACTCGAAAAAGGGGCGCATGGCCATTGCCAAGGCCATGCATCCCCAGCGGCGCCGGCCCCAGCGCAGCACGGGTAAGCTGACCCAGTGGGCCCTTCGGCAGAAGCGTACCCAACGATGATCGCCGGTGTTCTCGGCTGGGGCGCAGGACGGGTCGCCCGCAGGATCGCGGCGCTCCTCCAGCGCATCGACGCTCCCGTCCTCGTCGTCGGCGATTCCCTCGGGCGAGAGCTGAATCGGCTCGGACTACACGTGGTCCTACTCACCGAGCGCCGCCGTCGCCGCCCGCTGCCGCAAGTGATCGGCCATGTGACACGCCTGCCCTTTGCCTCTGGTAGCTTTGGTGGCCTTGTTCTCAACGAACTTCCCCAAGAGGGGCTCGGCGCACTCACGGAATGCGCCCGCGTCGTCCGCGAAGCGGGCCCTTTTGTCGTGGCCACTGAATCCGCCGCGCTGGTGCGGAGGGTCGCGCCCCCTCAAGCGGTCGCAGCCTGGCTCCTGCATGCCCGCCTCGTCAGCATCGAGCAGTCCTATCTCGGAACCACGCTGCTTTCGACCGCGCAGGTTCGCACCACCTTGACCGCGCCGCCCTAGGACCCTACCCTTCTACCAGTGTTGTTCATGGGGGCGACACGGTTTCGACGGGGGTGAACTGACGAACAAGCTGCGCGCCGAGGGTTCTCGCCACCTCGTAAATCCGACGGGAAAAACAGAAACGCGAATGAACCCGCGTACGCTCTCGCTGCCTAAACAGTAGATAGAGAGCCGCTTGCCCGAGGAGCCGCCCTCGGCCTCGGAGCGAGCGCCAATCAGAGGGCTAGCGGCCCGTGAGCGTCCATCGCGCGGGAGGCGAAAACTCAGGATGGGCTAACCGCGGTGAGTGCCTGTCGGCGGGCTCGACCCGTGGTGAATCAAATCCACCGACTACGCGCGTAGAGGCTTTTCGGCAGCACTTCCGGACCCGGGTTCGACTCCCGGCGCCTCCACTGTTTTTGCTTTGGAACTTAGGCTAGTTGGAAATTGCGACCCCTTCATGTGCCCTGTATGTGCCTTGGTCGAGCAGCTTCACGGCGTCCCTGCGCACATCCGGGCTGAGATGACTGTACCTCATTGTCATCTCCATGGTGGCGTGGCCGAGTAGCTCCTGCACCGCCTTCATCGGCGCCCCGCGCATCACCAAATGGCTCGCAAAGGTGTGCCGCAAACAGTGCCAGCCGATGAGCCGTAGCCCCGCCCGTTTGCACGCGCGCCAGAGCGGATGCTTCGTTTCGTTCTTCTGAAACATCGCCCCGTCCGATTTGCAAAAGACCAGCTCGCCACGCAGATGCCGGTGCGCCTTGAGCAGGTGCAGGAGATCCTCCGATAGCGGGATCTCCCTCGTACGCCCATTCTTCGGCGTGCCAACGATCCCGCGCGCCACCGCCCGCCGCACCACCAGACGCCCCGCGACGAGATCGACATCCTCCCACCGTAGCGCCAACAGCTCGCCAAGGCGCATGCCAGTCTTGAGCGCCGTCACCAACATCGGCCGCCACCCGTCGTCCACCGCCGCTACCAACCGCGCCGCTTCTACATAATCGAAGAAGTCGAACTCCGGCGGGGGACACTTCAGCCACTTGATCGGCGGCACATGCGAGATCAGGTTGAACTCGACCGCCGTCGTAAGCAGCCGCCGCAACGTCGATAGGTAGTTGTTGACCGACTTGGCCATCAGCCCCTTGTCGAGCAGGTGCGCCTTGAACCGCTCGATCTCGCGCGGCCCGATCTCGTCGAGCCGCATTCGACCGAAAAAAGGCACCACCGCCGATCGCAGAATCCCCTCCTTGGTCGACGCCGTCGATGGCTTGTTGTTGCTGCGCACATAGGTCGCCAAAAATTCCTTCGCGAACTCCGCCAGGATCGGTGGCGGCAATTTCTCCTTTCTTCCAAAGGTCCCATCGAGCAGCGCCTTCAAGATCTCCCGTTCGTACTGTTCGGCCCCACGCCGAGTCGTTGCGGGTGATGCCTTGCGCACGCGCTCCTTGCGACCGTCGGGATGCCTGAACGTCACATCCACGAAATACATTTCGCCAGACCGCCCCGTCGCCGGATCGGTCCAGCTTCGCAATCTCACACTCATCGATTTCTCCTTGAGTGCGAAACGCGAGCTTGCCCATGCAGCCACCCTAGCACAGCGTCACGGCTGATCCGATAGGTGCGGCCGATGCGGCGTGCGCCGGGGATATCGCCACGGGCGAGCGCCTCGTAAACGGTCTTGCGGTTCACGCGCAGGAGCGCCGCCACCTCATCGACCACCAGCACCGCGGGCAGAGCAGTGCCCTCGTCCTCTGCCGCCACCTCGACGATCGCGTCGGTGCCGGCGCTGGCGTTGGCCAGATATTGAGGACCAAGAGTCATGGGCGACTATTCGCCCTCCTGTTCCGCCGAGGTTGCGAGGGTTTCGTCTTCGCCTTCCTGGTCGCCCGTCCCCTTGAATGGATCGTCCTTATCGTCCTTGAGGAGATGGGCGTGCTCATTCAAAAACGCTTCGGCCTCGCGCAGCATCACCTCCTCCGGCGGCTGGCGAACGATGTACATGCCAAAGCTCGCCCGCAGCTCTCGCAGTGCCCGCGTTGCTGCCGCCGCCTCTCGTGCGCCCAAGCGTCCGGCGATCACCTCGCGTGCAATATGTGCCAGGGCTTCCTGGAGCTCGCACAGCTGCAGCAGTGGTGCCCACGCAGGCTCATCGGGTCGAGGAGTTGGGCTCGGCGCATGGCTCCATCGACGTC
>JAHFDT010000280.1 GCA_023248875.1 Myxococcales bacterium | reverse complement strand
GATTCGAGCCGACGGTGCGGATGGCGCTTTTGGCGATGCCGAAGTCGATGATTTTGACCTCGCCTTCGAACGACACCATCACGTTGGGCGGCGAAATATCGCAGTGGACCAACGCCAGCGCGCGCCCCTCGGCATCGGTGCGGCGGTGGGCATAGCCGAGCCCCGAAACCAGTTCGCGGCCGATGAATAGGCAGAGCTCAGGCGGGAGGCGCAAGCCCTGTTCGCGGCAGCGCGCGATCAGGCGCCGCAGATCGCGTCCTTCGACGAACTCCAGCGCGAGGAAATAGTCGCCGTCGACCTTACCCACTTCGTACACTTGCGCGATGTTGGCGTGGTTGAGCTTGATCGCGACCTGCGCCTCGTCGATGAAGCGCTTGATGAACTCGTCATCAGCCGAAAGGTGGGGCACGATCTTCTTGACGATGACCGGCTTTTCAAAGCCTTGGATTTCACCCAATTTACCGAGAAATATCTCCCCCATGCCGCCGCGGGAGAGGCGCTTGAGAAGAACATAGCGGCCGAAAACCTGGGGCATTTCCAGCACTGGGGCGACCGCGGACATAGGACGATCATCATAGTTTTACAGGCTGGGTTTTTCAACGGCTGGGACGATTTAGGGTGTGATCCAGATCGTCGGTCCTGTTGCCACGGCGGGCATGGGAATGTAATGTGCGCCGTCTCCATGCCCGCTTGGCTTCCTAGAATACCGCTGTTCGCGGCAGTCGCCTGTGCGGCATGTGGGCAGGGGCGCGTTACGTTTCAGATCGAGGCCCCTCCTGCGGCGGCCATGGGATCGCCACAGCTTTCGCCCTTCGAAGACAACCGCCGCGATTCGATTGCACTGGTGGACGAACGGACGGGAAAGCCCTTCGGACTACTGTCCAGTGCCTTGGGGAGTTCCGGCCAGCTGAGTAGCATCGGGCCCGTTTTGGTGGGGAACCACGATCTACGCATGACCGTCACCGGCGGTGGGCAGCTCCTCGGGGTGGGGCGAGCGCAAGGCGTAGTGATCACGCCCGGCATCGATCAGGTGGTGACCTTTCACCTGCGAAAACCGATTCTATTCTTCGGTTCGAGCCTGTTTACCAATCCCCCGACCGGGGCGCAGGGGCTGATGGGGCCCGCATCGCTGATGGCGCTCGATACCACCCTGCCGATTGGCGTAGCGCCCGAGTTTTCCGTTCCGGGGCCGGGGGGGCGCATGCAGACCACTGGCGCCACCCGGGATGGACGATACCTGCTGGTAGGAGGTGCGGGCACGGTCCATCTGCTCGATACCCGCGATTTGACGGTGCTCGGTCATGTGGCGCTGGCGGGCGCCGTGCGAAAAATAGTGGTGTCGCCGAGCGACCGCACGGCCGCGGTGGTCACCGACCAGGGGCTCTCGCTGATCACCGATCTTCCCGCCCTGATCGCGGCGCCGATGGGGACTCTGCCTATCACCATCAAGGAGGCCAACGCGCGTGCGGTCGCTTTTTCGCCGGAGGGGGCCAGCGCGGCTCTGCTGGCGGGTCCCAGCTGGTTTTCGGTCGCCCAGGACTGCGGCACACCAACGACGATCTACACCTTTTCAACGGCCAACCCGGTACCTTCTCAGCACGCCGGTCCGAGCGGTGCCACCGATGTGGCGTACGACGCGACGGGCCAACTTCTCATTGCCGCGCCCTGCCGGCAGAAGGCCATCCTCAAGGACAGCGACCTGCAATTCGCCTCGGGAGGGCCCGGAATTCTAGCCCTCGCCGCCGGGGGTGACCGACTGGCGGGAGTCGAGGGGCTGATCAGCGAAGTCGCGGTGCCGGTGGATCCCGACAATCTTCACTCGGAACACCCGACTCAATTTTTCGGCGAGATCTATTTTGAAAACGCAAAAACGGTCCAGCGAGCCAAGCTACCCCTTCCGAGAGAACCACTCTTTTTCAACGGCGCGGACGGGTATCCGGTGACGGTGTCACCGCTCGCCCCCAGCCGCTTCGATGCTTACGAGGCAGCGCTCAGCCCGGATGGTAACCACCTCACGATCGCGGCGCGCCTCCGCTACACCTACCTGACGGCCAACGGCCAACCCAAACGCTACTACGAAGCGAAGGACGGCAAGAACGTCCTTTACTATTGCCAGCTCGAGTTGCAAGAGGACGTCTATCGTGTAGTCGAGTTCGATCTGGCTTCCGGCTCGGTGGGCTACCAGACGGTCAAGGGGATCGACGGT
This sequence comes from Myxococcales bacterium, assembly GCA_023248875.1. GTDB lineage: Bacteria > Myxococcota_A > Polyangia > Palsa-1104 > SHYY01 > JAHFDT01. Next base: position 1,208 of record JAHFDT010000280.1, on the reverse strand, counting down.
CCGCGCTGTTCCACCAGCTGTTACGATTGTTTGTTTGGGGGCTGCACAGCGGTGCCTCCGGGGCAGGTCGATTGCCGGATCACTGCGGGCTTTGCTCCGACGGGGCTGCACATCTTGGAAGGGTCACAGTGAGAACGCTGGCAGGGTTGGCGTTGGTCTTGGCTCTTCGCGCCCAGGCGGCTCCCCACCGGCAGGTCGCGGTGCTGGAATTCCGGGGCGGAGTGGAGCAGGCGGCCGCCATCGGCGAGCGGCTGGCAGAGCAGCTGGCCAAGAGTGCGGCGCTGCGGATCGTGGGGCCGATCGAGGCCCGGCAAAAGAGTCCGCAGACCGATGCGGCCGTAGCGAGCTGCGCAGGGGATGCCACGTGCTTGGCCCGGCTCGGGCGGGAACTGCAGGTCGATGAGATCCTGCTCGTGGGCGTCTCAAAGCTGGGCGATCTGGTGTTGGCGCTGCAACGGATCGATGTGGGCGAGGGGCGGGCGATCGGCCAGCTCTCGCAGGTGCTGGCCGATCCCGAGGTCAGCGACGAGCTGCTGTTGAGCTGGTTGCACCAGCTCTATCCGCCTGATGTGTTCAAGCGGTATGGCTTCATCGTCGTGACGGCCAATCTCGCAGGAGCGACGGTCACCGTCAATGGTCAGGGACGCGGAGAGACTCCGCTCGAGGAAAAACTCACGGTGTTGGCACCGCGCATCTATCGAGTGGAACTCACGAGACCCGGCTACATTCCCTTCGAAGCTCGTATTGAAGTCCCTCCCGACGGAACGGTCGAGGTTCGCGCCGAGCTTCAGCTCCAAACGCCACCGGTACGCTGGTACAATCGCTGGTACGTTTGGGCGATCACGGGGGCAGTGGTGGCGGGAGCGGCAGCGGGAGCAATGGCCTATGCGTTACAGCCGGACCGTGGGCATGTGGAGGGGTTTGTGCAGAGGTAACTACCTTTCGAAGAGCATGACCACCGCATCCTCCCGGTCGTCGACGTAATAGCGCGGGCGGATGCCCACCGAACGGAAGCCAAACTTCTGGTAGAGATCGATCGCGCCCTGGTTCGAGCGGCGGACTTCGAGGGTCACGTAGCGGCAGGCATGATGGGCGGCATGGTCGAGCAGATGCTGGATCAATCGCGTGGCATGGCCGCGTCGGCGGGCGCTCGGATGGGTGGCGATGTTGAGCAGATGGAGCTCATCGCGCACTTGCCAGAAGTTGAT
>JAHFDT010000103.1 GCA_023248875.1 Myxococcales bacterium | reverse complement strand
CTTATGAATCGTCTTGGAAGGATCTCCCAGTAGAAGAAATGGCAGTCTGTACCGCTCCTTGAAGCGGCGGTGCGTGGCCGCAGCATCGGCACTGACACCGACAATCGAGACTCCGGCCAACCCGTCGATCTCTTCGAATGAGTTTCGGAGTAGACATGCGTGTCTGGTGCAAAGAATCGAAAAATCCCCGGGATAGAAGTACAGAACCAGCGGCCCGGTCTGAAGAAGGGAGTCGAGAGTGTGCGGTTTGCCATCCGCATCCGGAGCCCGAAAGAATGGCGCGCAGGTGCCGATATGAAGCATGGCTAACCCTGATCTTGGCGCAACCCATCCACCGGTCGCAAATGCGCTGCTTCGAGCGCCGGGAGAATCGTCGCAGCGAGCACGATGGTCAGCGCCGCGCCCACCACGGCGATGATCTCTCGCACGTCCATCTGCACCGGCAGTTGGCTGATGTAGTAAACATTGCTATCGAGTGAGATGAGGCCGTAGCGGCGCAGGAGCAGGCAAGCGACGGTTCCGGTGAGCACGCCCGCGCCAATTCCGATCGCGCCCATGTAGCTGCCCATGTAGAGGAAGAGGCGCATCAGTTTGCCATCGCCCGCGCCCATCGCCTTGAGGATGGCGATGTCGCGCCTTTTTTCGCGCACCAGCATGAAGCCATTGGCGACGATCGAAAAGCCAGCGACGAGAATGACAAAACAGAGCACCACGAACATTGCGATCTTCTCGACCCGCAGTGCGGAAAAGAGATTGCGATTGAGCTCCTTCCAGTCACGCACCTCGAAGTCGCCCCCCGGAAGAGCCGCGCGAATGCGATCGACTGCAGCCTCGGTCCGGTCAGCATCAGCGATGCGCGCCTCGATGCCGGTGATCTCGTCTTCGAGACCGAGAAATCTCTGCGCTTCACCGAGCGCCATGTAGGCGCTCTTGGTGTCGTACTCGTACATGCCCGAGAAAAAGACGCCCGCGATGCGAAAGGCGCGCGACTTAGGCATGGGACCCGCTGGTCCGATATCGCCCATCGGAGAAATGACATTGACCTCATCCCCGACGAACAGTCGCAGCGACTTGGCCAGTTCGCGCCCTACGATCAGCCCCGGCAGAACTCGGCGCGGTGCCGCGGGAAGAGGGAGGGGCGGATCCTCCAGCGGGTTACCCACCGCTTCGATCTTCTCCGGGTGCGCCAGGTAGCCGATCGATCCCTGCTTCATATTCTTACCGAGTTCGGTCACGCCACTGGCCGATTCGGGATCGATCCCTTTGAGCACCACTCCGGCGAGATTCGACTGACTCGAGACCATCACCTCACTGCTGATGAAGGGTGCAATCTTCCCTTCGATCGCCGCTTCGATCTTGGCCTCAATCTCCTGATGATTCAAAAAGGGGCGGTTCGGCGTGGTCACCACAATATGGGCATTGGCACCCAGGATCTTCTGTTTGAGATCCTGCTCGAAGCCCGACATCACGGAAAGCACCACCACCAGGGCAGCCGTCCCGAGAAAAAGGCCGTAGGTTGAGATCGCCGTAAAGATGGTGAGATGGCGCAGGAGAAGAATGAGAAACCCGACCAGCACCGCGGTCACGAGCCCACCGATGAACAGCCAGCGAAAAAAGGTGGGCCAGATTGGCGCGGGCGCAAAAATATCGTGAGCGCGACCGATCCAGCCGCGGCTCCAGGCCCACTCGAGACCCCGGGCCGCAAGGGCGACCGAGACTAGCCCGAGCGTGATGAGATGCCACCTCGGACTGCGCGGCGTCGGCCGTTTGAGATAGCGCCCGGCGATATCACGCTCGAGGGACAATCAGCCCCCTTCTGGCCTCAGTTGGGGAAAGGGGATCACATCGCGGATCGACGGCTGGTCGGTCAGTAGCATCACCAGCCGGTCGATCCCGATCCCTTCGCCTGCGGTGGGCGGCATGCCGTACTCGAGCGCCTGGCAGAAATCCTCGTCGTAGTCCATCGCTTCAGCGTCGCCGGCCTGCTTAAGCACTGCCTGCGCCTGGAAGCGGCCGCGCTGGTCGAGTGGATCGTTGAGCTCGGAAAAGGCGTTGGCCAACTCCTTCCCAACCACGAACAGCTCGAAGCGGTCGCACATCTTGGGGTCGCGATCGTTCCGGCGCGAGAGCGGCGACACTTCGATGGGGAAGTGGGTCACAAAGGTCGGCTGAATCAGCTGCGGCTCGACGTGAGCTTCGAAGGCTTCTACCAGTCCGAGGCCGCTGCGCTGCACTTCAGGAAGATCGGGTTGGCGCTCGAGTACCGCCTCCAGCATCGAGATCCGCCGAAACGGCCGTCGCAGCGAAATCGCCTGCCCCTGAAAGCTGATCTCGGTGGTTCCCGCGACTGCGATCGCCAGCCGCTCGAGTAGCTCTTCCGTCAGCGCCATCAGATCTTCATAGGTCGCGTAGGCTTGGTAGAACTCGATGCTGGTGAACTCGGGATTGTGGAAGCGGTCCATCCCTTCGTTGCGAAAAATGCGGCCGATCTCATAGACGCGGTCGATGCCACCGACCACGAGACGTTTGAGATCGAGTTCAGTCGCAATGCGCAAATAGAGGTCGACATCGAGCGTGTTGTGGTGCGTGCGAAAGGGACGTGCCGTGGCGCCACCATTGGTCGAAAGCAGCATGCGCGTCTCCACCTCGACGTACCTGCGCTCGTCGAAAAAGCGCCGCATTTCGCTGATCGTCCGTGCGCGCTTGCGAAACACCTCCACCACCTCGGGATGGGAAATCATATCGAGGTAGCGATGGCGGTAGCGCGCTTCGATGTCCTTGATCTCTTGGCCACCCAGGAGCTTGCCGGCCAGCGGACGAATCGCCTTGGTGAGGAGGCGCAGCTGCTCCGTTCGCATCGCCGCTTTGCCGATCCGCGTCGCAAACATCGCTCCCCGTGCCCCGACGATGTCTCCGAGCTGTAGCTCCTTCATGACCGCGAAGGCGTCCGGGTAGTCGATCTTGACGAATAGCTGGATCATCTCGCCGCCGTCACCCCGCAGAAAAAGAAAGGCGACCTTGCCCTTCTCATTCATCTGCAAGAGTCGCCCGGCGACCGCGTAGCGTGGCGCATCGGCGGCGATTTCAGGTTCCGGCGGAAGCTGTTGGGGATCGCGCGGCACCTCGGCGATCGCGTGGGTGACGCGAAAGTCATTGGCATACGGGTTCATGCCACGCTCGCGCAATTCCGCGACCTTGTGGGTGCGCTGGCGAATCTGCCCTTCCAGGTCGCTCGTCTCGTTATCCATTTTTTCCCATGAGAAGATAGGCACGGATGAATTGATCGATCTCGCCATCGAGCACCTTGGCCACGTCGCCCACCTTGAGCTCGGTGCGATGGTCGTTGGCCTGGGTGTAGGGCGCCATCACGTAGGATCGGATCTGGTTGCCCCACTCGATCGCTTTTTTCTGTGCGTGGACTCCGGCGATCTTCGCCTCCTGCTCGCGCAGCTTGATGTCATACAGCTTGGCTCGCAGCATCTTCATCGCCATCGAGCGATTCTTGTGCTGGGAGCGCTCCATCTGGCAGGAGGCGACCACACCGGTCGGGCTATGGATCACCCGCACCGCCGATTCGGTCTTGTTGACATGCTGCCCCCCGGCACCGCCCGAGCGAAAAGTCTGCCACTCCAGATCCTCTTCTCGAATCTCGATCTCGATAGCATCGTCGACTTCGGGATAGACGAACACGGCGGCGAAGGAGGTCTGCCGCCGGGCGTTGGCATCGAAGGGCGAAATCCGCACCAGTCGATGCACTCCGTTTTCCGAGCGCAGGAGTCCGTAGGCCCACTCGCCCTCGACGGTAAAGGTGACGCTCTTGACCCCCGCCTCGTCGCCCGCCTGCTGGTCGAGTAGCTCCACGGAAAAACCCTTGCGTTCGCACCAGCGGAAGTACATGCGGCGTAGCATGTCGGCCCAGTCCTGCGCATCGGTGCCGCCCGCGCCGGCGTTGATCGAGACCATCGCCTGGGCGCGGTCTTGCTCCCCCGATAGCATCCGCGCGAACTCCATCTGACCGATCGCGCCTTCGACCGACCGCGCGGCCGCTTCTGCTTCGCGCGCGCTCGAGAGATCATCCGCCTCGACCGCCAGATCGAGAAGCACACCGGCATCATCGAGCGCCCGCCGCTGCTTTTCCCAATGGGTCGCCTTGGCGTCGAGGGCAGCCCTCTCCTTGAGCAGCGATTGCACGCGCGCCTGATCACGAAAAAATCCTTCGACCGCCGAGAGCTGCTCTATCTCGGCGCTACGCCGCTTCGCCCCTTCGATGTCAAAGATGCCCCCGGAGCTCGTCCAGCTGGCTCCCGAGGGCAGTGATCAGGCTCTTGGCGGCTTTGGCGTCGAAATCCACCGGCAGTTTCTAGCACACATCGCTGCGGGAAGGTAACACTACTCTAGCGCCGCAGCGGGTGCGCGCCCACCGAACCAGCGCAGTCCGGCGGCCCCAAGCACCGAAATCGCCGCCAACATCAGTAGCGCGGTGCAGCCGGCATCGATGTAGCCCGCTACGGTTCCCAGACGGAGAAAATTGTTTGTGATCGAGAGATAACCGGCGCTCAGCGTGGTGGCACCGACGAATAGCATGGGGGCAGCGGTGACCCAAGCGTAGCGCACGCGCCCGGAGTTGATGATCACAGTGGTGCCGACGCACAAGGCGGTGGTCGCGAGCAGCTGATTAGCAATCCCGAGCAGCGGCCAGAGGGTCTGAATCGAACCGGTCGCGAGAAAGCTACCCCAAGCGATCACCACCAGGGCCGAGGCGAGTAGCGTGCCGGCCGTTGAATCGGTCTTACCGAGCGCAGGGGCGGCGCGGCCGATCAGCTCCTGGGTGATGAAGCGGGCCACGCGCGTGCCGGCATCGACCGTGGTCAGGATGAAGACCGCCTCGAACATGACGATGAAGTGGTACCAATAGGCGAGCCAGCGCTCGAGCCCCGGCAGCGAGGAAAAAATCTGGGCGATGCCAACGGCGAGGGACACCGATCCACCGGTACGGCCGGCGAGCGTCTTCTCGCCGACGGCGTGGGCCAACTCGGTGAGATGGTCTCCAGCGAGTCCGAGGGCTTGGAATTTCGCCGGTGGAAGGTTGATGCCGAAGTAGTCGGCCTTGTAGAGGCAGGCGGCGGCGATGAGCGAGGTGATCCCCACCAGCCCCTCCATCAGCATCGCCCCGTAGCCGATGGTGCGGCAGTCGGTTTCCTTGTCGATCATCTTGGGTGTCGTGCCCGAAGCGATCAGCGAGTGAAAGCCACTGATGGCGCCGCAGGCGATGGTGATGAAGACGAAGGGGAAGATCTTTCCAGCTACGATGGGTCCACCGCCGTGGATGTAGTCGCTCACCGCTTCGAGCTTGAGCTCGGGGTTGACGATCAAGATGCCCAGGACCAGCGCCGCGATGGTGCCAATCTTCATGTAGGCGGAGAGGTAGTCACGCGGCACGAGGAGCAGCCACACGGGCAATACCGAGGCGAGAAAGCCGTAGCCACAAAGGAGATAGATGGTGGTGCGCTGGTCGAAGTTGAACCAGCCGCTTTCGACGAAGCGTCCGCCGACCACCGCACCGATGAGCGCTGTGACCCCCGCTGCGGACACCCACGGGATCGAACCGTGGCCGCGGCGATGCATCACTAGCCCCATGATGACCGCAATGGGAATCGTCATGCCGATGGTGAAGGTGGCCCAAGGGCTCTGCGCCAGAATCTGCACCACCGCGAAGCCCATCGCCGCGATCGCGATGATCACGGTAAAGAAGATCGCGATCGCGGCGATCAAGCCCGCGAGCGGCCCGAGTTCGTCACGTGCGATTTCGGCGAGCGACCGACCGCCACGCCGCACCGATGAGGTCAGAATGACAAAATCGTGCACCGCGCCACCCAGGGTGACACCCACGAGGATCCAGAGCAGGCCCGGCAAGAAGCCAAACTGCGCCGCCAGGACCGGGCCGATCAGCGGCCCCGCCCCAGTGATGGCGGCAAAGTGATGGCCGAAGAGCACCCACTTGTGGGTGGCGATATAGTCCTTGCCATCGGGGCGGGTGTGCGCCGGAGTGAGACGCGCGTCGTCGAGCACGAGAACCTTGGCGGCGATAAAGGCGCTGTAGAACCGATAGCCGATCGTCAGCACGCACAGCGTGCCAATCATGAGGGGCAGAGCATGCATGCCCATCACTATACTTCAGACCAGCTCCACGCGAGCACGGTGGCCGGTGGACCTGGCCAAGCGGCGATCGCAGGTCAAGAGCGGCGTGTCGAGGGCTTCGGCCAAGGCGAGGTAGAGCGCATCGTAAGCCGTCACATTCCGACGCAAGTGCCATACACGAGGCAGTAGCTCGACATGCGAATAGCGAGCCACGTCCATGTCCATTAGATCCTGGAGCGCCTCTTCACTACGACGCTGGGTAAGCGCCCCGGTGAACAAATAGCGCCGCAGAACTTGCGCGACCTCCACGTCGAGCAGGTGCGGCGCATGCAGGGATTCCCTGGGCGGGGAAATCCGGTGACCGACGCGCACCCCTGTGGGCGTCACGAGCAGCAGTTCAATCACCGCTGAAGCATCTAGGACAATCACCGCCGATCGCGCTCGGCTCGAACTGCGTGAGCGGCGCTTTCACGCACTTTCACGGCCGGGCGTCTCGCAATTCGGGCGAGCAGCTCCTCTCGGGTGGGGCGCTCGGCCGAACGAGCCATCTCCGCAAGCAGGTATTCGGAAAGCGACATTCCCGCCATCGCTGCACGGGCTTTGAGTTTCCGATGAAGTTCATCGGGAACATGACGGATCTGAACCATGGCCGACATGCTATTAGTATAGATTGCATGTGGATCACATGCAATCGTTAGGGCCCGCGGCGGAATAACTCGATTGATGATCGTGGTCGAGGCGCCCGGTTGGCGAGGCGCGAGGAGGGAGCATACCCGTCGGCACGTGACCGACGAGCAACGAAGCCAACCGGGATGGATCGGCCACGAGGACGATCGGGTTATTCCGCCGTGGGCCCTTAGACTGGGGTGATCGGTCTCTTTCGTGGCCAACTCGCCACGCGCTTGTGCTCGCACGCGGCGAGCCGCCGCACTAACTCGGCGCGCAGCCCATCGCCTGGCACGATCGCATCGATGTGCAGATCGGCCGCCAGCCGGAAGAGGTCGACATCTTCCCGATACTGCTCGCGCAGTTTCTCGACGTAGGCCGGCCGCTCTGCCTCGGGCTGCTCCATGATCTTGTTGTAGTAGACGGCGTTGACTGCCGCCTCGGGCCCCATCACGGCGATCGAAGCTTGGGGCAGTGCAATCGTCGCATCGGGTTCGAAGCCCGGCCCGCACATGGCGTAGAGGCCAGCGCCATAGGCCTTGCGTAACACGACGCAAATCTTGGGCACCGACGCATCCGATACGGCCGAGATCATCTTGGCACCGTGCCGGATGATCCCTTGGCGTTCGACCGTCCTACCGATCATGAACCCCGGAACGTCCGCCAAAAAGATCAAGGGGATCTCGAACGCATCACATAGCCAGATGAAGCGCGCGGCCTTGTCGGCGCTGTCGACGAACAGCACCCCGCCCTTCCACTTGGGCTGGCTGGCGACGATGCCCACCACCTGCCCTTCGAGGCGGGCGAAGCCGACTACAATCTCGCGAGCAAACAGCTTCTTGATCTCGAAGAAGCTGCCTTCATCGACGACCGCTGCAATCACTTTGAGCACATCGAAGGTCTGGTTGTGGTTGGCCGGCATGATCTCATCGATGCGCGGCCCCGCCTGCGGTGCCTTGGGTACGGTCCGCGGCGGCACTTCACCCGCCCGGGCCGGCAGATAGCTCAAGTAGTCGCGTGCACGAGCGATGCACTCCTCCTCGCTCTTGGCCAAGAGATCGCCGCAGCCCGACACTTCACAATGCATGCGCGCCCCGCCCAGCTCCTCGAGCGTGATCTTCTCGCCGATCACCATCTCGGCCATGCGCGGTGAGCCGAGGTACATCGAGGCGTTCTTCTCGACCATGAAAACCACATCGCAGAACGATGGGATGTAGGCGCCGCCCGCGGCGGATGGGCCAAACAGCAGGCAGAGCTGTGGCACCGCGCCCGAGAGATGCACCTGATTATGAAAGATCCGCCCTGCATGGCGCCGGCCGGGAAACATATCGATCTGGTCGGTGATCCGAGCGCCCGCAGAATCGACCAGGTAGATCAGCGGAATTGCGAGCCGCCCGGCGGTCTCCTGGATGCGCACGATCTTTTCGACGGTACGCGCGCCCCAGGATCCGGCTTTGACTGTCGAATCGTTGGCCATGATGGCGACCGGCCGGCCATGCACCCTCCCGATCCCGGTCACCACGCCATCGGCCGGCAGATCCGCTGCGCCACAGTTGGCCAAGAGTCCATCTTCGACGAATTCGTGCCCATCGTCGTCGCACAAGAGGCGAACTCGCGCGCGCGCAAACAACTTCCCCTCGTTGGCATTCTTCTGATGGTATTTTTCGGCCCCGCCGCGGCGGATCTCCTCTGCTCGCGTAGCCAACTCTTCTCTCTTCATCCCCTGCTCCGCTGGCCGCGCGCACGCGCACCAAGGTGAGCCTTCAGATACTTCGAAGGCATCTCATGCCCCACCAGCGAGGAAATCCGCTGAGAGGCGTTGCACAGCGCCTCGAGATCGACGCCAGTTTTGATTCCCATCCCGTGCAGCAGAAATACCACGTCCTCCGTTGCCACATTGCCCGCCGCGCCAGGCGCATAGGGACAGCCACCGAGCCCTCCGATGGCGCTATCGATGGTGCTGATGCCGAGATCGAGTCCGACCAGTAGATTGGCCAAGGCAGTCCCGCGGGTATCGTGAAAGTGCATCGCCAATTCCTGCGCCGGCACCTCGTCGAGCACGCGCAGGAGCACATCGCGCACCTGCACCGGCGTACCGATGCCGATGGTATCGCCGAGGGAGATCTGGTAGACGCCACGCTGCCGCAGATCGCGTGCCAGACGCACCACCACTGCCGGATCGACCGCGCCTTCGTAGGGGCAGCCGTAGACCGTGGAAACGTAGGCGCGCACCCTGATCCCCGCCGCCTGTGCCGGAGCGATCACCTCATCGAAAGCGGCGATCGTTTCAACGATCGTCTTGTTGACGTTCTTCCTGTTGTGGGTCTCGGAGGCAGACAAGAAGACCGCCACCTCCTCCATCCCAACCGCCAGCGCCTTGTCGAGACCGGTGCGGTTGGGGACCAGGCACGAATAGCGAACACCCGGGGATCGACGAATCCCCCGTGCGACCTCCGCTGCGTCGGCCAGCTGGGGGATCCACTTGGGATTGACGAAGCTACTGATCTCGATCGCCCGCAAGCCCGTGGCTGAAAGGGCATCGATAAATGTCACTTTGTCGGAAGTCGAAATCGGGCGTGCTTCGTTCTGCAGACCGTCGCGCGGCCCCACCTCGTAGATCGTCACCTCCGATGGTAAATGGTCGAACATCAGCCGCCCCACAGGCGATCACCCAACTCGCCAAGATGGGCGACGCAGAAATCGGCGCCAGCCTGATCCTGGCCGAGAAAATTGGCGGCTGAAACCGCGACGCAGCGCATCCCGGCCGCTTTGGCAGCAGCGATACCGGCGGCTGAATCTTCAAAGACGATGCAGTCGCGGGGGGCTACCGCCAGCCGGGCTGCCGCCGCCAGGTACCCGTCGGGCGCCGGCTTTCCGCATGAGACATCCTCGGCCGCGATGAACCAGGGGATCGCGCCGTCGAGCCCGAGCTTCCCGATGCAGTAGCCCACCTCGCGGCGGCTCGATCCCGAAACGATCACACAGGGGCCGTGGCGCGCGGCGGTTCGGACGAATTCCACCGCGCCGGGCAGCACCGCCAGCCCCTCCACTTCGGCGAGCGCCACCCGCTCTTCGGCAGCGGCCGACTTGAGCTCGTCAAATCCGAGATCAATCCCCCGCTCCGCCAAGTAGTGGTAGATCTCGCGCCAGCCATGGCCGACCACAAAGACACGCTCCTCCTCACTGAGTGGCCGTCCGCGTGCGCCGAGGACACGGGCGATCGATTCGGCATTTTGCCGCTCGCTATCGATCAGCGTGCCATCGAGGTCGAACAGAAAGGCGCTCGCTAGCATGTTCGGCCGAGTTCATACCACGAACTCGACGGGGTTGGCACCGGCGCGGAGGCACGGCATACTAGGCTCGTGAGAGAGCGATTTGGCAAGGCATGCCACTTCTGAGGCCAGTGGCCCTGCTGCTCATCGCCCTCGTCGGCTGTCGGACTCAGACCCCTCTTGCGCCCGCACCCCCTGCACCCTCCCGTGACGAGGCGGCCCGCGCGCCCCTGCGTGCTTGCGGGAAGCCCGACGCGGATGCCCATCCGCCCATGCGCTGTTTCCCGAATGATTCAGGGTTCGCACCGCCGCGTGCCATCACGGCGCTGCTCGATCGATCCCACGAGCGTCTGGAGGCGGCCGATTTCCGAGCCGCCCTGCTGTGTGCAGAAGAGGCTTCCCGGGCAGACCCGCGTTCGGTGGAGGCACATCTGGATCGGGCCACTGCGCTCGGGCGGATCGGGCGGATCGATGAAGCACGCGATGCGTTTGACCGAGCTTTGGCGCTCGATCCGGAAGATCCCGAGACCCTCGCGGGCGCGGCCGATCTCTTCATCAGTCACCTGCCGCCCTCGAATGAGCGCTCCGAAATCGGTTTGGAGCTGGCCCGGCGCGGCTCCCACGGGATCAAGCGCGCGCGCCTGTACAATCGCTCCTTGCGGGCACGCCTGGCGCTCCTCGAGGGGCAGGCGCTCAATGATCTCGGCCGATCCCGAGAAGCTTTGCTACGTCTCGACGCCGCAGAGAAGGGAGCTCTCCCGGCCGATCTCTCGCGCGCGCGGTATGAACGCGCCCTGGCGCTCTTCGAGCTAAGCCGTTTTCCCGAAGCGAAGCGAGGCTTCATCGAGTTTCTCTCCCAGGCCCCAGACGATGCCTGGGGCCACTACCACCTCGGGCTCACCCTGGAGCGGCTCGACGATCGCACCGCTGCCCACCAGGAGTTCGAGGCCGCCATGCGCCTCGCACCGGAAAACTTCAAGCCCCCCATGGAGATCCCCTTGGAGGAGTTTCGCCAGCTGATGTGGGCAGAGGTGGCGCGGCTCCCTCTTGCGCTGGCCCAGGACCTCGCGGCGGTGCAGCTCGAGATCGCCGATCTGCCCGAGATCGCCGATCTGACCGCGGACGATCCCCCGCTCTCTCCCACCATCGTCGGGCTATTTCGCGGAGCGCCGCTGGGCATTCCGCTCGAGCCAGGCGAATATCGGACCATTGTTCTCTACCGGAAGAACCTGGCGCGCGAGGTCACCAGCCATACCGATCTGGCGCAGCAGATTCGCACCACCCTCCTCCACGAACTCGGCCATCTGCGCGGCGAAGATGACGACGCGCTGCGCTCCCGTGGACTAGAATAGTCGACCGATGATGGGTGAGTTTGAAGCCGAGCTTCGCCCCCGCACTCTGGAGCGAGTGAGGCTCACCTGCTGGCTGGGGATCTCTCTGTTCTTGCTCTTTGCCCTGCTCGACCTCGCGGTGTATCCAGATTTGGCGGGTCGCTTTTTCGTGCTGCGCCTGATCTGCGCCGCCGGCCACCTGGCTCTCCTGGTCATGACCTACCGCCCCTGGGCGCTGCGCTCCGCGATCGCGCTGGGCATGGGGGCCTATCTGTGGATCGCTGGCTTCATCATCGAGATGCTCCGGGAGACCGGCGGCCACTCCAGCCCCTACTATGCCGGACTCATGCTGGTCCTCCTCGGCATGGGGGTTCTCATGCCCTGGCGTCCCCTACCGTCTATTCTGACCGCGGCGGGGATTTGCTGCGGCTGGGCGATTTTTGCTGGCCGGGGCCAGAATTCGCCGATCGTGTGGCACGCGGCAATCAATAACGGCTTCTTTCTTTTTGGTGGCGCCGTCATCGCGGTAGCGGCCGGCGCGTTCAGCCATCGGATGCTGCTGCAGGAGCTCGGTGCACGAGCAACGCTCAGCGAGGCCAACCATCGCCTGGCGGAGGCGAAGGCCCAGGCAGAAGCCTTGGCCACCACCGATGGCCTGACCGGGCTCCCCAACCATCGCCGCTTCCAAGAGCAGCTCGCGATCGAGATCGCCCGCAATAGTCGTTCCCAGCTGCCCCTCTCCCTGTTGATGATCGATGTCGATCACTTCAAGCGACTGAATGATCAACACGGGCATCCAGCGGGCGACGAAGCGCTTCGCGGGGTGGCCACGAATCTGCGCACCGGGCGCCGGAAGACCGACCTCGTGGCTCGCTACGGCGGAGAGGAGTTCGCCATCCTCCTCAGCGACACGAGCAAAGCGGCGGCGACGGCGGTGGCAGAAAGGATCTGCGCCGAAGTCCGCGCCCAGGGGGTGGTGACGATCAGCATCGGAGTGGCCAGCTGCCCAAGCGATGCAAATGACCCCGCGACGCTGGTCGCCAAGGCCGATGAAGCCCTCTATGCCGCGAAACGCCACGGGCGCGATCGGGTGGTCTGTTTCACGGACCCGAACTTGCGCGACACAGCTCTATGAGCTGCAGGAGTTCGGGCGACTGGTACGTCCGCGCGGCAGTTTCGAATGCCACAAGCGCTCGCCGTCGCTCCCCCTGCTCGAAATAGAGCGTTCCCAGGGCCAAGGCTGCCGCCGGTTCGGCCGGCTCTCTCGTCAGCACCTCTTCATAGGCGGCGATCGCCTGCGTTCGCTCGCCCGCCTGCAGGAGCGCATTGGCCAGCCGTAGCCAGGTGGTAAATTCCCGCGGGGCATGCTGCACGACCCGACCATAGGCCGCCGCCGCCTCGAGAAACCGTCCCTGTTGAACGAGGAGATCGCCGCCCGCTTGGGCCGCCTGGGCCGCTGCGTCCGCATGAGGGGCCAGCTCCTCGCTGCGGATCCAAGCGGCCTGGGCCTCCGAGTCTCGCCCTGCCCGGTGGCAATAAAGCCCGAAACGTAGCCACAGCTCGGCGGATCCTGGCAGCAATGCGAGGCCGCGCTCGATCCAGGGGATCGCATGTGCGAGACCCCCGGTTTCGGCGATCTGGGCGCGCTGCAAGAAAGGCCTGGGAGCGTAGGCCAGCCGCTCGGGATGCACTGTCTTCTCGAGCCGCCCAATCACCTCCTCGATCGACGGTCCGGCTTCGACCGTGCGATCCATCGCAAACAGCGTTTTTCCGCGCTGGTAGAGGGCGTAGAGATCGTCAGGCGCTTCGGCGAGCGCCGCCTCGAGGAGGCGAAGATTGCGCCCGTGCTTATCCCGCGCTGCCACTCGCGCGTTCAAATAGCCATCGTGGCGGATGCGCGCGGCACAGTGGCCGATGGTCAGCCCATGCTCCTCGAGGCTGACCTGTTCGTGGACCCTGCCGCGGTAGCGAACAGCGGAAAGATTGCGAAACAGCCGCAGCAGGTGGGTCGTCTGCCTCACCAGTCTGCCCTCTTCGTCGAGCAGGTTCTCCAGCGGCAAAAGATGACCTGCGTGGGTTCCTGCGAGAGCCTCCTCGATCGCGGGCCGGGCGCCGGGTAGCAGCACCTCATCGGCGTCGAGATGGAGGATCCAGTCGCCACGGGTCTGCGCCAAGGCATAGTTGCGGGCGGCAGAGAAGTCATCGCACCAGGCGAATTCGACCAGGCGCGCCCCGGCCTCCCGAGCGATCGCCGCGGTGCCATCCTGAGATCCCGTGTCACACACGACCATCTCGTCGACGATCCCTCGGACGCTCTCCAAACAGCGGGGGAGCAGCTCCTCCTCGTTGCGGACGATCATGCATAGGGTGAGCGTCGACACCGTCTCATGTTATCACAGCCGCGCTGACGGTCGCCTCGGCTCCACCAGCTCCTGGCACTCGCAGCATCGCTCCGCCCAGGGGATCAGCTTCAGGCGTGCGAGCTCGATCGGTCGGCCACACTCCATGCACTCGCCGAATTCGCCGCGCGTGATCCGACGCAGCGCCTCCTCCATCCGCTGCGCGCGTGCCGCCTCTCCCTCGGCGAGCGAG
>JAHFDT010000102.1 GCA_023248875.1 Myxococcales bacterium | reverse complement strand
CGCGGCGACGTGCGCCGCTTCCGCGTCCGTCCCCTCGCGAAGGCCGTGGTCCACATAAACCGCATGGCACGATCGCTCAAGTTGGCGCAGCGCCACCAGCAGGGCCGTCGAGTCCCCCCCACCGGAGCAGCCCACGACAAGCTCCTCGCCGAAAGGGATCCTTTCCTTCACCAGCCAAGCGCTTACCGCCTGCACCACATCATTCACTGGCAAGTTTTCCAGGCGGCTTGAGCCAAGCGGTCCTCAGTCGCAATAGGACTTGCACACCGTCGCAGATCCGCCCTGCGCGTTGCACAATGCCCAGCATTGGTCGTAGGGAGAGCGCGATGGCGAGCATTTCGCACAGGGGGTCTTGTCCTTGCCACAGTAGGAGAGACAGGTAGAGAAGCTCACATTCTGCGCGCCACAGTTCTCCCAGCAGAGTGCCGCCTGGCAGCCCGGATCCGCGTTGCAATAGCTCTTGCACGTCCCCACCGAGCCCTCCTGCTTGGTGCAGAGCTGCCAGCAGGAGACGCCATCGCCGAGGCCGCAATTGCTCTTGCAGGTGGAGCAGGAGGTGTTGTTTTGACTGCAGTTGCTCCAGCACCCGGAGGTCGATGGGCAACTCAGTAGGGTTGGATTGGTCGCCAAATCGGGGCTGCCCATCTTAGCCATGTCCGAAGAAGACTTCGCCAAGTCAGCGCTCCCTCCGCCGCCATCGCCACCACCGCTCGAGTAGCCGCCGCTGCCACAGGCGACCAGACCGCACAGCAACAATAGCCAAGTGACGCGCATTAGTTTGGCCCCTCTTCCTCTAACTCACGGGTAAAGATCACAAACGCCATCGAAGGCCGCTTGGAGGATTCCCGCACCACGAACTGGAAGCCTTCAAACACCCAGCCCGCCTCGACCCACTGGTTGACGACCTTCTCCAGCTCCTCGTCGGTGACGGTGGCCACTTCGACGATCTTGTATTGCAGCATCAGCGCCCCAGCAGTCGCGCCGCCTCGAGCGCGTGGTAGGTGAGGATCATATCGGCACCCGCGCGCCGGATCGACAGCAGCGTCTCCAGCACCGCGCGGTCGTGATCGATCCAGCCGCGCTCGGCCGCGGCCTTGAGCATCGCGTATTCGCCCGAGACGTTGTAGGCGGCGATCGGCAGGTCGGTCTCCTCGCGCAGGCGCGCGATCACATCCAAATAGGCCAGCGCCGGCTTGACCATCACGATGTCGGCGCCCTCCCCTACATCGAGCGCCACTTCGCGTACCGCTTCGTGGCCATTGGCCGGATCCATCTGGTAGCCGCGGCGGTGGCCGAAGCCGCTCGCCGTGCCAGCCGCTTCACGAAACGGTCCATAAAAACAGGAGGCATACTTGGCCGAATAGGCCAGGATCGCGGTCTCTGCAAAGCCCTCCTCATCGAGCGCCTCGCGGATCATACCGACCTGGCCATCCATCATCCCCGACGGCGCCACCACATCGCAGCCGGCGCGCCCGTAGGAGAGTGCGAGCCGCGCCAAATTCTCCAGCGTTGCGTCGTTGTCGACATCGCCCTCGAGCACTACGCCACAGTGGCCGTGCGAAGTATATTCGTCGAAACAGGCGTCGAGAATTACCGTGAGATCGGGAGTAGCCTTCTTGATCGCGCGACAGGCGTGCTGTACCAGCCCCTCGTCGTTCCAGGCGTACGATCCCACCGCGTCCTTCTTTTCCTCGGGCGGAACGCCAAACAGGATCACCGCCGGCACGCCCAGCCGCATGCACTCCTCGGCCTCCTTGACCGCGCCCTCGACCGAAAGCTGAGATTGACCTGGCAACGAGGGGATCGGCCGCGCCTCTTTGCCCGAATGGATGAACATCGGATAGATGAGCCCGTCGACCGTCAGGTGGGTTTCGCGCACCAGGCGGCGCAGACTCTCGGTGCGACGGAGGCGCCGCGGCCGGTATTCCGGAAATTGCATGGGGCGCAGCCTACTCGATTTGAGCGCGTCGAGCGAGGGGGTTAGCCGGTAAGGGTGTCAGCGGCTCCGCAGCGCTTCGACCAGTTGCTCGACCAGGCGCGGCACGGAGGGCTGCTCCGGGACAATGACCGAGGAAACACTGCGCTCGCGCAGGGCCTGCTCGGTAGTCTTGCCAATGGCGCCCACCAGAGCACTGCCAAGACCCCCGTCGAGCTGGGCGAAGAGCTCCGCGACGCCCCGCGGGCTGGCAAAGGCGATGGCATCGAAGGGGCGATCGCGTTGTGTTTTCGCGATGCTCGCGAGTGCCTCCTGCCGCGGCCGCGAGAGATAGCAGTCGATACGATCGACCGGAACACCCGCTGCGGCGAGCAGGTCGGGAAGCTCTTTGCGCCCTCCTGCCGCACGGGGAAACAGCACGCGCGTTCGGATCCCGGCATCCAAGATCGCCTGGCCGAGCGCTCGTCCCCCGTCCGATGCCGTCAGCTCGGCACGGAGCCGAAGCTCGCGAAACAGGGCTTCGCCGGTGCCTCCCGCAAGGCAGGCGATCTTGCACCCGGCAAGGGCTCGCCCATCGAGACCCGCTCGATCGAGCGCCTGTGCAAAGGCCTGCACCGAGCGGCGACTGGTGAAGGCCACGGCACCGTAACGCCCGATCTCGCGCACTGCGGGCACGAGCGCATCGGGCTGCAGCTCGAACTCAAACGGCGCCACCCATTCTACCGATAACCCAAGTTCGTCCAGCGTCCGGATCTCCTCGCGCTCAGCCAGCACCAGGAGGCGTTTTCCAGCGAGCGGCCGCTGTTCAAACCAGGCGATCGCCTGCGATCGCCGCACCACCTCGGCCACGACCACCAGCGCGGGCGGCTGCACGCCGGCCTCGCGCGCGCGCGTTGCCAAATCGCGGATCGTTCCACGCACCACCCGCTGCGTCGGTAGCGAGCCGTGGACCACGACGGCCGCGGGCGTCGCGGGATCCCGCCCAGCGGCCATCAACCGCCCCAGGGTCGACTCGATTCGGCCCACACTCATGTAGAGCACCGCGGTCAGCGCCGAATCGGCCAGCGTGTGCCAGTCGAGCTCGAGAGTGTCGCCCTCCTCCATCTCGTGCCCGGTCGCCAATACCACGCCCGCCGCCACCCCCCGCTGGGTGAGCGGAATGCCCGCGCAGGCGCTCATGCCGAGCGCGGCCGTGACTCCCGGCACCACCATGAAGGGAATGTGCGCGGCCGCCAGTACTTCCGCCTCCTCGCCGCCGCGGCCGAAGATAAACGGGTCGCCCCCCTTGAGGCGCACCACGACCTTTCCCGCGCTGGCCCTCTCGACGAGCAAGCGATGGATCGCCTCCTGATTAAGCTCGCGCCGAGAACCGCGCACGACGAGCTCGCAGCCGGCGGGAACTCTCTCGAGCAGCGCCGCCGATACCAAACGATCGGCAACCACGACCTCGGCGCGCGCCAAACACTCGAGACCACGTACCGTGATGAGCCCCGGATCGCCGGGGCCAGCACCGACGAGGTAGACCATTCCTGGCATGCGGGAGAGACTGACTCCCTCGCTGCCGGGCCGTCAAGGGCCCGCGTATGAATAAATCGATCGAAGCTCGGCCACGAGGCGCCCGGTTGCCAAGGCGCGAGGAGGGAGCTTGCCTGTCGGCAAGTGACCGACACGCAACGCAGCCAGCTGGGATGCTTCGGGGGCGAGAACGAGCGATTTATTCATACGCGGGCCCCAAGCAGGTTGAGAGTTTTTCCGCAGCCTGCTAGAGCTGTGAAAATGTCCCAGCCCGATGAAACCGAGAAAGCCGCCGAAGCGGACCGCGATGATACCGGAGTCCGTGCCCGCCTCGAGCAGCTCCTGCCCGATCTCCTTCGGCGTACCGTTTATGCCGGCCTCGGCGCGGTGTTCACGACGGAAGAGGGGCTGCGCAAACTGGCCTCCGAGTTTCAACTGCCCAAGGACGTCGCCACTTTTCTGATCCAGCAGGCGGGTTCGTCGAAGGACGAGCTCTTGCGCATCGTCGCCAAAGAGGTGCGTGCCTTTTTCGAGAGCGTCAATCTGCAGCAGGAGATGCAGAAGCTCCTGACCTCCTTATCGCTGGAGATCAAGACCGAAGTGCGGTTCATCCCCAACGACGAGGCAGTGGGCGGCGTCAAGCCGGATATCAAGAAAGAGGTATCGCTGAAAAAGCGCGACGGCTGACTATTTTTTCCCCCGCTGGATCGTAACCCTCTTGATCACTACATCCTTCACCGGCCGGCCACCCGGACCGACCGGGACACGCGCGAGCTTCTTCTCAAAATCCAGGCTATCGCACTGGCCGAAAACGGTGTGGTGGCCATGGAGCCAGGGCGTCCCCTGCTCGGTGATGAAGAACTGCGAACCGTTGGTCGCGGGTCCCCGGTTGGCCATCGCCAACACGCCACCCTTGTCGAGCGGGAGATCTTGCCGGAACTCGTCGGCGAAATCGTAGCCGGGGCCGCCGCGGCCGGTACCCTCGGGATCGCCGCCCTGGATCATGAACTGCGGAATGACGCGGTGGAAGAGCAGGCCGTCGTAGAGCGGCCTCTTTTGCCATTTACTGGTTTTGGGATCCTTCCACGGGCGCAGACCGCGGGCGAGCGCCACGAAGTTGGCGACGGTCATGGGCGTCTTGTCCTCGAATAGCTCGCACTTGAAAGTGCCCTTGAGCCCCTCGGTCGCGACGTCGATCTGGGCGACCAGCGGCCCTTTGCCTTTGAGTCCGTGGGTGGCCTCTTGAATCGAGAGCGCGGGGCTTTCCAGCGCACCCTCGGCCACCGCAACAACAGGAACGAGCAAAACGAGCGCAATCAGAGAACGGGTCATGGTCCCTCCATGGCTGGGATACTGACAAATTGAACCTGCGAGTGCGGGAAAATCTGATGAGCCGCGGCAAAGCCGCCGTTGACTTCGAGCACATACAGCGACTCGCCTTCGACCGCGCGCGGGCTATCAGTGAGCGGCTCGGCGCGCTCGACGATGCCGACAATCGTCCGGTCGGGGGCGATGAAGATCATATCGAGCGGCAGATAGGTGTTGTGCATCCAGAAGGACTGGCGCTCCGGCCGCTCGAAGAGAAACAGCATCCCGGCGTCGGGATCGAGGCGATCGCGGTTCATGAGTCCGGTGCGGCGCTGTTCGAGGGTGCGGGCGACCTCGACGCGTACGTGCACCTCACGGCCCGGAGCTGCAAGCACCACTTCAGGGCCGCGGGTGGCAGGCGTAGTGGCGCGATGGGTGCAGCCCGTGACGATCGCCAGCAGGACAAGCGTGACCCGGAACATGGCGCGAGAATCTAGCAGGAGCGGGAAAAACTCACCACCACCCCCTGCGCCGTCGATCCGTTGAGAAGGGTGCAGATGCAAGGCGACCAGGAGGAGGCCGAGGGAGCCTACTTTTCGTAGGTGACCGAGGCCGACGACGCAGGCAACGCAGCAGATGCGCCCTTATCGACGGATCGGGGCCGTCGCCTCCACCCTTGCGACCGTAGGCACCCTCTCCTACACTCCCGCCGTGAACCTTCCTGCCCAGAAAGTGGCCTACCCTCCTCCGCCGCTTCCAGCCTCGGGCGCGCCCCGCCCTGCCCTCCGTTTAGCCCCCCGTCAAACGCCCAAACATCTACGATTTCTAAAGGCTTATTTTGTCACATTCAAAGTAGTACTGAGCTACTTGTCACTGCGGTTCCAGGCGCGCTTTCGCTCGCGTGCGGCGATCGATGAGCTGGCGCGCCGAAAGCACGTTCGAAATGCGCAGCGGATTGAACGGGCGATCTGCGAGCTACAGGGGCTCTTTATCAAGATCGGCCAGCTCATCAGCATCATGACCAACTTCTTGCCGGAGCAGTTCCGCAACGAGCTCGCCAGCCTCCAGGACCAAGTTCCCGCGCGCCCCTTTTGCGATATCGCGGCCCGCATTCGCGAGGAGTTTGGCGGGCGCGATCCGGCCGTTCTGTTCGCCGAATTCGAGGAAGCCCCTATCGCCTCGGCCTCGATCGGCCAGGTCCATCGCGCTCGCACCCAGGATGGCCGCCTGGTGGCGGTCAAGGTGCAGTATCCCGACATCGAGGAGATCGTCCGCATCGACCTGAAAACCGTCCGACAGATCATGGGCGTGATCTCCTACTTCATGCCCTACCATGGGCTCGACGGTGTCTACCGTGAGATCCGCGCGATGGTGCTGCAGGAGCTCGACTTTCGCCTCGAGGCCGATAACGCCGAGCGCATCGCCGCCCATTTCCCCGGGCGCAACGAGATCGGCTT
Source organism: Myxococcales bacterium (assembly GCA_023248875.1). Taxonomy (GTDB): domain Bacteria; phylum Myxococcota_A; class Polyangia; order Palsa-1104; family SHYY01; genus JAHFDT01. The sequence continues at coordinate 7,860 of JAHFDT010000102.1, read as the reverse complement.
TCCGGTGGTACTGCGTGAGCTCTCCACCACTCGTGTCTTGACCACCGAGTGGATCGAAGGCGTAAAGATTTCCGATCGCGAACGGCTGAAAGCTTTCGGTCTCGACCCGGGACAGCTGGCGCGCACAGTCGTCGGTGCCTACTGCCAACAGATCTTCACCGATGGCATCTATCATGCGGATCCCCATCCCGGAAACCTGCTGGTGCAGGCGAACGGCCGGATCGTCTTTCTCGATTTCGGCGCGGTAGCGACGATTTCGGCCAATATGCGCAAAGGCATTGTCGACCTCATCCAGGCCGGTCTGGCACGCGATACGCCGCGCGTCATCCTCGCGATGAAGGAGCTGGGCTTCATCTCGCGCGCCGCCGATCCGGCGATCTTCGAATCGGTGGTCGACTACCTCCACCAAAAGTTTCAGGAGGAGGTCCATCTCGAGTCCTTTTCGCTCAAAGATGTGAAGTTTGATCCCGAAGCTGGCCTCGAAAAGCTGGCCGATCTGCGCCGCATGAACGTCTCGTTGCGCGATCTCGCCGACCATTTTCACGTCCCCAAAGAATGGATCATGCTCGAGCGCTGCGTGCTCTTGCTCATGGGGTTGTGCACCGAGCTCGATCCACAGCTCAACCCCATGGAGGTCATCCGCCCCTATCTCGACGAATTCGTGCTCGGCAAGAACCACGACTGGCAGGCCTTTGCGCTCAAGACCACCAAGGATCTGGCGCTCTCGGCAGTGGGGCTACCGGGTGATCTCAAGAAGTTCATGGCCCGCGCGATGCGCGGCGAGCTCGAGATCCGGCTGCGGGGGCTCGATCGCCACGCACGGCTCCTCTACATACTCGGCCACCAGATCATCTACGCCGCCCTCGCCATCACCGCGGCCTCCTTTTGGCTAGTGCTCGATGGGCGCGGCCGCCCAACGCAAGCGCAGGCGGCCGCTTGGGTGGCGGTCGGTTTCAGCGCCCTTCTGTCGGGATCGTTTCTACTCAACCGCCGGCGCCGACGGCGCTAGTTACTGACACCCTTCCGCGGGGGTTTCGAAGAACGGGTCCCGGAGGCCCGTCGGCAAACAGGTGGGCCAATGCACCGGGGCGCTATCGCGAAACGGATCCATCAGCACCGGCAATACATCGAGATCATCGGCTGGCCCGGCCTCGAGCATCAGCGAGGCCATCGCCGCCGACGCTCGGTCCAGCTGGACCAGCGCACCGCTCAATCGCTCGAGGCGCCTGCCCAAACTGACCGTAGGCGCCTCGAGCTCGCGGCAGTCCAGGCTTCCCTGCCCCTTCGAAGAGCAGGAGACCACCGTCGAACGCCCGTTATCGCGCTGGACCACCAACACCACCGAGCGGATCGAGGGTGGACTAGCCCCGGCCCTACCAGCGGCAAGTGAGACGAACAAGAGCCATGCATAGTAGCGCACAGCGACACCTCTTGTTCATTAAACACCCCTTTCCAGCCGCTCGTCAACGCACTACCGGCTGACTACTTCTTCTTCCCCTTGCGCGGCGGGGGCGCCACCTTCAACTCCAGCGCCTTGCCCAGCTCTGCAGCCTCCTCCTGCGCGGCGGTAGCCAGGATGCCGGCCAGGCGCGTAAAGAGATCTTCGTACTGCCGCTTCGACAGATGCAGCGCCAGCAGCACATCGTGCCCATCACCATTGACCGTGATCCCAGCGACCATCGACGCGAGGCCCAGCATGAGGAACGTGGTGTCCTTTTGGGCCTGCGCGATCGTGTTGCGATAGCTCGCCGCTGCGTGCGTGGCCTCTTCCAGACTCGGATATCGCGCCGCGAACTTCAGATCGGCTCCGGCCTCTCCCAATGCCAACGCTACGGCCGCTTCTTCGAGAGTCGCCATCCCCGGGACCGTGGCAGCTTCCTTGGCGATCTCCTTTCGAAACTGGTCCGAAATCTTCAGCCAGCCGACCAGTGCAGCGCCCTTCGCTGCTCCGACGCGGGCCAGCAGCTCGGCGGCCGCGCTATCGACCAGCCCCGTTCCCGATTTCTGCGCCAAATCGATGAGCGGGGAAAGGCCGATCCGATTGGCCACCAGCAGGCGATCGCCAGGGAGCAGCGAATACTCGGTCATTCCAGCGCGAAACACCTTGAATCCGCGATAGCTGGTTTTGGTGCGTGGCCCCTTGCCGACCGCTTTCTCCAGCTTGGCCCGATCGATCTTGGCATCGACGATCAGCACTGACGGAGGATCGGTTTCACTGGGCCGCGAAATCTGAACACCGAAGGCCAGCTGCTTCACCTTGGCGGGATCGGTGCCGAGCAGTTCGATGAGTTTAGGGCGGATCGCCTCGTCGAGCACCGCCACTTCGCCCTTGGGTGAAGCGGCCCGCAACGCCTGAAAGTCCACCGCACCGAAGACGTTCATGGCGCCCGGCACCAGCATCCGCGCGGGCGGTAGCTCATCCGCTTTGGCCCGCTTGATCGCCACCGCCGCAAACACCGCCAACACCGCCAACACCAGCCCCACGAAGAGAATCCAGCCGCCGCGCGACATCTGATGCACCCGCCGTCGTTCCGATTGGAACGGCACAGCGACGCCGAGCTGCAGTCGCTGGGGATCGCCAGCGATGAGTGCTGGAGCAGGCGTCGTCACTCCACTGGTTCGCAAAAGATCCCTGACCAGCTCGCTGGCATCGCGGTAGCGCTGATTGCGATCCTTGGCCAGGAGACGCAACACGATCGCGTCGACGTGAGCCGGTATGCCAGGGACGACCTTCGAGGGGGGCTGTGGGCGAGTCTTGAAATGGTGTGCGATCATGTCGCCTGCATTCTTGGCCGAAAACGGCAGATTGCCAGTCAGAAGTTCGTAGGCGAGGATGCCCAGGGCATAGAGATCGGAGCGTCCGTCGAGCGGCTGTCCTGAGAGCTGTTCCGGCGACATATACTCGACCGTACCGAGCGTCTGGCCCACCGCGGTCAGCGCGGGCCGCCCGCCCGCTTCCCCCCCCAAGATTTTGGCGATGCCGAAGTCGAGCACCTTGGCAAAATCGGAATCGGTACCACGCGCCTCGAGAAAGACGTTCTCCGGTTTGATATCGCGATGGATGATCCCCTGCGAGTGGGCTTCGCCGAGCGACTCGGCGATCCCGATGAGGAGGTGCGCGACCCGTTCGTAGGAGAGTGGCCCTTCATCGATGAGAGTGCGCAAGGAGCGCCCGTGCAAAAGTTCCATGGCGAGATAGAGTGCGCCATCGGGAGTCTGGTCGAAGTCATAGATCTGTACGGTGTGCGCCGCTTTGAGCGAAGCGGCCGCCTTCGCCTCCTGACGAAAACGGCCCACGACCTGCGGGTCGGCCGCCATGGTGGGGTGCAAGAGTTTAAGGGCGCACTCGCGTCCGATCTGGATCTGTTCGGCGCGGTAGACGGCGCCAAAGCCTCCCTCGCCAACCTGCTCGGTCACACGATAGCGACCGTTGAGCACCTGGCCGACCGGGCCCGTTCCCGCCTCCGCCTCCGAGAGCGGCAGCGCCACCCGGGCACGAGCCGGAGCAGGAGCCGGCGCCAGAGCAGGGGCCGGCGCCAGAGCGGGGGCCGGAGTCGCAGCGGGGGGCGGAGGCAACGGCGTCATTCCAGAGCCCTGAAAAACCGTCCTCGCCACCGGGCGCACGGCTGCGCGCGGCACCTTCGCCTCCCGTTCTACCGCGGCCCCACAAGCGGCGCAGAAACGGTTCCGCCCCGCCTCCTGGCCGCACTTCGCACACGTCATGGCCCCGCCTCAGCAAACTGGATCACACAAGCTTTCGTGGCCGCCACTTCGATCCACTGCTCGTCGTCCGCGTCTCCCCGCCCGATCCGTTGCCGCCCGGGAGGCAGTGTCACCGTCGTGCGTCCGCCCGACTGAGTACGAACCCCCGTATCGCGGCCGTTGAGGTGGATCGGGTGCCCCTCGGGGCTAAGAATGGTGCACTCTACCCGGGGCGCGTGGCGATAGAGCGCCGTGGCAATCACGATGCCGGCCAGAGCGACGATCAGCATCACCATCGCCGAAAAAAGCAGTTCCACCCGCCCGACGGTGGACTGCTCGGGAATCGACGGCGATTTCGCGGTCACCTCGAACTGCGTGGGAGAGGCGGGTGGGAGCCGCTCCTCATCGAGCCACCAGCGCTCATAGACCACGCGCCCCTCCGGGCTCGCCGCGCGCAACGTTCCCCCGGTGAACTGGGCGGCGATCACCGTGACGTTATCGGGAGCGCCACCGCTCTTGGCCAGTTCGATCAGGTCGCGACAGGCACTCGCCACATCGGGAGCGTGGCCCAGGGAATGCGCTATCTCCTCATCAGTCAGCACGCCGGTCAACCCATCGCTGCACACCACCACCCGATCGCCTTCGCACAGAGCGACTGTGGAAAGCTGTACCTCGACCTCCTCCTGCACTCCGAGTGCCTGCAGGATCACATTCGACTGCTCGAAGTCGCGCGCCTGTGCTTCGGTGAGCTGGCCGAGTTCGATCAGCTGATTGACAAGCGACTGGTCGCGCGTCACCTGCACGAGGAGCCCCTGGCGCAGCAGGTAGGCGCGACTATCACCGACCTGTGCCATCACCAGACGATCGGGCAGCACCCCCACTGCGGTCATGGTGGTGCCCATGCCAGCACGGTTGGGGTCGGCCTGCTGCGCTTGGAAGATCTGGCGGTTGGCCAGATAGGCCGCCGCCCGCAGGCCGCGGGCAAAGCTGCACAGCCCTGGATCAGACAGTCCGTCGGGCGTTGCCACCACCGGACCTTCGATGGACGACGCCGGACTCGCCAGCGCCTCGACCGCCATCGCGGAAGCAATTTCTCCCGCTGCGGCCCCCCCCATTCCATCGCACACCACCAGCAGCACTCCCGCCTCGTCCATCTCGAGTGTCTGCAGCTCGGTGACTTCCTGCCGTGCGCCATGGGCACGGCGGATGACCGCGAAATTATCCTCGTTGTGCTCGCGCACCAGGCCGACATCGGTCGCGCCCGCCACCAAGAGGTTCATGGGAGAGCCGCTTGGCAAGGCTATTGCTCGAAACGCAGAAGCTGATCGCCGATACGCACCATATCTCCGGATCGTAACTGCCGCTCTCCGTTCAGGCGCAGATAGCTCCCGTTCGAGCTGCCCAGGTCTTCGAACTGCACCGCCAGACCGTCGAGTCCGGTGCGCCTCAGCACCGCGTGGCGCCGCGACATGTACTCATCGTCAGGAAAGGTGATATCGCCCTCTTCACGACCGAGCACCACCTCAGCGCGCGAAAGGTGCCAGACGTCGCGCGTGGTACGCGTGCTGGTGATCTGGCGCAGGCGCCCCCAGGAGGTGCGCGGCACCGTGCCCAGCAGGCGGACGCCATGCTCCGAAAGCATGGGAGGCTCCTCATCTTCGGCCCGGATCGGTTCAAACCTCAAGAGCTCTTTGCCGATCAGAATCTCATCGCCAGCCGACAGTTCGACGGGGCCGCCGAGGCGCAGAAAGACGCCGTTGACCATGTCGATCGGTTTCAGCCGTACCGCACCATCGACGAGCGAGAGGCGAACGTGGCGAGGCGCGAGATAGAGATCCTCCGGAAAGGTCACCCCCGCTTCGCTCCGACCCACGTCGACCCACTCGCCCAGTAGCGGAAATTTCTGCCCATCGCTGCCGTCGCGCTGCACCTGAACCAATTTACCAAAAGCCGGCACAGGTTCGGGAAGCCGAACCGGCGGCTCCTTGGCCACCGCCGGAGATCGACCGGGAGCCGGCGCTGGAACCGCACGCGCCGCGACCGGCTGGGCCATGGTGGCACCGAGGGCCACCGCGCGCACCCCCGCAGACGGCGTCGAGCTGCCTCCCGGGGCGGCGGGACGGGCGACAGCCAGACGTTGGCCGCAATGCTGGCAGAAGGCGAAGCCCGAAGGGGTCGTCTTGCCGCAGGCCGGACAGCTCTGCTTGGTCGCTGCCCCGGCGGCAGGGGCCGAAGCCACCGGCGGCGCGGCCAGTGCCGAGCCGCACATCTTACAGAACTTCATCCCGGGCAGATTCTCAGTCCCGCACTGAGCACAGGCGATCCCATCCCCTCCGGTTCCGCTGGGCGACGAGGGGCTCTTGCGCGCCCGGGTTGGATCGTCGAGCTTTTGCCCGCAATCCTGGCAGAATAGCGATCCGTCGCGGTTTACCTTCCCACAGCTCGTGCAACGTGGCATAAATGGGTGCCCTTTATCCCGGCTAAACGGGGCCTACGGTTTGGCAGATGAAAATACCAATTCCCCCGTCGGGAGGCAAGATAACCAGACTGCTCGCGGCCGGAGTGTTGTTCGGCTGCGCTGGACAGATGCTGCCGGCCCCCTTTCCCGCCCGCCCGGACACGGTAGTGCCAGGTCTGCTCGTCGGCCCCTTCGACGGGCAGGTTCTGGATGCGGCGACGGGAAAGCCAATCGAAGGTGCCTACGTCCTCGGCAGTTGGGCGATGGAGGCGGGGGACCCTCTGCGAGGTCCCGGGGCCGCCGCACACGAACTGGTTCGCACGGATAGCGATGGGCGCTACCAGGTTCCCGCACTGGCCGAGATCCGTGGACGCCGCCTGGCGAGATTCGCCCTGATCGTCTACCGTCGCAGCTACCTGGCCTACCGTTCCGACCGCCGCTTCGAAGACCTGGAACCGCGTCACGATTTCTCCCAAACTGGCAACCGCGTTCTTCTCGATCCGATCGGTGGGGACGTGTCGCATGTACGCCACCTGCGCTTCATCGGCGCCGGGGGGCCGCTCTTGCCGCAACTCGAGAGCGAGCGGATCGAAGCGAGCCAGGAGCTCGCAGGAGCCAAGGTTCGCACTGCCGAGCACCAGCCGATTGACGCCTCGGTGCTGCTAAGCGCCGACGAGCTTACTGCGGCGACCCCCAGCCAAGGCGCATTCCTGGTCGAGAAGCTCTCCGACCTGCCGACCAGCGATAGCTACGACAGCATCCACTTTCGTGCGCCCGGCCAGACCGAGCGTTTTGATGCTGCGCTGCGGGTCTGGAAGCTGCCACCGGCCGCCGCGGAGCAGCGCTTCCTCCGCGATCTCTCCGAGCTTCCCGGTGCGCACGAAGCGATGGATCCCCAGCCACACGTGGGCGACCGAATGCTCTTTGCCAACGAGCGTGACATCCTCGCCATCACGGCGCTCGATCGAACGAGCGGGGTGGTGGTGCGCTTTACCTGTGGCCTGGGAGTCTGTCCCCATGAGGAGGCTGCGACGTTGCTGATGCGGCGCATCTGGCCGCGCATCGGTCGGATCTCGAGCGGACCGCTGCACCTGCGAGCGCCGGAAATGCCCCAATGAGCCGGCGACTGCTGCTGCTCCTGCTGCTCGCTTCCCCCACGGCGATCGCTTTCGATGCGGCCACCACCCACGCTGGACTGACGGAGGGCGCAGTACTGGCTTCCCGCCTGAGGAACCTTCTCGTCGAGCAGTATCGTCGCCCACTCGGTCTCTATGAGCTCCTGCGCCTTTTGACCGAACCGACTGACCGAGGCCGCTGGATCGAGCGCGGCCTCCAGGCGCTCGATCGCGGCGAAGGCTATGCTCCGAACGAGGGACAGCTGCCCGCGCTCTCCTGGGTGGTGGCAGGTTCAGTGCTGGAGGCGGGCAGCGGCACGCGAGAGCGCCACCACTTCCTCGACCCGTCGACCGGTCAAGGACTTTCTGAAGGAGGATTTTTCCGCAGGTTCGGACTGCGCCTTCGCGCCGTCATAGAGCAGACCGGTTCGATGCGCGATCTCTTCACGAGTGGGTCCTTCGACGGCACCGGCCATGCGGCGAACGAATGGCTGCTGCACGAGGGCAACGTCCTCGGATTGCCCCACTTTCTTGCCGCTCGGCATCGCAGCATCGCAGCCAAGTCCGCGCCCGAGCGGGAGAGCG
>JAHFDT010000279.1 GCA_023248875.1 Myxococcales bacterium | reverse complement strand
CGACCACTAGGATGCGGCCTCGTCGCCCACTAGCGATCGGTGGCGCAGTCTCGGCGGTCGGCGTCTGTACCTGGCAAGAGGGAAGCACCACGCGGAAGGTACTGCCGCGGCCCATTTCGCTCTCCACCCCGATCTCACCACCGAGTGCCGCGATGATGCCCTGGCAGATGGAGAGCCCGAGCCCGGTGCCGACGCCGATCGGTTTGGTCGTGAAGAAGGGGTCAAAAATGCGCCGGAGGTTCTCCGCGGGGATACCGCTACCGGTATCGCGCACTTCGATCGTGATCTGCCCATCCTCTTGGCTGCGGACGACGACCCGAATCTCGTTGCGGTCGGCCTGTCCTTCGGGGATCGACTGTGCGGCGTTGACCAGCAGATTGATGAACACCTGTCCAAGTCGGGCCTCGTTGGCCTCGATCGGGGGCACCGGGTGGTAGTCCTTGACCAGGCGTGCGCGGTGGCGGATTTCGTTCCAGGCCATGTTGATCGATGATTCCAGAATTCGTCGTACATCGACTGGGCCGCGCTGGTCGTCGTTGCCACGGGAAAAGATCTTGAGGTCGCGAACGATGAGGCGCACCCGGTTGGCGCCTTCGCGCGCATCCTGGAGTGTCTCTTCGAATTCGTCGAGCCGGTAGGCGATCCCGGTTTCGCCGGAGCGTTCGCCCTGTGTCTCGAGCCGGCGCTCGAGGGCGCGCGCCTCACCGATGATCTCGGGCAAAACATCGGCCGCATATTCGAGATTGGCGATCACTGCCGCGAGCGGGTTGTTGATTTCATGGGCGACGCCCGCTGCCAATGTTCCCACCGACACCATGCGATCGGCCTGCAGGAGGCGGGCATGGATCTGTTGCCGCTCCGAGACATCGCGTCCGGAGACCAGGATCGCCTGCCGGCCCTGAAACTCGATCGGCAATGCCAGAATTTCGATCACTACCGGAGCGCCATCGCGTCGCAACAGCCGCAGCTCCCGCAAGGGGGTCGGCCGCTGGGTCTGCACGATCTCTTCGTCACGCACCTTGACCAGCTCTTGGTCCTCCGGGTGGACGAGATCGAGCGCCAGGCGCCCCACCAGTTCGTCGGCTCGCGCGTAGCCGAGCGCCTTCAATAGCGCCGAGTTTACGTAGGCGATCGGACCCTGGTGGTGGACCAGAACCACTTCGGGCAAAAGGTCGAGCAGCGTCCGTAGATTGGTTTCCGCGCGCTGCTCCGCTACCTCGGTGGCACGGCGCGCATCGGCGAGCTCTGCCTCCCAAATGTGGGTCGTGACCTTCACGGGCCGGTGGGTACGACGGTGATGCGGGGATCGCGCAGGAAGAATACGCCGAGAACGGTCGCCGCCGTGGCCACGGCGACGGTTCCGCCCAGGAGGCTCCAGAAGGCCGCGCGCTTGTAGATCGGTCGGCTCTGGACGTCGACGGTGAGAGGCTGTGCCAGCGAGCCGGCTGCGCCCAGCGAATTGCCGTGCGCATCGAGCACGGTGAGGAAGTAGTCGAGCGCGGGGGACTGCACCTGCATCCCTGGGAGGGTCAATTCGCACCGTCCCTCGCGGGTAGGAGCGAATACGTCGGAAAAACTGGGCTGCCCGCGCAAGCGGTGGGACAGCTGACAGCGACCATCGCCGACGTGGTCGACGCGGATCCGGAGCGGATTTCCCTCGCTCGGCCGGAGCGGATCGAGGGTTGTGACCAGCTCCGCTGGTTTGACCGGTGCGACCGGCTCGCGGGGCTGCAGAAACCTCGTTTTGGCTTTTTCAAAGACCGTGCGCACTCGCGGCGAGACCGCGCGGTCGAGTTCAATCGAGGGGTCGATTTCGAGCAACTTTTCGAAATCGCGGCGCGCGGCCTCGCTATCGCTGAGCGCCACGTGGCAGAAGCCGAGCGTCTTGAAGATGACGATCCGCTCTTCGCGGGTTAGGCTCTCGGACAGCGCCTCGTTGAGCAGCGTGATGGCACGGCTGTAGTCGAGGTCATTGAAGGCGGCGAGCGCCTCTTTGACGACCGCGCTTTCCACCTCTGCGTGGGCCGCGCGCTGGCAGTAGGTCATGAGCAAGGTCACGAAGAGCAGCGAGGACAGGAGTCGCAGCACCGCGCGATGGTACCATAAAACATATTTTGTTGCGTCTTCCCGTGACCGGCTAAACTAGCTGGGCTGTGGTCTACAAGCGGCTGCTCTGGATCGCGCTCCTTTCGCTCTCCGCGCTGAGCGAAGGATGTCTGAACGAATGCCCCAAATATTCGATCAGTCCGCTCGCCCAGCAGGCAGCGCTGGTGCGCTTGAGGGTTTTTTCGGCGGGGGTTCCCTGTGCGACCGCGCGTTCGGGCACGGTCGAGCCGGTGCGACCGCCACTCGATAGCTCTCCCCCGTTTACCTTCTCTCTTCCGCCGGGCACCTACACCTTTGTCGTGACTGCCTACAGCGATCGGGAGGGAAAAACAGCGATTGCCGAAGGGTGCAGCCAGGGGGGCAGTACGACCATCCCGCGGACCTTCGATCTCCTTTGCACACATGTCGATCTCGAAGCCCTCGATATGATCGGGATGTCGGTCGGCGATGGCGGCGGCGATGGAGGGATGGACGCTAGCGAGGGCTGTGCACCCCTCTGCTTCAGTACGGAGATGTGCTGCGGCCACCAATGCATCAATCCGGGAACCGATGTCCTGCACTGCGGTAGCTGCTTTCCTTGTAACACTTTCCATAGCCAGCCCACCTGCCAGGCCGGGGTCTGTCAGAATGGCTGTGACTCCGACTGGGGCGATTGCGTCGTGGGCCCGAACGGCTGCGAAACCTTCTTGACATCCGATACGAACAACTGCGGTGAGTGCGGTCGGAAGTGTCTGACGTGCAATGCGAAGAGTTGCACGGGCTATGCAGTACTCGATTTCACCGCGGTCGGTTCAGCCCCCGGGACACTGGCCACACCGCAGCCCCTGGTGGTCGCTGAACTCGATCAGGAGGCCTTGCATCCGGACGTCGCCATTCTCCATCCCGGAAGTGCGCAGATCTCCCTGTTTTCGGGCACCAGCGGCCCGGAATTTCAGCCCCGATATGTCCTTAAATTCGACAGCCTCGATACCAATCCGGGCGCACTGATGGCGGGCGATTTCGCCAACGACCCCGGCAAGCGGGTGGATCTGGCCGTCCGCACCAACAAGTATGTCTTGGTCTACCGCAACGACAGCGCCAACGGGAACATGGTTTTCACTGTCATGCCTGCAGTCAACGTTGGGCTGGCCAACTCCTCCATCTTGGCGGCTGGGGACTTCGACACCGATGGCAAACTCGATCTGATCACGGCGGTGGCGTCGAATCAGATCGCGATCGTTCCGGGAAAGGGCGATGGCACGTTTGGCACCCCGATGCAGCCGGTGACTCTCCCCGGGGAGGTCGGGGCGCTGATCGTCGCCCGCTTTAATAGCGATGCTTACGACGATGTGGCTTT
>JAHFDT010000278.1 GCA_023248875.1 Myxococcales bacterium | reverse complement strand
ACCGCCGAGACCGCGCCACCGATCGCTAGTGGGCGACGAGGCCGCATCCTGGTGGTCGATGACGAACCGATGATCGGCGCCTCGATCCGCCGAGCGCTCGGCTCCGCACACGAGGTGATCGCCGTCCAGAGTGCGAGCGAGGCCCTCGCCGAAGTCGCCCGCGGCAAAGCCTTCGATGTCATCCTCTGCGATCTCATGATGCCGGTGATGACCGGCATGGACCTCTACCTCGAGCTCCAGCGTACCGCGCCCCAGTTGGCCTCGGAGATGATCTTCTTGACGGGTGGCGCCTTTACCCAACGCGCGCAGGAGTTCCTCGACCGCGTGGCCAACCAGCGGATCGAAAAGCCCTTCGATGGCCAGATGCTGCGTGCCCTCATCCACGATCGCTTGGGATAGCTGATGGCCCCCGTTCCGCCCCCCGATCTGCTCCGCTACTTCCAGGGCCTCATCCCGTTCAACAAGTTCTTGGGCATCGAGAACGCCGAAGCGCGCGAAGGTTTCGTTCGGCTCGAGCTTCCCTACCGCCCCGAGTTCATCGGGGACGCCACCCGCCCGGCGCTGCACGGCGGGGTCATCTCGACCCTCATCGACACCGCCGGGGGATTTGCGGTCTGGACCCAGGTGGGCGTCGATGACCGCATCTCTACCATCGACCTGCGCGTCGACTACCTGTTTCCGGGGGGTGCCGAGCGCCTGATCGCCGAGGCCACTGTCGTGCGCGTCGGCAACCGCGTCGGGGTGGCCGATATCCGCTGTTTTCAACCCGGTGCCCCGGATCGTATCGTCGCCACCGGCAAAGGCGTCTACAACATCAAGCGCCGCGACGAAGGATAGGCACGTTGAAGCGGCTAGCGTTGATTCTGTTCTTGTCGGCGACCGCCCATGCCGAGAGCCGCCTCGAAACGGTGCGCGCAACCAAACAGCTGCGCTGGGGTATCGATCCCCAGGGTGGCGCGCCCTATGCGTTTCAGGACCCCGTCGATCCCAATCACCTCATCGGCTTCGAGGTCGAGATCGCGACCGCCCTGGCGCACCAACTGGGAGTGACGGCACATCCCGTCGCCGGCCCCTGGGCGCAGCTCCTGCCGCTGCTCGCGCGCGGCGACTTCGATATCGCGATGAATGGCATCGAGGCCACTACAGAAAAGGGGCGCATCTGCACCTTCACGCGCGCCTACTACACCGCTCCCCAGCGCCTCACTGTGCGACGGGGCGATGGCAGGGCACCCCGCACCCTCGAACAGCTCCGGGGCCGCCGCATCGGAACCTTGCCGAGCTCGCTGGCAGAGTTCCTGCTGCGGCGCGCGGGAGCCGAGGTCCGCACCTACGATGGTGGCCAGGACGATATCTATCGCGATCTCGGTTTAGGGCGCACCGATGGCGTGCTGCTCGACGAGCCGGCGACGCTCTACTACGGGGCCATCGACCCTGCGCTCGAAATGTTACCCGGCGACTTCGGCGAAATTCGCTACGCCATCGCGGTACCGCGCGGCGACGAGGCGCTCAAGCGGGTGCTGGATGACGCCCTCGCGGAGCTCGGAAAAAATGGCACACTGGGGGCGATCTACCGTCGCTGGGGACTCTGGAACCCCGCTACCGCCACACTCATCGGCGATCCCGAATTCCACACCCCGGGTGTCGCGGAGAGCTACGAAACGTGGCGAATTGCTGTCGGAAAGGTTCCCCCCTTCTGGCAGCGCCTGGTGCATCGCTACCCCGGTTTTCTGCTGCTGTTCGCGCGCGGCGCCGCGCTCACGCTCCTGGTGTCGCTCACCGCCATGGCGCTCGCCATCGTGCTCGGCGCGCTTTTGGCCCTGGCGCGCACGTTTGGCCCCCGCCCGCTCGCTTGGGCGGCCAACGTCTACATCGAGTTCATCCGGGGCACGCCGTTGGTGGTGCAGCTGATCATGATCTATTTCGGTCTGCCCGAATGGGGCATCGAACTCAATCCCTTCACGGCGGGCTGCCTCGCACTCGGCCTCAACTACGCATCGACCGAAGCGGAGAACTACCGCGCCGGTCTCGCCAGCGTGCCGCTCGGGCAGCACGAAGCGGCGGCCACCTTGGGGCTGTCGCGCTTGCAAACGCTCCGATTCGTCGTCGCACCACAGGCCTTGCGCGTCGCCATTCCACCGGTGACCAACGATTTCATTGCGCTCCTCAAAGACAGTTCGCTCGTGGCGCTCGTGACCATGACCGAGCTCAACAAGACCTACATGAATCTCGCCAGTTCGACCCGTGACCATCTCGGTCTCGGCCTCATCGTATCGCTCTACTATCTCGCCATCGGGCTGCCCTTCTCGCAATTGGCGCGCTATGCCGAAGCACGCCTCGGCCGCCATCTGCGCAAAGGCGTCCGATGATCCGAGTAGAACGTTTGACGAAGCGCTTTGGAGCGCACACGGTCATCGCCGAAGTGAGCTTTGCCGTGGAGACCGGCCAGCTGGTAGCGCTGCTGGGCCCCAGTGGCTCGGGAAAGAGCACACTGCTGCGCTGCCTATGCGGTCTCGAGCGTTTCGATGAAGGTTCCGTGGCGATCCAGGGGGGCCGTGCGGGGCTGGTGTTTCAGTCGCACGAGCTGTTTCCGCACCTCTCGGCGCTCGACAATTGCACCCTCGCCCCCATGCGAGTCAGCGGCCTGCGCCGCCGCGACGCTGCCCAGCGTGCGCTCGGCCTCCTGCGGCAACTCGGGCTCGAATCCCATGCCCACGCCTTTCCCGATCGCCTTTCGGGTGGACAGCGCCAGCGCGTCGCCATCGCCCGTGCGCTCGCCATGGAGCCCAAGGTACTGCTCTACGACGAGCCCACCAGCGCCCTCGATCGCGCCCTGCGCCGCGAGGTGGTTGCGACGCTCAGCGATGTCCGAAAGACCGGCGTCACCCAGCTGGTCGTCACCCACGACCCTTGGCTGGCCCGCTTTGCCGACGCGGTGATGGTGTTCGACAGCGGCCGCATCGTCGAACAGGGCTCGCCCGACCTGGTGCTCGTCCGCCCCCAACATGCTACCACCCAGCGGTTGATCGAACAGCAGGATGCACAGTGATCGCATAGCTGACGACACTTCCGACGGGCAGCGACCGCGATAGGACCCGCTGGTATTTTTCCCCGGGCGAAGGTGGTGCAAATTCGGTCAGGTCGAAGCCGGGCTCGATTTCGCCGTGGCGCAGCCAGCGGCAATAGACATGGCCAAAGGCGCGCGCCGATGGGGTCACTGGAGTGAGCACCGTTTCGGCCAGCAGTTCATCATCGAGAAAGAGCTGGATCGAGGGCACTTGCGGCGCCGGGACTAGTGCTCCGACCGAGGCGTAATGCACCCACCCAGGAAGTCCGGGGCGCCCGGATGGCAAGGCGCGAGGAGCGTGGCATACCTGAAGGGTACGCGAGCGACGAGCAACGCGGCTAGCCGGGATGCCCCGGCTTCCGACGGGTACATTACGCCTCGGTCG